>NZ_CP102950.1:3942674-4285349 GCF_024741795.1 Arthrobacter sp. CJ23 | reverse complement strand
GGCCGACGTCTTCATGCACGCGGACACCGGCTCCATGTCCGGAGGCGAGCGGCAGCGCTTCACGGCCTTCATCATGGCCGCGGCGCTGAGCTACCAGCTGGGCATCGCCGAGCAGGGCTTCACCACCTACGGCACGGTCATGATGGACGAGGCCTTCGTCCTGGCCTCCGAGGAATTCGCCGGTGCCGGCATCAAGGCGCTGCACGAATTCGGCTTCCAGCTGCTCCTGGCCGCACCGGAGAACGTCATCGACCTTTCCCGGCACCTGGGCTCAGTGACCGAGATCCTGCGCGACAAGCGGACCAACCGCTCCGGCGTGCTCACGGCCCCGGTGATCGGCGGCCCGGGCGTCCCCGGTGAATGGCGCTCCGAGGCGAACCCCGTGGACATCGTGCTGCGCTGAGCCGACACTCTCTCGAAAGCAACGCGGGGTCACTTACGGCCCGTGTTGGGGCACCGGATGGGCCGTAAGTGACCCCGCGTTGCACTTTGAGCGGCTAAGGCGCCGCGAAGGCGTCGATCTGGGCCTGGACCAGCGCGCCGTAGTGGGCCACCACTTCGTCGAAGTCCCAGTCGTCGAACAGGCCAAGGGTCCGCACGGACTCGCCGAAGCCGATCATGAGCGACACCACCACGGCGGCGTGGTGCCGGTTCGGCGTTGTGTCCCCGATCAGGGCCGCAATGTTCCCGAGGTACCTGGCCTGGGTTTCGGCGCGCGTAGCGACGGGGTCGGGCGAGTCCTGGATAGTGAACGGGAGCATGGCCCAGGGCTCCTGCATTTCGCGTTCGCGGCGCATCAGCACCCGGAAAACCATTGCGGCGCCGAGCTCCTCCCTCGGCACATTCAGTTCTCCCAGCAGCCGCTCGTTCGGCTGGGCGGCCGCGAAGAGCTTTTCCTTGGAGCCGAAAAGTTTCATGACCAACGCGGCCGACACGCCGGCGTCGGAGGCAATGTCCCGCACGGTCACGGAACGGTATCCCCGGTCGCCGAACAGCCGGCTGGCCGATGCCAGGATGGCCTCGCGGCTGGGGCTGCTCATGCGTTCACCAGCGGGCCCGGGGCAGCCGGGGACACGGCCAGGTCCAGCGTCACGGAACGGTTGTCCACCGTCAGTTTCCGTGCCGTGGCTTCATGGGTTTCGGGATGCAGCATCGACACAATGTACCGGCCGGCAGGGGGCAAAGGCACACTGTAGCGCCCGTCGTCGCCGGTTTCCACGGACGCGACATGCTCGCCGCTGGCATGGAGCAGGGACACCACCGCGCCGGCCGCGGGTTCGCCGCCGTGCGTTGCCTGGCCGCTCAGTGTCAGCTGGTCCTGCAGGGTGAAGTCCCGTTGCAGGGTGACGCCGTCGAAGTCGAAGACGTGCGCGGCCGGGGTCCAGCCCACGGCGTTCACGATCAGGAGGTACTTGCCGGCGCCCGGCACCGCCAGCGAATAGCGCCCGTCGGCGTCCACCCGGCTCCAGTCGACGGGCTCGCCGTTGAGCCGCAGCACGGTGACGACGGCGTGGCTCACCGGGGTGTTGCCGGTCACCAGGACGCGGCCGCGGAGCACCCGTTCGTTCCCGGAAGGCGCCGGAACCACGACGGCGGGGGCCGTCTTGGGGATGAAGGCGGCGGCCGCAATGGAGGCAGCCGCGGCCAAGGCCGCCATCCAGAACACGTCCTGGAAGGCGCCGAACGTCGGCAGCCGGACCGGCCCGACGTCGAACGTCACCGAGGTCAGGAAGGCCGCGACGGCGGCACTCGAGGTGGAGGTGCCGATCGCCCGGAGGAGGCTGTTCAGGCCGTTCGCGGACGCGGTTTCGGTTCTGGGAACCGAGGCCATGATCAGGGTGGGCATCGCAGCGTAGGCGATCGCCGTGCCGATGCTCACCACGGTGGAGCCGATGATGATCCAGGCGAGGGAATCCCAGAAGAACACGCGCCCCACGTAGCCCACCGCCATGACGGCCGCGCCCGCGATCAGCGCGGTCTTGCCGCCGTAGCGGCTGATGATGGCCCCGGACACCGGGGCGAACGCCACCATGGCCAGGCCGGAGGGAATCATCGCGAGCCCGGCGGTGATGACGGTCATCTGGAAGCCGTAGCCGCTGGCCGTGGGCAGCTGGAGCTGCTGGGTGGTCAGGAGCATGTTGGCGAACATGGCGAAACCGATCAGCAGCGATGCCACGTTGGTCATGAGGACCGGCCGCTTCCCGGAAGTGCGCAGGTCCACCATGGGCTGGCTGACCTTGAACTCGTAGGGGACCCAGATGCCCAGCAGGACCACGGCGGTGAGGAACAGCAGCAGCACCGGTTCCGAACGCCAGCCCCAGGATCCGCCCTTGGAGATCGCCAGCAGCAGGGCGGCCAGCGCCCCGGACAGCACCAGGGCGCCCACGTAGTCGAACCGCCCCGGCGTGCGGACCTTCGATTCGGGCACGATGAACGCGACGGCGAGCAGCAGGAGGAGGCCGGCCGTGGCGGAGACCCAGAAGATGGAATGCCAGCCGAAGGCCTGGTAGAGGATTCCCGCAAGGGGCAGGCCCAGGGCGCTGCCGATCCCCAGCGTGGCGCTCATCAGGGCCACGGCCGAGCCAATCTTTTCCTTGGGCAGTTCGTCCCTCATGATGCTGATGCCCACGGGGATCAGGGCCGCGGAGAAGCCCTGCAGGGCGCGCCCCACGATGACCCACAAGAAGGAGCCTCCCACCGCGGCGATGATGGAACCGAGCACCATCAGGGACAGGCACACGAGCATCATCTTCTGTTTGCCGTACATGTCGGCGCTGCGCGAGACGATGGGCGTGGCCACGGCACTTGTCAGCAGCGTGGCCGTGACCAGCCAGGAGGCGTCGTCTGCGGTGACCCCCAGGATCCCGGGGAAATCGGGCAGCAGAGGCACCACCAGCGTCTGCATGAGCGCCACGACAGTGCCGCTGAGGGACAAGGCCATGATGATGGCCCAGGCGGGAAGACTTCGGGTGCGGGTGGACGGCATGCGGGGACCTTCGGCGTCGCTCGGAGCAGGTGAATGGTTGTTCACCCTTCAATGAGTGAACCACTGTTCACCCCTTCGCTGCAAGACCTCCGGGCGTCATGTGCATCACGCCGGGCTAATACGTGACGCAAACGTTTCGTAATTAACTGAAGGGTAGGCTAGCCTTACTTAGGTTCGCATCACTTACCTAAGGATTTCCGTGGCTTCCCACCTCCCGCGCCGTGCCCTGCTGAAGACTGCAGGCGCAGCGACCGCCGCATTTGCCGCCGTCGCTCTCTCCCTCACCGCCTGCTCCACCGGGGCGACCACCGCGGCCCCGGCCTCCGCCAACGCGGTCACCGCCCAGTTCCCCGTCACCATCAAAAACGTCTTCGGCGAGACCACCATCAAGGCCCAGCCCAAGCGCGTGGTGACCATCTCCTGGGTCAACGACGACGTTGCCCTGGCCCTCGGCGTTGTGCCCGTCGGCGTTCCCAAGAACGAGTGGGGCAACAATGACAAGGGCTCCACTCCGTGGAAGGACGCCGCGCTTGAGAAGCTGGGCGCCGGCTTCGGCACGGCGAAGGCTCCGGTCCAGTTCTCCGAGGCCGACGGCGTCAACTTCACCGAGATCGCCAAGCTCGCCCCGGACGTCATCCTTGCTGCCTACTCCGGCCTTACCGAGGAGGACTACAAGAAGCTCTCCGAAATCGCCCCGGTCGTGGCGCAGCCGAAGCTGGCCTACGGCACCCCGTGGCAGGAAGCCACCACAGTCATCGGCAAGGCCCTGGGCAAGGATGCCGAAGCGGCCAAGCTGGTCTCGGACACCGAGGCAACCGTCAAGGACAAGGCCGGCAAGTACCCGCAGATCGCCGGCAAGTCCTTCATCTACGGCAACCTCGAGCTCGAGAACCCGGAAAACGTGGGCGTCTACACCGCCAACGACAACCGCCCGCGCTTCCTCACCGAAATCGGCATGAAGCTGGCCCCCGTGGTGGAGAACGCCGCCAAGGGTTCCGAGGAATTCTTCGTCCAGTGGTCTGCTGAAAAGGCCAACGAGCTGGAAGCCGACGTCTTCGTGACCTGGGTTCCGGATGCGGCCACCACCGAGTCCATCAAGAAAGACCCGCTGCTCGGCCAGATCCCGGCCATCAAGAAGGGCGCTCTCGTCGCCGACGCCGACCAGACGCTCACCCTGGCACTCTCCGCTTCCTCGCCCCTGAGCCTGCCGTGGGCACTGGACAAGTTCCTGCCCCAGCTGGCCGCAGGCGCGGACGCCGCAGCTAAGTAGCAGCGCACACCACCGTGACAACACGCACGACGACGGCGCGCGCCACGACGCGCGAACGGGCAGATAATGCCCCCAAAACCGCAAAAACAGGGCATTATCTGCCCGTTCGCGCCGGCGGGCAGGCCCTGGGCACCCGCCCCGCCTGGCTGCTGGCCGCCGTCGTGGTGCTTGTTGCCGTCTGCGCCGCCTCCCTGACGGTCGGCGCCCGGGGCCTGCCCCTGGAGACCGTGTGGCAGGCCCTCACCCAGTTCAACCCCGACGACGGCAACCACGCCGTGGTCCACACCCGCATCCCGCGCACCGTGCTGGGCCTGCTGGCCGGGGCCGCCCTCGGACTTGCCGGTACCGCGATGCAGGGGGTTTCGCGGAACCCGCTGGCCGACCCGGGCATCATGGGCGTCAACGCCGGTGCGGCCCTCGCCGTGGTGACCGGCATCTACGTCTTCGGCGTCTCCGGGGCCGGCGGCTACATCTGGTTCGCGTTCATCGGTGCCGCCGCGGCCGCCGTCGTCGTCTACCTGATCGCGTCCATGGGACGCGACGGCGCGACGCCGGTGAAGCTCGCCCTCGCCGGCGCCGCCCTGAACGCCGGCCTCTATTCGCTCATGAACGTCATCCTGGTCTCCAGCCAGGACACGCTGGACCGCTTCCGGTTCTGGCAGGTGGGCGGCATCGCCGGCAACGACTGGTCCGTGCTGCTCACCGGCCTGCCGTTCCTGGCCATCGGCGGCGTGATTGTCCTGGCCACGGGCCGGGTCCTGAACAGCCTGGCCCTGGGCGACGACGTGGCCCGCGGACTCGGCCAGAACGTGGCACTGGCCCGCGGGATCACCGCCCTGGGCATCGTGCTGCTGTGCGGCACGGCCACCGCCCTGGCCGGCCCCATCGCCTTCATCGGGCTCGTGGTTCCGCACGCCGTGCGCTTCCTCACCGGCCCGGACTACCGCTGGATCCTCCCCTTCTCCATGATCCTCGCGCCCGCCCTGCTGCTGGGCTCGGACGTCATCGGCCGCGTGGTGCTGCTCCCCGGCGAGGTCCCGGCCGGCATCATGACCGCCATCGTCGGCGCCCCCGCGTTCGTGTGGCTCGTGCGCCGCGGAAAGGGCGCCGCCCTATGACACCCCTTCTTAAGCGCGAAAACCTGAAGCGCGAACGGGCAGATAATGCCCTCAAAACCGTGAAAACAGGGCATTATCTGCCCGTTCGCGCGGCCGGCGCGGCGGGCGCGGCGGGGGCGGCCGGATCGGGCCGCGCGGGGTTCCGGGCGAACAAGACCGCCTTCCTGTCCGCCGCCGTCGTGGTCCTCTTCGCCGTCTATGTGCTGCTTGGTAGCTACACGGTCACCATCCCGGACTTCTTCACCATCCTCACCGCGCACCTGACAGGCGGCGAAAGAATCCCCGGCGCCAGCTTCATCGTCATGGAAAACAAGCTGCCGCGCGCGGTCATCGGCACCATGATCGGCGTGGCCTTCGGCCTGTCCGGCGGCCTTTTCCAGACCATGCTCCGCAACCCCCTGGCCAGCCCGGACGTCATCGGCATCAGCTACGGCGCCAGCGCCGCCGCCGTCGTGGCGATCGTGGTCTTCGGCGCCTCGGGGGCCACGGTCTCCGCCGCCGCGCTGGGCGGCGCCCTGGGCATCGCCGTGCTGATCTACGCCATTTCGCGCGGCGGCCTGGGCTCGGGCGCCGGCAGGGGAAACGCCGCCGGAAACCGCCTCATCCTGGCCGGCGTGGGCATCGCCGCCGCGCTGAACGCCGCGGTGAATTTCCTCATGACCCGCGCAGACATCCGGACCGCCGCGGAGGCCCTCATCTGGCTCAACGGTTCCCTGAACTCCGCCACCTGGGAGCGCGCAGGCATCCTCGCGGCCGCGCTGGCCCTGCTCATTCCCGCCGTGGCCGCCCTCGCCGGACCGCTGCGCATCCTCGAACTTGGCGACGACGCCGCGGCCGGCCTGGGCATCCGGGTCAACGCCGTCCGCTTCGGCCTGGTGGCCACCGCCGTCGCGCTGGCCGCGGTGGCCACCGCGGCCGCCGGGCCCGTCGCGTTCGTCGCCTTCCTGTCCGGACCGATCGCCCGCCGCTTCACCGGCAAACCCAGCCTGCCGGCGTCGGCCCTCACCGGAGCCGTGATCGTCCTGGCCGCCGACTACTTCGCCTACAACCTGGCACCCCTGCTCCTGGACGGCACCGTGCTGCCGGTGGGCGTGGTCACCGGCGCCCTGGGCGCACCCTTCCTGCTGTGGCTCCTGGTCACGTCCAACCGAAAGGAATCCTGACATGGCACAGCTCAGCGCCAAGGACCTGACGCTCCAATACGAGCAAGGGCGCGTGGTGGAGGGCCTGTCCACGCAGATCCCCGAGGGCCAGGTGACCATGATCGTGGGCGCCAATGCCTGCGGCAAATCCACCCTGCTTCGCGGCCTGTCCCGCCTCCTGAAGCCGGCCGCCGGCACCGTCACCCTGGACGGCAAGGACATCCACACGCGCCCGGCCCGCGAACTCGCCCGCACACTCGGCCTCCTCCCGCAGCACCCCACCGCCCCGGACGGCATCACCGTCCGCGAGCTAGTGGGCCGCGGACGCTACCCGCACCAGGGCTTCTTCCGCAGCTGGTCAGAGAACGACGACGCCGCGGTGCAGCGCGCGCTCTGCACCACCGCAACCCTAAAACTCGCAGATCGGAACGTCGATGAATTGTCGGGCGGGCAACGCCAGAGGGTCTGGATCGCCATGGCACTCGCGCAGGAAACCGAGGTCCTGCTCCTTGACGAGCCCACGACGTACCTTGACCTGGCGCACCAGGTGGAAGTGCTGGATCTGGTAACGGACCTGAACCGCAGCCGCGGCACCACCGTGGCCATCGTGCTCCACGATCTCAACCTGGCCGCACGCTACGCGGACCACGTCATCGCCATGAAGGGCGGCCGGATCGTGGCCGAAGGCGCCGCCACCGCGGTGGTCACCGAGGAGCTGGTCCGCACCGTGTTCGGCCTCGAATCCCGCGTGGTCCCGGACCCCATTTCCGGCACCCCGCTCATCATCCCCATCGGCCGGCACCACGCCGCGGCCCCAATCCGTCCCGCCACCGAACTGGAGATCGCGTCTTGAGTGCAAAAGCAGCCCGTGCCGTAACCACCGCGGCCACCGAGCCCATGACCCTCGCCTTCGACGTGACCGTCACCGCCGTGCAGGACATCGGCCCCAACTTCCGCCGCGTCACCTTCGGCGGCTACTCGCTGCGCGATTTCGGCGTTTCCGGGGAAACCCTGGACCTGCGCGTCAAGCTCATGATCCCCTCGCTCGACGCCGACGGCCGCCAGATCCCGCTGCCCGTCTTCGAAATGGGCGAGGCCGGCTGGTACCAGGAATGGCTCGCCATGGACCCCGCCGTCCGCGGCGCCATGCGCACCTACACCGTGCGCCGGGAGCGGTTGGACGCCGTGTACCCGGAGATCGACATCGACTTCGTGATGCACTTCGACGCCGACGGCCACGGCGGGCCCGCCGCCAACTGGGCGCAGCAGGCCAAGCCGGGCGATTCCCTGACCATCATCGGCCCCAACAACCGGGCCGCACAGTGCCTCACCGCCGAAATCTACGGCGGCATTGAATGGCGTCCGGGCATGGCCCAGCGCGTGCTGCTGGCCGGTGACGAAACAGCCGTCCCCGCCATCAGCGCCATCCTGGAGAGCCTGCCCGCGGGCATGACGGGCCACGCCTTCCTTGAGGTCCCGGAAGCGGGCGACTTCCAGGACCTCAGCACCGCGGCCGACGTCGAGATCACCTGGCTCGCGCGCGGCGCCGCCATCGGCCGCTCCCGCCCGCACGGCCAGCTGCTGCAGGAGGCCGTCCGCAAGGCCATCCCCGTACCCGGCTGGGTGGGCATCATCTCCCTCGACGGCGCCGCCGGCCCCGAACCCGAGGACGTCAACGTGGACCAGGACATCCTCTGGGAGACCCCGCAGCGCATGGACACCGCCTCGATCGAAGCCACCCGCAACCCGACCCTGCCCGCCGGCGCCCTGCCGTTCTACGCCTGGATAGCGGGCGAAGCAGGCGTCATCAAGGAAATGCGCCGGTACCTGGTGCGCGACGTCGGGATCGACCGGAAGCAGGTTGCGTTCATGGGGTACTGGCGGCAGGGCAAAGCGGAGCTGTAAGGCCGTCCCTCTCCTCCGTCACGCTTAGCGCGCGACGGCGGCCGTTGCGGCTTCGCCTTCGCCGCTACTTTGCGGTCGCTTAGCGTTCGGCCCCTTCCCAAACTTCGCAAGCTCAGTTCGGGGCCCTCGGGCCCTCTCTTCCTTCCGCCGCTCCGCTGCGGTCGCTGGGCGACCTTCGCTTCGCTCTGGTCGGCGATGCGCTCCCTGCAAAGCACCGGCTGCGGCTGGTGCGTTTGTCACCTTTCCGCCCCTTGCCTTTGCCGTTGGATCCGTCCCCGTTCGTTAAGCTCGCTGTTCCCTTGCGGTTGATTGGGGTGGGTAGGGTGGCGGGGTGCGGGATCTTCTTGGGGCGGACCAGAACGGGCGACGGCGGTTTGTCGCGCTCGGAGATTCCTTTACCGAGGGGGTGGGGGACTGGAACCCGCTCCTGCCCAATGGGGTCCGGGGGTGGGCTGACCGGGTTGCGGAGAAGTTGGCCAAGGCACAACCGGGCTGGGAGTACGCCAATCTGGCTGTGCGCAGCAAGCGGCTGCGCCAGATCATCGACGAGCAGCTTGAGGCGGCGCTCGCCATGGAACCAAGCCTTGTCACGCTGTACGCCGGGGGGAACGACCTTCTTGATTTCGGCACGGACATGGATGCGCTCATGGACGACTACGAGCTCCTGGTCGCCAGGCTCGCGGGAACGGGTGCCACGCTGGTCCTGTTCACGGGGTTCGACGTCAAGGTTTCCGCCGTGCTGGAGCCGTTCAAGAAGCGCAACACCCTCTACAACGAGCGGGTCCGGCAGCTGGCCGCCAGCTACGACGCCGTCCTGGTGGACTACTGGTGCTTCGACGCCTTCCACGACCGCCGCATGTGGGCAGCGGACCGGCTCCACATGTCCAAGGCCGGCCACAAATACCTCGCGGCCCAGGTCCTGGACCATCTCGGCGTGCCGCACAAGTTCACTCCCAAGGACTGGGAACCGCCAGCCCGGATCAGCCTGCGGGAATGGGAACGCCGGCAGCGCCGCTGGGTGAACGACTGGGTCCTGCCCCTGTTCGGCCGCAAACTCCGCGGCGTCACCCTGGGCGACTCGCTGAGCCCGCGCTGGCCTGAACCGGTAAAAGTCCCGCGCAAGGGCGGACTGAAGAAACTGATGCAGCAGCGCCAGGACGGGCCGCACTGACCCGTTGTCGGAACGGGCGGTCCGCCGGGAATCGAACGGCCCACCGTCCCGCCCCAGGCGTCAACGCTCAGTCCAGCAGGTTTTCGTATCCTTCGGCCACGCTGGTGGCGGTGAACTCGATGACCTCGAACTCGGCCACGCCGTTGCTGTAGAAGGGATCCTGGGCCAGTGAGGCATCCAGGGCGGCACGGTCCGCATTGGACAACAGCACCCCGCCCACCGCCGGAACCATGCGCCCGGACGCGAGGAAGATGCCGGCGTCGAACGCTTCCTTGACCCAGGCCATATGGGCGGGGCGGTGGAAATCGACGATCTCGTCGGGAACCTTGTAGGTCAGTGCAACTACGAACATGCCGCCAGCCTACCGCCCTGCCCTGATCCCGCCCCGTGTCTCCTGCCGGAACGGTTGAACCGCCAAGCAACCCCGTCTCCTAAGATGGAGCCATGACCGAACCACGCTGGCTCAACGCCGACGAACGCCGCGCCTGGCTGGCCCTGCTGAGCATCAACACCCTGCTTCCCGCCGCGCTGGATACGCAGCTCCAGTCGGCGGGCAAGTTGTCGCTGTTCGACTACAACGTGTTGGCCATGCTGTCCGAGACCGAGGGCAGGTTCCTGCCGATGAGCGAGCTGGCCGCGCGCACCAGCGCCTCGCTGTCGCGGCTTTCGCATGTGGTCACCAAGCTGCAGAAGCGTGGCTGGGTGGAGCGCGAGGCGCATCCGCGCGATGCCCGCGTCACCGTCGCGCACCTGACCGACGCCGGCATGGACACCATCGTGCGGCTCGCCCCGGGGCATGTGGACTCGGTCCGTGCCCTGATGCTGGACGCCATGACCGAGGCCGACGTCGCGGACCTCGCCCGGATCGGTGAGAAGATCGTCGCGCGTCTGGACAGCAACCACTGGATCCTGCGCGAGGACTAGCAACGTTGTTGCGCCGCGGGCTCTGGTGGCAGACTGGCGCCATGGATTTTTCCGCGCGGTATGTGGCCTTGGGAGACTCGTTCACGGAGGGTGTTGGCGACGATGACGCGGCCCGCCCCAACGGCGTCAGGGGCTGGGCCGATCTCACGGCCGCGGAGCTCGCACGCAGCAACGAGGGCTTCGGCTACGCCAACCTTGCCATCCGCGGGAGGAAGCTGCGCCAGATCATGGCGGAGCAGGTGGACGCCGCGGTCGAGCTCAAACCCACGCTGGTGACGCTGTACGCGGGGGCGAACGACATCCTGCGGCCGAAAGTGGACATCGATTCACTGGTGGAAGAGTACGACGCCGGCATTGCCAAGTTGAGCGCGACAGGCGCCACCGTGGTCCTCTTCACGGGATTCGATTCCCGCAACTCCAAGGTCTTCGCCACCACACGCGGTCGCACCGCGATCTACAACGAGCTCGTCCGCGAAGTCGCCGAACGGCACGGGGCACTGCTGGTGGACTACTGGCGCTTCGGCGAATACAACGATCCGCGCATGTGGGCGGAGGACCGGATGCACATGTCCACCGCGGGCCACGTCAACATGGCCAAGCGGGTGTTGGCTGTCCTTGACCAGGACGACGCCATCGAAGTTCCCGCCCTGGCGTCGCAGCCGGAACCCGGCAGGGCCGAAGCCCTCCGCGCCAATGCCCGGTGGGTCCGCGAATTTGCCGGTCCCTGGGTTGTCCGGCGCGTCCGGCGCCGCTCGTCCGGGGACGGCCTCCGGCCAAAATACGCCACGCTCACCCGGCCGCTCTCGCTGCCTGTGATTCCTTAATTGGTCTTAAATTCACCCAGCTCGTAGAATAGGTAGGCGCTAGGTGGCGCGGAGCGTGTGCAATTGCTCCGGTTGGTGGTGAAGGTCGGGTTTCCTGATCTCCCGGTGGCCGGTAGTTAGGGGCTCAAGTTGCGTGCATTCCTGTATTCGCCCAGTATCCCAGGACCTGTTCCAGTGGCTTCCACTGCCCGGTCCTGAGGCCAACCGTCTCGCCGCAGTCTTGTGGAAACTACCGAAATGGTCTGGAAGCTGGATGCGGACGCCGCCTGTCGCACGGCAAGCAGGAACTCTGCTGACCGTTTCGTTTAATTCTTTAGGAGAGTCGTCATGGCAGCACACTGCCAGGTGACCGGAGCCGAGCCGGGCTTTGGACACAGCATTTCGCACTCGCACCGCCGCAACAAGCGTCGGTTCGACCCGAACATTCAGAAGAAGCGCTACTGGGTTCCGTCCCTGCGCCGTAACGTCACGCTGCAGGTCTCTGCACGTGGCATCAAGACCATCGACGTACGTGGCATCGACGTAGTCGTCGCCGCAATCCTGGCACGAGGAGTAAAGCTCTAATGGCAAAGGACAAGGACGTACGTCCGATCATCAAGCTGAAGTCCACCGCGGGCACGGGTTACACCTACGTAACCCGCAAGAACCGTCGTAACGACCCGGACCGTCTGGTTCTGAAGAAGTACGACCCCAAGATCCGCCAGCACGTCGAATTCCGAGAGGAGCGCTAAACACATGGCTAAGAAGTCAATGATCGCTAAGAACGAACAGCGTAAAGTCATCGTTGAGCGTTACGCTGCAAAGCGTCTCGAGCTGAAGAAGACGCTGGTTGACCCCAACGCGACTGACGAAGCACGCGAAGCTGCACGCCTCGGCCTGCAGAAGCTGCCCCGCAACGCCTCCCCGATCCGTCTGCGTAACCGCGACCAGATCGACGGCCGTCCCCGTGGCACCTTCCAGAAGTTCGGTATCTCCCGTGTTCGCTTCCGCGACATGGCTCACCGCGGTGAGCTCCCGGGCATCACCAAGTCTTCCTGGTAATCACGAAGCTCTAGAAGGGTCGGCAACCGTTATGGTTGCCGGCCCTTCTTGCATTTAAGGCTGGTTGTTTCGCGCATTCCTTTCGCCCACCCAAAGCCTGCCGGTGACGCACAACACAGAATTCGCTTTCGACGGCGGGGGGTTGCTTGCCGGCGTGGAAGCGGGGTGCTTTTACCGTGCTGGCGGGGTTTTCAGGGTGGTTACGTGCGTTGGTTCTGGTGTTTTGGGGTGATTTGCCCCGGGGTCCAGGGGTGTGTAAAGTAGATCGAGTCGCCGCCGCTGATGCGGAAATCATGGCGACCGACCCCCTTCAAATTGAAGCCAAATATTTGGTCCACGTTCCGTGTGTCCGTGCTGGTTTTGGGGGTCCCGGATGGTGTTTTCCTGGTGTGGTTCCCTGGTTTTGGGAGTTGCGCCGGGGGGTATGGTCTGGTAGGTTTGGAAAGTTGCTCCGGAGCGAGCCGGTCCCTGTTTGTGGGGGTTGGTGGTGCCGGGTGTGTCTGTTGTTTGAGAACTCAATAGTGTGCCAAGTTTGTTGATACCGATTTGTTTTTATGAATTGGTTGATTTGCCGGGTTGCCCGCACCCCCGTGTGTGGTGGCCTGGTTTCAGCTGGTTTCAAATTTTGTGCAGCCTTCTTTCCCCGTGTTTCCGGGGGTGTTGGTTGTGTCTGTTTTTGTTTTACTTCAACGGAGAGTTTGATCCTGGCTCAGGATGAACGCTGGCGGCGTGCTTAACACATGCAAGTCGAACGATGACCCGGTGCTTGCGCCGGTGATTAGTGGCGAACGGGTGAGTAACACGTGAGTAACCTGCCCTTGACTCTGGGATAAGCCTGGGAAACTGGGTCTAATACCGGATACGACCGCTCACCGCATGGTGTGGTGGTGGAAAGCTTTTGCGGTTTTGGATGGACTCGCGGCCTATCAGCTTGTTGGTGGGGTAATGGCCTACCAAGGCGACGACGGGTAGCCGGCCTGAGAGGGTGACCGGCCACACTGGGACTGAGACACGGCCCAGACTCCTACGGGAGGCAGCAGTGGGGAATATTGCACAATGGGCGAAAGCCTGATGCAGCGACGCCGCGTGAGGGATGACGGCCTTCGGGTTGTAAACCTCTTTCAGTAGGGAAGAAGCGAAAGTGACGGTACCTGCAGAAGAAGCGCTAAGCTAACTACGTGCCAGCAGCCGCGGTAATACGTAGGGCGCAAGCGTTATCCGGAATTATTGGGCGTAAAGAGCTCGTAGGCGGTTTGTCGCGTCTGCTGTGAAAGACCGGGGCTCAACTCCGGTTCTGCAGTGGGTACGGGCAGACTAGAGTGATGTAGGGGAGACTGGAATTCCTGGTGTAGCGGTGAAATGCGCAGATATCAGGAGGAACACCGATGGCGAAGGCAGGTCTCTGGGCATTAACTGACGCTGAGGAGCGAAAGCATGGGGAGCGAACAGGATTAGATACCCTGGTAGTCCATGCCGTAAACGTTGGGCACTAGGTGTGGGGGACATTCCACGTTTTCCGCGCCGTAGCTAACGCATTAAGTGCCCCGCCTGGGGAGTACGGCCGCAAGGCTAAAACTCAAAGGAATTGACGGGGGCCCGCACAAGCGGCGGAGCATGCGGATTAATTCGATGCAACGCGAAGAACCTTACCAAGGCTTGACATGGACTAGTAACGCCTGGAGACAGGCGCCCCTCTTGAGGCTGGTTCACAGGTGGTGCATGGTTGTCGTCAGCTCGTGTCGTGAGATGTTGGGTTAAGTCCCGCAACGAGCGCAACCCTCGTTCTATGTTGCCAGCGCGTGATGGCGGGGACTCATAGGAGACTGCCGGGGTCAACTCGGAGGAAGGTGGGGACGACGTCAAATCATCATGCCCCTTATGTCTTGGGCTTCACGCATGCTACAATGGCCGGTACAAAGGGTTGCGATACTGTGAGGTGGAGCTAATCCCAAAAAGCCGGTCTCAGTTCGGATTGGGGTCTGCAACTCGACCCCATGAAGTCGGAGTCGCTAGTAATCGCAGATCAGCAACGCTGCGGTGAATACGTTCCCGGGCCTTGTACACACCGCCCGTCAAGTCACGAAAGTTGGTAACACCCGAAGCCGGTGGCCTAACCCCTTGTGGGAGGGAGCCGTCGAAGGTGGGACCGGCGATTGGGACTAAGTCGTAACAAGGTAGCCGTACCGGAAGGTGCGGCTGGATCACCTCCTTTCTAAGGAGCACCATCATCGCCCCGAAGGGACCGCATGGTCCTGGAGTGGGTGTGTGGAAGCAAAGCCCATTGCGCAGGCATTCGTCCTGCGGTGGGTGCTCATGGGTGGAATATCAACGAATCAGACTTGTTTTGGCATGGCCGTCGCGGCCGTGTCCTGGTGCCAGTACGGCGCCCGCGCCCCCTTGGGGGTGTGGGTGTTGGGAACGCGCCGGGGCGTGGGATGCGGGGTTGTGTTTGGCGCACTGTTGGGTCCTGAGGCAACAGGACCTGCAGCAATGCGGGAACCTCCTGGGGTTTCTGTTTTTCCTGCCTTCACCGAACACGCACGGTGGCCGCCCTCTTGGGGGTGGCTGGTGTGTGGGGTGTGGGGGACGGGGTTGTTGTTTGAGAACTACATAGTGGACGCGAGCATCTAGGCATGCGCATGGCCGTTCCTTCGGGGGCGGGGCGTGTGTGTGTCTTACAGCAATTTCTTTTTATGAAGAACCTGGCCCTTGTGGTCATGGTTCTCTCGAAAAAGCTTTTGATCTTTGTGTGGTCAAGTTTTTAAGGGCACACGGTGGATGCCTTGGCATTAGGAGCCGAAGAAGGACGTAGGAATCTGCGATAAGCCTGGGGGAGTTGATAACCGAACGGTGATCCCAGGATGTCCGAATGGGGAAACCCCGCCAGACGCGCGAGTGATCTGGTGACCCGCATCTGAACACATAGGGTGCGTGGGGGGAACGCGGGGAAGTGAAACATCTCAGTACCCGCAGGAAGAGAAAACAAGAGTGATTCCGTTAGTAGTGGCGAGCGAACGCGGATCAGGCTAAACCGTTCCATGTGTGATAGCTAGGCGGGCGTTGCATGGGCGGGGTTGTGGGACTTTCCGTACTGGTTCTGCCGGACCGGTGGGGTGTGGAGTGCAGGCATAGGTGAACGGTCTTGAAAGGCCGGCCAGAGAGGGTGTGAGCCCCGTAACCGAAATGTTGTGCACCGCCTGGAGAGGATCCCAAGTAGCACGGGGCCCGAGAAATCCCGTGCGAATCTGTCAGGACCACCTGATAAGCCTAAATACTTCCTAATGACCGATAGCGGACCAGTACCGTGAGGGAAAGGTGAAAAGTACCCCGGGAGGGGAGTGAAACAGTACCTGAAACCGTGTGCTTACAATCCGTCGGAGCAGCCTTGTAGCTGTGACGGCGTGCCTTTTGAAGAATGAGCCTGCGAGTTAGTGTTACGTCGCGAGGTTAACCCGTGTGGGGAAGCCGTAGCGAAAGCGAGTCTGAACAGGGCGATCGTAGTGGCGTGATCTAGACCCGAAGCGGAGTGATCTACCCATGGCCAGGTTGAAGCGACGGTAAGACGTCGTGGAGGACCGAACCCACTTCAGTTGAAAATGGAGGGGATGAGCTGTGGGTAGGGGTGAAAGGCCAATCAAACTCCGTGATAGCTGGTTCTCCCCGAAATGCATTTAGGTGCAGCGTTGCGTGTTTCTTGCCGGAGGTAGAGCTACTGGATGGCCGATGGGCCCTACAAGGTTACTGACGTCAGCCAAACTCCGAATGCCGGTAAGTGAGAGCGCAGCAGTGAGACTGTGGGGGATAAGCTTCATAGTCGAGAGGGAAACAGCCCAGACCACCAACTAAGGCCCCTAAGCGTGTGCTAAGTGGGAAAGGATGTGGAGTTGCGAAGACAACCAGGAGGTTGGCTTAGAAGCAGCCACCCTTGAAAGAGTGCGTAATAGCTCACTGGTCAAGTGATTCCGCGCCGACAATGTAGCGGGGCTCAAGTACACCGCCGAAGTTGTGGATTTCAGACATGGCCTAGCCTTCGTGGTTCAGGCGTCTGGAGTGGTAGGGGAGCGTCGTGTGGGCGGTGAAGTCGCGGTGTAAACCAGCGGTGGAGCCTACACGAGTGAGAATGCAGGCATGAGTAGCGAAAGACGGGTGAGAAACCCGTCCGCCGAATGATCAAGGGTTCCAGGGTCAAGCTAATCTGCCCTGGGTAAGTCGGGACCTAAGGCGAGGCCGACAGGCGTAGTCGATGGACAACGGGTTGATATTCCCGTACCGGCGAAAAACCGCCCATGCCAAGCGGGGGATACTAACCGCCCGGAGCCTGCCCAATCACCCTTGTGGTGTGCGGGTTTTGGCCGAGCGCGGGACCTGATCCCGGGAGGTAAGCGTATTAACAGGTGTGACGCAGGAAGGTAGCCGGGCCGGGCGATGGTTGCCCCGGTCTAAGGATGTAGGGTCAGGGATAGGCAAATCCGTCCCTGTGTGTTCAATCACGTTCCTGAGATCTGATGGGACTCCCGCAAGGGGGGATCCGGTGATCCTATGCTGCCTAGAAAAGCATCGACGCGAGGTTTTAGCCGCCCGTACCCCAAACCGACACAGGTGATCAGGTAGAGAATACTAAGGCGATCGAGAGAATTATGGTTAAGGAACTCGGCAAAATGCCCCCGTAACTTCGGGAGAAGGGGGGCCTGCCCCGTGATGGAGACTTGCTCTCCGGAGCGGGTGTGGGCCGCAGAGACCAGGGGGAAGCGACTGTTTACTAAAAACACAGGTCCGTGCGAAGTCGCAAGACGATGTATACGGACTGACTCCTGCCCGGTGCTGGAAGGTTAAGAGGACCGGTTAGCCACTTCGGTGGCGAAGCTGAGAATTTAAGCCCCAGTAAACGGCGGTGGTAACTATAACCATCCTAAGGTAGCGAAATTCCTTGTCGGGTAAGTTCCGACCTGCACGAATGGAGTAACGACTTCCCCGCTGTCTCAACCATAAACTCGGCGAAATTGCAGTACGAGTAAAGATGCTCGTTACGCGCAGCAGGACGGAAAGACCCCGAGACCTTTACTATAGTTTGGTATTGGTGTTCGGAGTGGCTTGTGTAGGATAGGTGGGAGACGTGGAAGCCCGGACGCCAGTCCGGGTGGAGTCATCGTTGAAATACCACTCTGGTCACTTTGGACATCTAACTTCGGCCCGTGATCCGGGTCAGGGACAGTGCCTGATGGGTAGTTTAACTGGGGCGGTTGCCTCCTAAAAAGTAACGGAGGCGCCCAAAGGTTCCCTCAGCCTGGTTGGCAATCAGGTGTCGAGTGTAAGTGCACAAGGGAGCTTGACTGTGAGAGAGACATCTCGAGCAGGGACGAAAGTCGGGACTAGTGATCCGGCGGTACATTGTGGAATGGCCGTCGCTCAACGGATAAAAGGTACCTCGGGGATAACAGGCTGATCTTGCCCAAGAGTCCATATCGACGGCATGGTTTGGCACCTCGATGTCGGCTCGTCGCATCCTGGGGCTGGAGTAGGTCCCAAGGGTTGGGCTGTTCGCCCATTAAAGCGGTACGCGAGCTGGGTTTAGAACGTCGTGAGACAGTTCGGTCCCTATCCGCTGCGCGCGCAGGAAATTTGAGAAGGGCTGTCCTTAGTACGAGAGGACCGGGACGGACGAACCTCTGGTGTGTCAGTTGTACTGCCAAGTGCACCGCTGATTAGCTACGTTCGGATGGGATAACCGCTGAAAGCATCTAAGCGGGAAGCTCGCTTCAAGATGAGATTTCCAAACACCTCGTGTGTGAGAGGCCCCCAGCCAGACCACTGGGTTGATAGGCCGGATGTGGAAGACAGGACCAAAGACTGTTGAAGCTGACCGGTACTAATAGGCCGACAACTTACACCACACAAACAAAACACTGCTTGCGTCCACTATGTGGTTCCCGACCAACAAACCCAAACCGCGGTTTGCACGGCACAGGAACACAACCACAACTAAACAACAACAACACCACACCTGCCCGCACGGGCAGGAACATGTTGTAACCACCGTTTTCCCACCCCCGCCACCGCCAGGTGAGTGCGGGGGACGGGACACAGGGTTACGGCGGTCACAGCGTGGGGGAAACGCCCGGTCCCATTCCGAACCCGGAAGCTAAGACCCACAGCGCCGATGGTACTGCACCCGGGAGGGTGTGGGAGAGTAGGACACCGCCGGACACACATCCAGGTCGAGCGCCCCCAACCCCGGTTGGGGGCACTCCCATTTAACAAACAAAAACCAGCAGAACCCCCGAAAAGAACAGGTCCCCACCATCAGGTGCGGGACCCTTCCTGTTTTAACGGCTACCCTGAAACCCACGAGACACCTGTCAAGAGCACCAGCGACACCCGGACCACGCCGTCGGGCAGTTGCCGCCGAGATGAAGTCCAAACAGGAGAGTGAACATGTCCAAGACGTCTAAGTGGCTCATCCTTCTATCCATCGTGAGTTTGGCGACAATGTTCCTTGTCCTGGCCTATGTCTGGATCGGCTCGCAGGTCTTCGGCATCAACACATCGCGGCTCGATCCTGCACAAGGTCCGTCATGGCCGATGCACGTGGTGGTGTGGTCGCTTGGTGTCGGAATCATTTTGGCAGTCTGTGGCATTACCTTGGCGCTGGCTCACGGCCGGCGGTCGCAGTGGCCGCACGAGCCTCAATAGCTCCGGCCAACACTGCGTTCATCGGGGGCGGAACCGGTCCCCCACCGGGCATTCGAACGGACCGCCGGCCGACAGCCCCACGGCGTTCAAGTACCGGACCACAATGCCGTAGGAAGCCACAAGGCTGGTCTCGGTGTAGGGGATATCCAGCTCCTGGCAGCGGGCCCGCACTACCGCGGCTGCCCGGTGCAGGTACGGCCGCGGCATGTCCGGGAACAGGTGGTGCTCGACCTGGCGGTTCAGGCCACCCATCAGGGCGTCCATGAACCTGCCGCCGGCTATATTGCGCGCTGTCAGCACCTGGCGGGTGAGGAAGTCGGCCCGGGTCGACGCCGGAAGGATGGGCATGCCTTTGTGATTGGGCGCGAAGGAGGCCCCCATGTAGAAGCCGAACACTCCCAGCTGGATGCCCAGGAAGGCGAAGGCCATTCCGAGAGGCAGCAGGCTGAACACAACAACAGGCACGAGTGCCAGACGGAGCAGGACCACGGGGATCTCAACCCAGCGGTGGTCCACCGGTCCCCGGCGGAACAGAAACTTCAGGGAATCCACGTGAAGGCTTACCCCCAGGAAGAACAACAAGGGGAAGAGCAGCCACCCTTGTTTGCGTGTAACCAGAACCATCACGCCCCGCCGTGACATGGCGGCCTGCGGGTGGAAGGCGATTGTCCCCGTGTGGATGTCCGGGTCCTTGTCGATCACATTCGGGAACCCGTGGTGGCGGGTGTGCTTTTGCGTCCACATTGCGTAGCTGATCCCGACCAACGCCGTGCCCACCACTCGCGCTGACCACTCATTCATCCGCTGGGACGCGAAGATCTGCCGGTGGGCGGCCTCATGGGCCAGGAAGCCGAACTGGGTGAGCACTACGCCCATGCCGGCGGCAACGAGCAGCTGGTACCAGGTGTCGTCCAGAAGGAAGAAGCCGGTCCATGCCCCTCCCCATGCAGTCATCAAGATGGCGAAAAGGGTGATGTAGAAGCCGCGTCGCCGGCGCAGGAGTCCGGCTTCCTTCACTGAGTTCAGCAGGGCGGCATAGCTGTTGACTACCTTGTTTGGAACGGGATTCCGCCGCGGAGCTCCGGCTGGGAAGGGTACTGCGTCCATAATGCCTCGGACCAATCACGGGCCAGTGCGACAGTCTGCATTCGGCACTGCTTGCCCTTCCCTCAGAATACTCCCGCGGTGGATGAACGTCGCCGCAAAATTTTCCCTCTCCGACGGCGCCGCAGCCGTCCTGGGCGGAGGGAACGGAGCGGCCGCGGCATCGCTGCGCTCACGGAAAACAACGCCCCCGACGCCGGATGTTGGCGTGGTGTTTGGGGTGGATTTGCGTGGGGGTGTGGGTGGGTGTATTGTTTTCTGAGTCGCCGGGTGCGGAACGGAAAGCCGGAAGGTGTGTATGTTTCGGATGGCGGCCAAATAATCTCCTTTTTCCAATGGCTTGTTGGTGTGTCTTTTGTGGCGTGCTGGCGGGTGATGAATCATGGGGTCTGTTGTTTGAGAACTCAATAGTGTGCCAAGTTTGTTGATACCGATTTGTTTTTATGAATTGGTTGATTTGCCGGGTTGCCCGCACCCCCGTGTGTGGTGGCCTGGTTTCAGCTGGTTTCAAATTTTGTGCAGCCTTCTTTCCCCGTGTTTCCGGGGGTGTTGGTTGTGTCTGTTTTTGTTTTACTTCAACGGAGAGTTTGATCCTGGCTCAGGATGAACGCTGGCGGCGTGCTTAACACATGCAAGTCGAACGATGACCCGGTGCTTGCGCCGGTGATTAGTGGCGAACGGGTGAGTAACACGTGAGTAACCTGCCCTTGACTCTGGGATAAGCCTGGGAAACTGGGTCTAATACCGGATACGACCGCTCACCGCATGGTGTGGTGGTGGAAAGCTTTTGCGGTTTTGGATGGACTCGCGGCCTATCAGCTTGTTGGTGGGGTAATGGCCTACCAAGGCGACGACGGGTAGCTGAGCCTGAGAGGGTGACCGGCCACACTGGGACTGAGACACGGCCCAGACTCCTACGGGAGGCAGCAGTGGGGAATATTGCACAATGGGCGAAAGCCTGATGCAGCGACGCCGCGTGAGGGATGACGGCCTTCGGGTTGTAAACCTCTTTCAGTAGGGAAGAAGCGAAAGTGACGGTACCTGCAGAAGAAGCGCCGGCTAACTACGTGCCAGCAGCCGCGGTAATACGTAGGGCGCAAGCGTTATCCGGAATTATTGGGCGTAAAGAGCTCGTAGGCGGTTTGTCGCGTCTGCTGTGAAAGACCGGGGCTCAACTCCGGTTCTGCAGTGGGTACGGGCAGACTAGAGTGATGTAGGGGAGACTGGAATTCCTGGTGTAGCGGTGAAATGCGCAGATATCAGGAGGAACACCGATGGCGAAGGCAGGTCTCTGGGCATTAACTGACGCTGAGGAGCGAAAGCATGGGGAGCGAACAGGATTAGATACCCTGGTAGTCCATGCCGTAAACGTTGGGCACTAGGTGTGGGGGACATTCCACGTTTTCCGCGCCGTAGCTAACGCATTAAGTGCCCCGCCTGGGGAGTACGGCCGCAAGGCTAAAACTCAAAGGAATTGACGGGGGCCCGCACAAGCGGCGGAGCATGCGGATTAATTCGATGCAACGCGAAGAACCTTACCAAGGCTTGACATGGACTAGTAACGCCTGGAGACAGGCGCCCCTCTTGAGGCTGGTTCACAGGTGGTGCATGGTTGTCGTCAGCTCGTGTCGTGAGATGTTGGGTTAAGTCCCGCAACGAGCGCAACCCTCGTTCTATGTTGCCAGCGCGTGATGGCGGGGACTCATAGGAGACTGCCGGGGTCAACTCGGAGGAAGGTGGGGACGACGTCAAATCATCATGCCCCTTATGTCTTGGGCTTCACGCATGCTACAATGGCCGGTACAAAGGGTTGCGATACTGTGAGGTGGAGCTAATCCCAAAAAGCCGGTCTCAGTTCGGATTGGGGTCTGCAACTCGACCCCATGAAGTCGGAGTCGCTAGTAATCGCAGATCAGCAACGCTGCGGTGAATACGTTCCCGGGCCTTGTACACACCGCCCGTCAAGTCACGAAAGTTGGTAACACCCGAAGCCGGTGGCCTAACCCCTTGTGGGAGGGAGCCGTCGAAGGTGGGACCGGCGATTGGGACTAAGTCGTAACAAGGTAGCCGTACCGGAAGGTGCGGCTGGATCACCTCCTTTCTAAGGAGCACCATCATCGCCCCGAAGGGACCGCATGGTCTTGGAGTGGGTGTGTGGAAGCAAAGCCCATTGCGCAGGCATTCGTCCTGCGGTGGGTGCTCATGGGTGGAATATCAACGAATCAGACTTGTTTTGGCATGGCCGTCGCGGCCGTGTCCTGGTGCCAGTACGGCGCCCGCGCCCCCTTGGGGGTGTGGGTGTTGGGAACGCGCCGGGGCGTGGGATGCGGGGTTGTGTTTGGCGCACTGTTGGGTCCTGAGGCAACAGGACCTGCAGCAATGCGGGAACCTCCTGGGGTTTCTGTTTTTCCTGCCTTCACCGAACACGCACGGTGGCCGCCCTCTTGGGGGTGGCTGGGTGTGTGGGGTGTGGGGGACGGGGTTGTTGTTTGAGAACTACATAGTGGACGCGAGCATCTAGGCATGCGCATGGCCGTTCCTTCGGGGGCGGGGCGTGTGTGTGTCTTACAGCAATTTCTTTTTATGAAGAACCTGGCCCTTGTGGTCATGGTTCTCTCGAAAAAGCTTTTGATCTTTGTGTGGTCAAGTTTTTAAGGGCACACGGTGGATGCCTTGGCATTAGGAGCCGAAGAAGGACGTAGGAATCTGCGATAAGCCTGGGGGAGTTGATAACCGAACGGTGATCCCAGGATGTCCGAATGGGGAAACCCCGCCAGACGCGCGAGTGATCTGGTGACCCGCATCTGAACACATAGGGTGCGTGGGGGGAACGCGGGGAAGTGAAACATCTCAGTACCCGCAGGAAGAGAAAACAAGAGTGATTCCGTTAGTAGTGGCGAGCGAACGCGGATCAGGCTAAACCGTTCCATGTGTGATAGCCGGCGGGCGTTGCATGGGCGGGGTTGTGGGACTTTCCGTACTGGTTCTGCCGGACCGGTGGGGTGTGGAGTGCAGGCATAGGTGAACGGTCTTGAAAGGCCGGCCAGAGAGGGTGTGAGCCCCGTAACCGAAATGTTGTGCACCGCCTGGAGAGGATCCCAAGTAGCACGGGGCCCGAGAAATCCCGTGCGAATCTGTCAGGACCACCTGATAAGCCTAAATACTTCCTAATGACCGATAGCGGACCAGTACCGTGAGGGAAAGGTGAAAAGTACCCCGGGAGGGGAGTGAAACAGTACCTGAAACCGTGTGCTTACAATCCGTCGGAGCAGCCTTGTAGCTGTGACGGCGTGCCTTTTGAAGAATGAGCCTGCGAGTTAGTGTTACGTCGCGAGGTTAACCCGTGTGGGGAAGCCGTAGCGAAAGCGAGTCTGAACAGGGCGATCGTAGTGGCGTGATCTAGACCCGAAGCGGAGTGATCTACCCATGGCCAGGTTGAAGCGACGGTAAGACGTCGTGGAGGACCGAACCCACTTCAGTTGAAAATGGAGGGGATGAGCTGTGGGTAGGGGTGAAAGGCCAATCAAACTCCGTGATAGCTGGTTCTCCCCGAAATGCATTTAGGTGCAGCGTTGCGTGTTTCTTGCCGGAGGTAGAGCTACTGGATGGCCGATGGGCCCTACAAGGTTACTGACGTCAGCCAAACTCCGAATGCCGGTAAGTGAGAGCGCAGCAGTGAGACTGTGGGGGATAAGCTTCATAGTCGAGAGGGAAACAGCCCAGACCACCAACTAAGGCCCCTAAGCGTGTGCTAAGTGGGAAAGGATGTGGAGTTGCGAAGACAACCAGGAGGTTGGCTTAGAAGCAGCCACCCTTGAAAGAGTGCGTAATAGCTCACTGGTCAAGTGATTCCGCGCCGACAATGTAGCGGGGCTCAAGTACACCGCCGAAGTTGTGGATTTCAGACATGGCCTAGCCTTCGTGGTTCAGGCGTCTGGAGTGGTAGGGGAGCGTCGTGTGGGCGGTGAAGTCGCGGTGTAAACCAGCGGTGGAGCCTACACGAGTGAGAATGCAGGCATGAGTAGCGAAAGACGGGTGAGAAACCCGTCCGCCGAATGATCAAGGGTTCCAGGGTCAAGCTAATCTGCCCTGGGTAAGTCGGGACCTAAGGCGAGGCCGACAGGCGTAGTCGATGGACAACGGGTTGATATTCCCGTACCGGCGAAAAACCGCCCATGCCAAGCGGGGGATACTAACCGCCCGGAGCCTGCCCAATCACCCTTGTGGTGTGCGGGTTTTGGCCGAGCGCGGGACCTGATCCCGGGAGGTAAGCGTATTAACAGGTGTGACGCAGGAAGGTAGCCGGGCCGGGCGATGGTTGCCCCGGTCTAAGGATGTAGGGTCAGGGATAGGCAAATCCGTCCCTGTGTGTTCAATCACGTTCCTGAGATCTGATGGGACTCCCGCAAGGGGGATCCGGTGATCCTATGCTGCCTAGAAAAGCATCGACGCGAGGTTTTAGCCGCCCGTACCCCAAACCGACACAGGTGATCAGGTAGAGAATACTAAGGCGATCGAGAGAATTATGGTTAAGGAACTCGGCAAAATGCCCCCGTAACTTCGGGAGAAGGGGGCCTGCCCCGTGATGGAGACTTGCTCTCCGGAGCGGGTGTGGGCCGCAGAGACCAGGGGGAAGCGACTGTTTACTAAAAACACAGGTCCGTGCGAAGTCGCAAGACGATGTATACGGACTGACTCCTGCCCGGTGCTGGAAGGTTAAGAGGACCGGTTAGCCACTTCGGTGGCGAAGCTGAGAATTTAAGCCCCAGTAAACGGCGGTGGTAACTATAACCATCCTAAGGTAGCGAAATTCCTTGTCGGGTAAGTTCCGACCTGCACGAATGGAGTAACGACTTCCCCGCTGTCTCAACCATAAACTCGGCGAAATTGCAGTACGAGTAAAGATGCTCGTTACGCGCAGCAGGACGGAAAGACCCCGAGACCTTTACTATAGTTTGGTATTGGTGTTCGGAGTGGCTTGTGTAGGATAGGTGGGAGACGTGGAAGCCCGGACGCCAGTCCGGGTGGAGTCATCGTTGAAATACCACTCTGGTCACTTTGGACATCTAACTTCGGCCCGTGATCCGGGTCAGGGACAGTGCCTGATGGGTAGTTTAACTGGGGCGGTTGCCTCCTAAAAAGTAACGGAGGCGCCCAAAGGTTCCCTCAGCCTGGTTGGCAATCAGGTGTCGAGTGTAAGTGCACAAGGGAGCTTGACTGTGAGAGAGACATCTCGAGCAGGGACGAAAGTCGGGACTAGTGATCCGGCGGTACATTGTGGAATGGCCGTCGCTCAACGGATAAAAGGTACCTCGGGGATAACAGGCTGATCTTGCCCAAGAGTCCATATCGACGGCATGGTTTGGCACCTCGATGTCGGCTCGTCGCATCCTGGGGCTGGAGTAGGTCCCAAGGGTTGGGCTGTTCGCCCATTAAAGCGGTACGCGAGCTGGGTTTAGAACGTCGTGAGACAGTTCGGTCCCTATCCGCTGCGCGCGCAGGAAATTTGAGAAGGGCTGTCCTTAGTACGAGAGGACCGGGACGGACGAACCTCTGGTGTGTCAGTTGTACTGCCAAGTGCACCGCTGATTAGCTACGTTCGGATGGGATAACCGCTGAAAGCATCTAAGCGGGAAGCTCGCTTCAAGATGAGATTTCCAAACACCTCGTGTGTGAGAGGCCCCCAGCCAGACCACTGGGTTGATAGGCCGGATGTGGAAGACAGGACCAAAGACTGTTGAAGCTGACCGGTACTAATAGGCCGACAACTTACACCACACAAACAAAACACTGCTTGCGTCCACTATGTGGTTCCCGACCAACAAACCCGCACCGGGCTTGCACGGCACAGGAACACAACCACAACTAAACAACAACAACACCACACCTGCCCGCACGGCAGGAACACATGTTGTAACCACCGTTTTCCCACCCCCGCCACCGCCAGGTGAGTGCGGGGGACGGGACACAGGGTTACGGCGGTCACAGCGTGGGGGAAACGCCCGGTCCCATTCCGAACCCGGAAGCTAAGACCCACAGCGCCGATGGTACTGCACCCGGGAGGGTGTGGGAGAGTAGGACACCGCCGGACACACATCCAGGTCGAGCGCCCCCAACCCCGGTTGGGGGCACTCCCATTTAACCCACAAAACAGCCCACGCTACCCCAGTCCGGGCGCCACCAGCCACGAAGAACAGGCCCCCACCACCAGGTGCAGGGCCACCTTTTGCTTTAACCGGCCAGCCACAGTATGCCGCGAGCGGCACATGGGGAACAAGCGGGGAACGTCCGGCGCACGGAACCGGAACGACCGCCCTGAAACCCAACGCGCATTGGCTCATTCCTACCAGGCACATGCCAGATGCCCGCAAGACCGGGCATTCGCGCGGCAGCCGTGAGGCCGGCGTCGGGCTCTGAAACTCGGGCTCTGAAACGGGGCGCGAAGGCCTGCCGGAAGCGGCCGGTAAGCGGCTGGCATGGGGCCCGGAAAGCCGCCCGGGAGCGGCATGGGGCCAGAAAACCCCGGAAATCCGGTGATTTTGCTCAAAAAAGCGCGGAAACACGCGGAATTTGCTGGCCATGTCTGTCCAAGCTGGTAAGTTTTCGAGCAGTGGCTTGCTCGCACTCCGCTTGAAAGCTCTAAAAACGTATTAGTCCAGGAGGACGTAAATGGCTAAGAACCGTAGTGAACTTGTTGCAGAGGTAGCAGGCAAGGCTGGCACCAGCCAGGCAGCCGTCAACTCCGTGCTCGATGCACTGTTCGAGGTTTTCGAGACTTCCGTCGCTGCCGGCGAGAAGATCACCATCCCGGGCTGGCTCGCAGTTGAGCGCACCGACCGTGCAGCACGCACCGGCCGCAACCCGCAGACCGGCGAAACCATCCAGATCGCCGCTGGCCACAGCGTCAAGCTGACCGCCGGCTCCAAGCTCAAGGCTGCTGTCTCCAACAAGAAGTAATCACCTTCGGAGCACACCTTGGATGGGCGGCAACCAACAGGTTGCCGCCCATCCTTCTTTTAGCGCGTTTTAACGCGCCGATCCGCGGCACGCGCCGGGCCGCAGCCCGGCCGAACCCCAACCAGCCGATTCGCAGCCCGGCGACGGGTAGCGGACAATGGATAGGTGCCATCTGCAAGGAAACCCGCCACCGCCCCTTCGCCTGCTCCCAAGCCGGGAACGCGGGGAGGTGCCGCCGTCGCGGGGATTTCGCTTCCATGGCAACTGGCCGGCCTTGCCGCGCTCTTCCTGGCCCTCGCCGCAGCACTGCTCTTCTCCGGCGCCGCAGCGGCCCGCCAGGTCTCCGATCCCGGCGCGTTTGTCCGCTGGGGCCTGCCGGTGGCCAAAGCCATCCACAACGGCTCCCTGGCCACCGTGATCGGCGGCCTGATCTTCGCCGTCGGGATCCTGCCAAAGAACATCGGCGGCTCCCGCTCCCGGGAGAAGGACGCGGACGCTCCTGAGCACCCGGCCTTCACCTGTGCGCTGGCCGTGGCGGCCGCCGCAGGTGCCGCCTGGACGCTGTCTGCCGTCGCGGTCCTGGTACTGACGTACGCCGACGTCGCGGGGCAGGGCCTCTCCGGCGATGCCGAGTTCACCCGCTCGCTGGTCTACTTCATGACGGACATCGAGACCGGCCGGGCCTGGCTGGCCGTCACCATCATCGCCGCCGTGGTCACCACCGCCCTGTTCGGCGTCCGCTCGCTGACCGGGCTGGCCATCACCCTGGTCCTGGCCCTGATCGGCCTGGTGCCCACCGCGCTGATCGGCCACTCGTCCAGCTCAAGCGACCACGAGGGCGCCATCAACTCCCTCGGCCTGCACTTGGTAGGCGTCTCCACCTGGGTGGGCGGCATCATCATGCTCGCCGTGCTCTCGGGCCTGCTGCGTGGTTCCAAGGCCGCCGGCACCACCGACATCACCGAACAGACCCTCAGCCGCTTCTCCGGGCTGGCAGGCTTTGCGTTCGTGCTGGTCTTCGCCTCCGGCGTGGTGAACGCCAGCATCCGCATCACCAACTGGGGCGACCTGACCGGCTCCGCCTACGGCCAGCTCATCCTGGCCAAAGCCGCCGCCACGCTGGTGCTCGGCGGCATCGGCTTCATGCACCGCCAGTGGGTCATCCCGCAGCTGGGACGCAACACCATGTCCGCCCGCCGCGTGCTCTGGCAGCTGGTGCTCGTCGAACTGCTGGTGATGGGCGCGACGTCGGGACTTGCCGTGGTGCTGGGCCGCTCGGCACCGCCGCAGCCCACCACCTACGCGCCGGACGCCTCGCCGTCGTTCATCCTCTCCGGCTACGAACTGCCGCCCGAACTGACCCCCACGCGCTGGCTCACCGAGTGGCGCCTCGACTGGCTGTGGGTGGGCATCGCGCTCTTCGGCGCGGCGGCCTACATCCTGGGCATCATAAAGCTCTACAAGCGCGGCGACCGCTGGTCCTGGTTCCGCACCGTGAACTGGATCATCGGCCTGGCCGTGCTGACCTTCATCACTTCCGGCCCGCCGGCGGTGTACGGGCGGGTGCTGTTCTCCGCGCACATGGTGGACCACATGGCCCTGACCATGGTGGCGCCGCTGTTCCTGGTCCTCGGTTCGCCGGTGACGCTGGCGCTGCGCGCCCTGCCGTCCCGCGGCGAAGGCACCCACGGATCCCGGGGCCTGCGCGAATGGCTGCTGCTGTTCGTGCACTCCAAGTTCTCGCAACTGGTCACGCACCCGCTGTTCGCCGCCGCCAACTTTGCCGGATCGATCATCCTGTTCTACTACTCGGACGCCTTCGGCTTCGCCATGCGCGACCATGTGGGCCACGAGCTGATGAACGTGCACTTCGCGCTCACCGGCTACATCTTCGTCCTCAGCATGATCGGCACCGACCCGCTGCCGCGCCGCGCCCCCTACCCCATGCGCCTCCTGCTCCTGCTGGCCACCATGGGCTTCCACGCCTTCTTCGGCGTGGCCATCATGGGCGGCACCAGCCTGCTGGCCGCGGACTACTTCGGCAACCTGGGCCGGAGCTGGGGCGGCTCGGCCATCGCGGACCAGCAAATGGGCGGGGCCGTGGCCTGGGGCATCGGCGAGGTGCCCACACTGCTGGTGGCGATCGGCGTCGCGATCATGTGGTCCCGCTCCGACGAGCGCGAGACGAAACGCACGGACCGCGCGGCCGACCGGAATAACGACGCCGAGTTGAACGCTTACAACGACATGTTTGCCCGGCTGGCGGACCGCGATGCCAAGATTGCAGAACGGACTGTCAAGCAGGCCGAACCCGATACAAAGCTGGAAGGACGCTGATGAGCGAAACCGTACGCACCCAATTGCGGGTCCGGGCCTCCGAACTGGAGGGCCGCGGCTGGCTCAACACCGGTGGCAAGTCCCTCGACCTGGAATCCCTGCGCGGCAAGATCGTGCTGCTGGACTTCTGGACCTTCTGCTGCATCAACTGCCTGCACGTCCTGGACGAGCTGCGCCCGCTCGAGGAAAAGTACTCCGACGTCCTGGTGACCGTCGGCGTGCACTCGCCCAAGTTCGAGCACGAGGCCGACCCCGTGGCCCTCGCCGCCGCCGTGGAGCGCTACGAGATCCACCACCCGGTCCTGGACGACCCCGAGCTCGCCACGTGGAAGGCCTATGCGGCCCGCGCCTGGCCCACCCTGGTTGTGGTGGACCCCGAGGGCTACATCGTGGCCCACCTTTCCGGCGAGGGCCACGCTGACGGCCTCGCGGTGCTTCTCGAGGAGCTGGTGGCTGAGCACGAGGCCAAGGGGACCCTGCACCGCGGCGACGGCCCGTACGTGGCCCCCGTCCCGACGTCGGGCACTTTGCGTTTCCCGGGCAAGGCCACCCAGCTGGCCAACGGCAACTACCTGGTGGTCGACTCCGGCCACCACCGCCTGGTGGAGCTCCGCCCGGACCTGGAGACCGTGGAGCGCGTGATCGGTTCCGGCGCCAAGGGCTACGCGGACGGCGGGGCCGAGACCGCGCAGTTCAACGAGCCGCAGGGCTTGGCCGTGCTCCCGTCCGAGCTCGCCTGGAAGCTCGGCTACGACGCCGTGGTGGCCGACACTGTGAACCACCGCCTCCGCGGCGTCACGCTCAGCTCGGGCTACGTCCAGACCGTGGCCGGCAACGGCGTGCAGCGCCTCCTCGACGCCGGTCCGGCCCGCGTGACGGAGTCCGGTGCGGGAGTTTGGTCGGAACACCACGACGACGGTCCGGCAGACTTCGCGGCGGACGCCGTGGACGTCGGGGTGCTGGGGCTCGGGACCGAAGTTTCGCTGTCTTCGCCGTGGGACGTCGTCTGGAGCGAGAAGCTGCAGCGCGTGGTCATCGCGATGGCAGGCACGCACCAGATCTTCGCCTTCGAACCGTTGTCCGGCGTGGTGTCGATCCTGGCCGGTTCGGGACTCGAGGGCCTGCTGAACGGCCCGGCCGAGGAAGCCTGGTTCGCGCAGCCTTCCGGCCTCGCCGTGGACGCCGACCACAACATCTGGGTGGCCGACTCCGAGACCTCGGCCCTGCGCCGCCTGGTCCTCGGCTCAGGGGAACAGGGCGAGCCGGGCATCACCGTGGAGTCCGCCGTGGGCAAGGGCCTGTTCGACTTCGGCTTCCGGGACGGCGAGGCCGCCGAGGCCCGCCTGCAGCACCCGCTGGGCGTCACCGTGCTCCCCGACGGTTCCGTGGCCATCGCGGACACCTACAACGGCGCCGTGCGCCGCTACGACCCCGCCACCCAGTCCGTGTCCACCCTGGCGCGCGGGCTCGCGGAGCCCAGCGACGTCGTCGTGGTCCACCCCGAAGGCGGCGAGCCGCTCCTGGTGGTGGTGGAGTCCAACAAGCACCAGCTGGTCCTGGTCCCGATCCCCAAAGAAGCCCAGCAGGTGGACGAGGGCGCGTCGCAGACGCAGCGGCCCAAGAGCCCGGTTGCCCCGGGGACTCTGGAACTGACCGTGCGCTTCACGGCCCCCACGGGGCAGAAGCTGGACGACCGCTGGGGCGACCCCACGCAGATGAAGATCTCCTCCACCCCGCCCGAACTGCTGGTTTCCGGCGGCGGCACGTCCGTGGGACTGGCGCGCACGCTCGAATTGTCCGCGGACATTCCCGAGGGCATCCTGCACATCACGGCCCGCGCCGCGGCGTGCGACGGCCCGGAGACCGAGGACGGTGAGATCCCGGACCACGCCGCCTGCCACCTGTACCAGCAGGACTGGGGCATCCCGGTGATCCTGCAGGCCGACGGCGACACGGGCCTGGTGTTGGACCTGCGCGGCATGGACTGATCTGCGGTGATTGCCGGAAGGCGATGACCGCTGGAAGGCCCGGCTTCCGACCCTGCGGGGTTGGGGGCCGGGCCGTTCTTGCAACGGGGCTTCTGTTGGGGGCCTGGTTTGCGGGGGCCTAGAAGCTCAGCATCGGGGTGACCGTGACGGTCTGGTCCGCGGTGTCCAGGTGCGTGGTGAAGCTGAAGTCGTGGACCACGTCCAGGTCGCTGACTGCGCCGGTGAACAGGTTGATTTCGCGTGCGGTGAGGCGGGCCTTGCCGTTGAGCGGGGCCACCACCCAGCGGCCGCCGAAGGGCTCGATGCTGATCTTGGGGTACTCGGTGATTTCCCACTTGATGGAGCCTGCCTCCACGCGGTTGCTGACGGCGTGGTAGAACGGGCAATTGGGCTGGAGCCGCTGCTGCTGGGTGGCTTCGGCCGCGCAGCCGTCCAGGAATTCCCTGAGCTTCTCGTCCACGGCCTTGTTCATGGCAGGGGTGGAGCGGGTCTTCAGGTTCAGCGGGGCCTGGCCGCCGTCCCTGCTGGTGACGGAGACCGAGGTGGCGGGCGCCTCGAAGAACGTGCCGTTCAGGCTGGCCTCGTAGTGGCCCGGGTAGAACACGGCAAAGCTGTTGCGGCCGTTGGGCATGTTCACCGGCAGGCCGTTCAGCGTGGCTTCGCTGGAGTTCACCACCGTGACCTCGATGGTGGGCAGCTGCGTGGGCACAAACGCCCATTTGGCGAAGAACAGCCACTGCGTACCGGTCCGTTCCAGGAGGAAATCGGTGTGGAGCGGGCTGCCGTCGATCGTGTAGTCAACGGGGACCGATACCCGGTTGCCGCCACGCGGCTCGGCGTTGCCGAGCTTGACGTCGGACACTTTGGCGGCCGCCGTCTGCAGGGCCGTGCCATCCAGCATGGCAGGGTTGGCGTATGGAACGGAGGCCCGTAACAGGCCCAGAGCTTCCTCGCCTTCGCCCTTCTTCAGGGCGTCCAAATACTCCCGGACGGGCTGCTGGGGGCTGGCCACTGAGGCACTGACCAGATTGACGCACACCACCGCTGCGGCGGCAGCAAGCATCAGACCGAGCAGCCAGCCGGCTGCGGTCTTGACCAATGCTTGGCTCAACTGCACGCTCTTTACGTTACCTGCCAGTGCACCCATACCCGCGCAGGGGGCGGCCGGTGTGACGCACGGAGGCCGCAATGGCGGCGCCGGACGGCGGCCGGAAACGCGCTGCTTCCGGCCCGCCGTCGGGATCCCATGCCTAGCGGCGGCGCCGCGAAGAGGTGCCGAAAACCCCGCGGAGCAGCTCGCGCCCGATCTGCGTGCCGAGGGAGCGGACCATGCTCTTCAGCCCGCCGCCCAGCGCCCCGCCGAGGGTTCCGGCGATGTCGCCGAACATCCCGCCGCCGTCCTGCTGGGGCGCGGGGGCCGGCGGTGCGGGCATCTCGGGGAGCGGCTGTGATGCAGGGCGTGAGCTGGGGCGGCCGAGGATTTCCTCCTCGATCCGGCGGGCATCGGCGTCTACGGCGTTTTGGTCCACGGTGTTCTGGTCCGCAGATCCGGGGACCGGCGGCTGGCCGGGGGCGGCCTCGCCGGTGGGTGCCGCGCCTTGGCCTTTCAGTTTCTCGTAGGCCGACACGTTGTCCACGGCCGTGCCGTACTTGCCCAGCAGCGGCGATGCCGCGATGCTGCTGCGGATCAGCTCGTCCGTGCTGGGACCCATGACGGATTCCGGGGCGCGCAGCCGGGTGAGCGCCACCGGGGTGGGCGCGCCCTTCTCGTTCATCACCGTGATCACGGCCTCGCCGATGCCGGCCGAAGTCAGGGTTTCCTCGAGGTCGTAGTCGCTGACCGGGAAGGTGGACACTGTTGCCTTCAGGGCCTTGGCGTCCTCCGGGGTGAAGGCACGCAGGGCGTGCTGGATGCGGTTGGCGAGCTGCCCAAGGACATCGGAAGGGACGTCCTTGGGGGTCTGGGTGACGAAGAAGATGCCGACACCCTTGGACCGGATGAGCCGGACCGTGGTGGTGATGGCGTCGAGGAAGGCCTTGGAAGCGCCGTTGAAGAGCAGGTGGGCCTCGTCCAGGAAGAAGACCAGCTTGGGCTTGTCCAGGTCGCCGGCCTCCGGGAGGTCCTCGAAAAGGTCCGCGAGCAGCCACATGAGGAAAGTGGAGAACAGCATGGGCTTGGTCTGCAGTGTGGGGAGCTCGAGGCAGCTGATCACGCCGCGGCCGTCCGGGGCCGTGCGCAGGAGTTCGGCGGTATCGAACTCGGGCTCGCCGAAGAACTTCTCCATGCCCTGGGCCTCGAGGTTCACGAGCTCGCGCAGGATGACGCCAGCCGTGGCCTTGGACAGCCCGCCGAGGTCCTCGAGTTCCGCCTTGCCCTCGTCCGAGGTCAGGAACTGGATGACCGCGCGCAGGTCCTTGAGGTCGATGAGTTCCAGGTTCTGCTTGTCAGCGAAGTGGAAGATCAGCTGCAGGCTGGATTCCTGCGTGTCGTTGAGCTCCATGATGCGGGACAGCAGGATGGGGCCGAACGAGGTGATGGTGGCGCGGACCGGAACACCGTTGCCGTCGCCGCCCAGGCTGAGGAATTCCACGGGGAAGACCTTGCCCTCCCAGGGCTGGCCCAGGCTCTGCGTGCGGGCCGTCAGCTTCTCGTTGGCCGTGGCCGCCGTGGCCAGGCCGGAGAGATCGCCTTTGATGTCCGCGAGGAACACCGGGACCCCCGCCGTGGACAGCTGCTCGGCCATCATGTGCAGGGTGACGGTCTTGCCTGTACCCGTGGCACCCGCCACCAGCCCGTGCCGGTTCATCATGGCGAGTGGCAGGCGGACCTGGGCTTCCTTGTGGACTTCGCCATCGACAATCGCGGCGCCAAGCTCAATCGTGGCTCCCTGCAAGGTGTAGCCCTGCTGGATGGTGGCGAGTTTTTCAGCTGCGGTTTTGTTGGCCATGCGCATAGCTTAGCCGGGCACAGTGACGGTTTCGCCGAATGAATTTGAGCTGCATGCCGGAACAAAATCGTTCGCGGTGGAGGCTGCAGACACGGCCTGGATGCACAACGGGGCAGGATTGCTTGGAAAGCGCATTCCCGCTACCGTGGGAGAAATATTCCCCCGAACAGACTGCGAGAATCCCGATGGCATTTGCCCCTGAGACCGGCGCTGGTGGCGGTCCTGACGCCGGCACCCGCTCCGCCCCCGAAGCGACGGAGCGGGCGGCGACCCTCACGCCCGGCATCTGTTCGGTGACCCTCCGTACCTTGGGCATTGACGAGGTGGTTGCTGTTGCCGCCGCGGCCGGCCTGGCCGGAATCGAATGGGGGGCCGATGTCCACGTGGTGGATGCCGCGTCCGCGGACCATGCGCGGGAAGCATGTGCCGCGGCCGGCCTGAAGGTCCTCTCGCTCGGTTCCTACTACCGGGCCGGCGCGTTCGGCGACTTCGACGACGTCGTCGCCCTGGCCGTCCGGGCCGGTGCGCCGCGCGTGCGGATCTGGGCCGGAACCGTCGAGCCGGCCGAAGCAGGCCCGCAGCTATGGGACGCGGTGGTCGAGGACACCCGGCGCATCGCCGCGCTCGCCGCCGCGCAGGACCTCCAGCTCGCCTTTGAATTCCACGGCGGTACGCTGACCAGCACGGTGGAGGGCACCCTGGAACTCCTCGCGCGGGTGGACCGGCCCAATGTGGGTACCTACTGGCAGCCGGCGGTCGGCATCGGCGATGAGGACGCCGTCACCTCGCTGCGCCGCGTGCTGAAGCATGTCACCGGCATCCACTCCTTCTCGTGGTGGCCCGCGACGGAGCGGCTTCCCCTGGAAGGCCGCAAGGAGCTGTGGCAGGCCGTGTGCCAGATGCTCCGGGAAAGCGGCCGGGACATGGACCTGATGCTTGAGTTCGTCGAAGGGGACCTTCCGGGCAACGTCACCCGCGACGCCGGCTTCCTGCGCAGCATCGCCACGGGCGCCGCGTAGCCTGCGGGGCTCAGGAAGAGGAGGTGCTCCGGCGGAGGGCCACGCTGCCGGCGATGGCGGCCGGCCCGGCGTCGTCGGAGATGGCACCCAGGGTCACCAGCCGCCCCAGCTCCTCCAGCGGCAGGCTCACCGTGGACAGCGCCGGCCGGAAGTCGCGCAGCCATTCGATGTCGTCAAAGCCGGCCAGGGCCGCATCGCGCGGAATCTTGAAGCCGTGCTCGCGGAACGCTGCCGCCACTCCGATGGCCATGACGTCGTTGCCCGCGAAAATGCAGGGCCGCGAAAGCTCCGCTGTGGCCAGCTTCCGGGAGATCCCGACGCCGGCGTCGAAGCCGCCGTTCCGGTTGAACGGGGCGCGTACCAGCTCGGCCGCGGGCCGGCCGGCGTCGGACAGCCCCTGCTGGAATCCCTTGATGCGTTCGTCCGAGGTGGCCAGGCCCTCCGGCCCGCCGACAATCATGAACGGGCCGTCGTGTTTCGCCGCCAGCTCCAGTGCGAGCTCCCTGGCCAGCGCTTCGTTGGGCACTGCGACGGTGTAGTACCTGTCCGTTTCGGCGGCGCCGATCACCGGCCGGCCGAGGACGCCCACGCGCCCGCCGTTGCGGCAGTAGCGGTCCAGCTCCGCGGCGAGTTCGGCGTTGGCGCCGGCGTCCTCGGACCGGGTGGACCGCGATCCGGCGATGACGATCGATTCGGCCCGGCGCGCGGCAAAGGCCACCACGGCGTCCTTTTCGCCCGCGGGCGTGCCGTCCGTGGTGGCCAGCAGCACCATGCGGTGTTCCTGGCGGGCGGCGGCCTGCACGCCCTGGGCAATCGCGGAGAAGTAGGGGTCTGCGATGTCGTGGACGATCAGCCCGATGAGCCCCGTGCTGGACTTCGCCAGGGCCTGGGCCTGGGCGTTGGCGACGTAGCCGAGGGCCTCGGCGGCGGCCCGGACGCGTTCGGCGATGCCCTCGCCGGGCTTCCTCGCGGAGCCGTTGAGGACTCTTGAAGCCGTGGCCAGGGAAACTCCTGCCAGCTTGGCGACTTCGGCCAGGGTGCTTGCGGCCACGGGACTTCCTTTCTGGTGGAGCGCTCTGACCACCTTATGGCAGTTCGGCGGGAAATTCTGGAAAGCGCTTGCCCGAATGACCTGGACGATGCACACTAGTGTCAGTGGGAATGCGCTTTCCCACTTTGAACACCACCCCTTTGAACACCACCAAGCTGGAGGACACACATGGGCTTCGAAACGAAGACGATCCGCATCGCCATGAACGGCATCACCGGCCGGATGGGCTACCGCCAGCACTTGCTGCGCTCCATCCTCCCCATTCGCGATGCCGGTGGATTCACCCTCGAGGACGGCACCCGCGTCCAGATTGAACCGATCCTGGTGGGCCGCAACGAGGCCAAGATCCGCGAACTCGCCGAGCTCCACAAGGTCCCCGAATGGTCCACCGACCTGGACGCCGTCATCAACGACCCCAGCGTGGACATCGTCTTTGACGCGTCCATGACCAGCCTCCGCGCCGCCACCCTGAAGAAGGCCATGCGCGCCGGCAAGCACATCTTCACCGAAAAGCCGACGGCCGAGACCCTCGAGGAAGCCATCGAACTCGCCCGGATCGGCAAGGAAGCCGGCGTCACGGCCGGCGTTGTCCACGACAAGCTCTACCTCCCGGGCCTGGTCAAGCTCCGCCGCCTGGTGGACGAAGGCTTCTTCGGCCGCATCCTCTCCATCCGCGGCGAATTCGGCTACTGGGTCTTCGAAGGCGACGTGCAGGCTGCGCAGCGCCCGTCCTGGAACTACCGCAAGGAAGACGGCGGCGGAATGACCACGGACATGTTCTGCCACTGGAACTACGTCCTGGAAGGCATCATCGGCAAGGTCAAGAGCGTCAACGCCAAAACCGCCACCCACATCCCGGCACGCTGGGACGAGGCCGGCAAGGAATACAAGGCCACCGCCGACGACGCCTCCTACGGCATTTTCGAGCTCGAAACCCCCGGTGGTGACGACGTCATCGGCCAGATCAACTCCTCCTGGGCCGTCCGCGTCTACCGCGACGAACTGGTCGAGTTCCAGATCGACGGAACGCACGGTTCCGCCGTCGCCGGCTTGAACAAGTGCGTCGCGCAGCAGCGCGCCCACACCCCCAAGCCCGTCTGGAACCCGGACCTGCCCGTCACCGAATCCTTCCGCAGCCAGTGGCAGGACGTCCCCGCGAACGCAGAACTGGACAACGGCTTCAAGCTGCAGTGGGAAGAATTCCTGCGCGACGTCGTCGCCGGCCGCGAGCACCGCTTCGGCCTGCTCTCCGCTGCCCGCGGCGTGCAGCTCGCCGAGCTGGGCCTGCAGTCCAACGACGAGCGCCGCACCATCGACATCCCGGAGATCACGCTCTGATGACCTCACTGATTCTTCCAACGCCCGACGGCGGCACCCGTGAGTACCGCCTGCAGCCCGCCACCGCCTGGGCCAAGCCCACGGCACCGCTGACGGCGCGTCACGCGTACGCCGCTGCCCATGTCATCCCCGAAGTCGCCGCGGACAACACCCCCGGCGCCCCGGCCCGGCTCGACTGGGATGCCACGCTGGCGTACCGGCACGAGCTGTGGTCCTACGGCCTGGGCGTTGCCGACGCCATGGACACCGCACAGCGCGGCATGGGCCTGGACTGGTCAGCCACCCAGCAGCTCATCAAGCGCACCGGCGCCGAAGCCGCCTCCGTGGTGGCCGCAGGCAACGCGGCCACGGCCGGCAAATCCGTCCGCGACCTTGTCTCCTGCGGCGCCGGCACCGACCAGCTGGACATCGCTGCCGTGCCCGCAGGCGCGGCCGGCCTCCAGGCCGTCATCGAGGCCTACCGCGAGCAGATCGCCGTCGTCAGCGAGGCCGGCCCCAAGGTCATCCTCATGGCGTCCCGTGCCCTGGCGAAGGTGGCCAACGGCGCCGACGACTACCTGCACGTCTACTCCACGCTGCTGCAGGAAGTGGAGCAGCCGGTCATCCTGCACTGGCTCGGCACCATGTTCGACCCCGCGCTGGCCGGATACTGGGGCTCCGACGACGTCTCCGTGGCCACCGAAACGTTCCTCAGCCTGATCCGCGAAAACGCGGACAAGGTGGACGGCGTCAAGGTCTCGCTGCTGGACGCCTCGCACGAGGTTGCCCTCCGCTCTGCACTCCCCGAAGGCGTCCGCCTCTACACTGGCGACGACTTCAATTACCCGGAACTGATCGACGGCGACGGCACCTACCACTCGGACGCCCTGCTGGGCATCTTCGCGGCCATCTACCCGGCCGCTTCGCTTGCCTTGCAGAAGTACGACGCCGGCAACGCTGCGGAAGCTCGCGCCATACTGGACTCCACTCGTGAGCTCGGCAAGCACATCTTCAGCGCGCCCACGTTTTACTACAAGACCGGCATCGCGTTCATGTCCTGGCTCAACGGCAAGCAGCCCGGTTTCCAGATGGTGGGCGGCCTGCACTCGGGCCGCTCCGTGGTGCACCTGGCCAGGACGTTCGAGCTGGCCGACCAGGCCGGGCTGCTGCGGGACCCGTCCCTGGCCGCGTTCCGGATGTCCGACTTCCTGCGGATCAACGGGGTGGGCGCATGAGCGACTTTTCCCGACCGGCCGACTTCTCAAGACTGTCCCTCAACAGCGCCACCACCAAGAAGTGGACGCTCGCCGAGGCCGTGGACGGCTGCGCCCGGGCGGGGATTCCCGCGATCGGCCCGTGGCGTGACCGCGTGGCCGAGGCGGGCCTGGACAAGGCCGCCAAGCTCATCAAGGACGCCGGCCTCCGTGTCTCCTCGCTGTGCCGTGGCGGCTTCCTCACAGCTGCCGACGCTGAAGGACAGGCCGCCGCACTGGCCGACAACCGCGCCGCCGTCCTCGAAGCTGTTGCCTTGGACACCCAGGAACTGTTCCTGGTGGTCGGGGGCCTCGCGCCGGGTGAGAAGGACGTGGTGGCAGCCCGCCAGCGCGTCGCGGACCGCCTCGAGGACCTGGTTCCCTTCGCCGTCGAGCACGGCGTCCGCCTGGTGCTCGAACCGCTGCACCCGATGTACGCGGCCGACCGGGCGCTCATCTCCACCCTGGGGCAGTCGCTGGACCTAGCCGCACCGTACGACGCGAAGGCCGTGGGCGTCGCCGTCGACACTTTCCACGTCTGGTGGGATCCGGAACTGAAGGCGCAGATCGAACGTGCCGGCCGCGAGAACCGCATTGCCTCGTACCAGGTGTGCGATTTCAACCTGCCGATCGCGGCCGATGCGCTGCTGTCGCGCGGCATGATGGGCGACGGCGTCATTGACTTCGCCACCATCGGCACCTGGGTGCAGGACGCGGGATACACGGGCGACATCGAGGTTGAAATCTTCAACCAGGAGATCTGGGACGCCGACGGCCACAGCACCCTGGCCACCCTGAAGCAGCGCTACGCGGAGCTGGTGCTCCCGTTCGCCTGACGCGTTGACGCGCCGACGCGCTGACCCGCCCCCGGACGGGCGGCGCCATGGACTGCGGGTCCCTGCCAGGTCACGGCAGGGGCCCGCTCTTGTGTGTCCACTAATCCTGTGCCGATTGTTTCCGTCCCGGGATTCCGATCGGGCATGTGAGATAAGTGGCACACCCTGGAAACATAACGTCGAAGCAAGGAAACATTCGCCGCATAGGCTGCTTTCACCTGGACAAAGATGTCCAGCTACCAGTGGAAGGACACCCCGATGTTGCTTTGGAACACCATTAGCCTGTTTGTAGATGCAGGCCGGAACGACGGCGGCTCTGGGGACAGCGGCGACCACACCCCGGGCCAGGACGCCGGATTCCCCACCAACCGCCTGTCATCGAGCGCCTGGGAAGGCTGGTGGCACGACGCCGCCTGAACGAAAACAGCTAGCTGGACGCGAGGGATTTGCTGAAGGCCAGGTGCTTGATCTGCTCGGGGTCGGCCTCGAGGTCGAACAACGGCGTGTAGCCGGTGGCCAGGTAGAGGTTCCTGGCCTCGGGCTGCCGCGGGCCGGTGGTGAGGTAGATCCGCTGGTAACCGCGGCGGGCGGCCTCGGCCTCCAGTTCCGCGAGCACCAGCCGGGCCAGGCCGCGGCGCCGGTGCGCGGAGTGGGTCCAGATCCGCTTGAACTCGGCGGTGCGGGCGTCGTATCGGCGGAACGCGCCGCCGGCCACGGTTTCGCCGTTCTCCTGCAGGATGAGCAGGGCACCGTGCGGTGCCGCAAATTCGCCGGCCGGGTATCTGTTGAGTTCCTCCGCCGCGCCACCACTGCCGAACAGGTCCCCGTAGCGGGTGCTGTATTCGACGGCGAGTTCGTCCAGGAGCGGCCGGACCCGGGGATCGCGCATGGGCAGGCTCAGGACGGTGAATCCCGACGCCGGCCGGGTAGGAGTGCTGGTCATGTCATGCCTTTCGTGCGTGTAGCCCAACTAGGTAGCAGTTGTTGTCGTTTTGGAGGCTCAAAACGACAACAACTGCGACTCAGTTGGGTGGGAAGCTGCAATGGTTTCAAGGAGGCGGCGGGCCAGGGCGTCGTTTTCCCGGAACGGCGCGGCGTTGGTGTTGGGGCGGGCAAAGGCGCCCGCACCCCAGCCGGACGTCCACGGACCGACGGCGAAGAGCCCGGCCTGCGGGGCGCCCAGCGGCGACAGCACCTCGTGCGCCCCGGACACCAGCAGCTTACCGGTGGAGTGGGCGCCGTCGGAGGTGAGCAGCCGCTGTTCCGTGCCCCGGCCGCTCGCATGCAACTCAGCCAGCGCGGGGTTGGCCGAGCGCTCCACGGAGGGCGACGGCAGGCGCGCCTCGATATACGCGGCGGCGTCCACCACCACCGGCGACTGGAACGAACCGGCCACGAAACGCCCAATGGATTCGTCCGGCCGCACCCACATGCCGGGCCCCAGGAACTGCACCAGGCCGGCCCGGTGCAGGGCCAGGAGTTCGCGCAGGCGGTGCGGCGGCGGCCCGGAATCGACAAAGCTGAAGAAGCCGTGCCACCAGCCGTGCACCGCCCGCTGGGAACGGGAGTTGAGCCGCTCCTGCGGCACCAGCCTGCCCAGCTCCATGTAGACCTTCAGCAGGGCCGCGAACAGGGCGAGGGTCTCGGAATGGTCCGGGGCCGTGCGCAGGGCGAGATCGTGCTCGATGTAGGCGGCCACCGATTTCTGTACGGCCTCGTGGCTGGAGAACGCGCAGCCGCTGAGGGGCTGGTCGAGGGCTTCGAGGTCCAGCCGGAACGCGGGATCCGGCACGGCCGCGGCCACCAGTTCCTCGCGCCCACGGCTGTACCAGTCGAGGCCGTCGAAACGGGCGGAGAAGCCCTCCCACGTGCCCAGCACCCGCTCCGGGTAGCCGGTGAACAGTTCGCAGTAGAAGGCGTAGCCGGCATCCTTCGCGATGAGCGGCCAGAGATGCGTGCGGAAATCGAGCTCGGCGTGCCTGGCCAGCAGCGCCTCCACGGCGGCGGCCGTGAAGTACCGCGGAGCCCCGGCGGCCTCGCCGCGCAGGGTGGATGAGATCTTGGAGTGGTACGGCACGCCGCGGCGCGATCCGGCCCAGAGCCGCGGCTCGGCGCCGGACGGCAGGTACGCCAGGCCGCCGTCGGACCCTTCCTCGAAACGCCCGCCGCGGCCCTCGAACAGCAGCACCAGCAGGTCCACGAACGCCAGGCCCATGCCGGAGACGATCACATCCTGTCCGGGGGCGATGGCCGAGTAGTCGACGTCGGTGGTGTACGACGGCGCCGCGTGGAAGCCACCGTGGCGGGCGGCGAAGGCGGCCATCCGCTCCGATTCGGCGTCGGGTTTGGAGTCGGTGTGGCCCAGGGAGTAGACCACCACGTCGGCGTCCAGCGCGGCTCCGGACGCCAGGCGCACGCGGTGCCGGCCGCCGTCGGGCCCCTCCTCTGAGGTGCCGGAACGCTCGACGGCGGTGGCCGTGTCCCGGTGCACCGCCACCGAGACGCCGGGGCCGAGGGCCGCGACGGCCCGGCGGAAGAACCACTCGAGGTATTTGCTCTGCAGCTGGCGGCTGGGAAACGACGCCGGGGTGAGCGCGCGCAGCTGCGCCAGAAGGTGCGGCTCCAGCCGGGGGACGTCCCGGATGGAGCCGTCCAGCACGCCGGCGGCCCAGGCGGCCAGCCCTGGGCCGTCCACGGCGGGACCGTCGCAGGCCACGGAGCCATCCGTGAACATGGTGACGTCCGCGGCGGTGGAGTTCAGCAGCAGGCCCGGGTTCTGGTCATGGCGCCAGATCCTCCCGGAGCCGGGCTGGTGCGGTTCCACCACATGGATGCGCAGCGGGCCGTCGAAGAGGGCGGGGCGGTTGGCCGCGAGCCGTTCGAGGATGCCGGCCGCGCGCGGACCGCCGCCGATGAACACGATGGCGGGGACTGTGGACGGCATGGCAACTCCTGGTGGCGGTGGCTGGTGCAGCCCAATCTAGGGACGCCGCAGGGCCGCGGTCGAGGCGCCGGTAACGGCCGTTCACCGTGCGTCATTCCGCGTCAACAAGCGCAAGAAAGCGACTCATGACGCCCTGCGAAGCCGCGTGAAGAAGTGCAAATATCCGCCTTGCTGGCGGCTTCCGGGCGCCCCTAGATTGGCAGCCATCCGATAGCCAACAACCGATCTGAAAGGAGGTGGCGCATGAGCACCATCGCTGCTCCGGCCGTACCCGCCGCCGACTACTCCGACTACCAGCTCGTCCCGGCCCGCCACCCCTGGCGCTGGGTGGGCACCGTTGTGGTGGCCCTGGGCGTCGCCGCCGTGGCCTGGTCCCTGGCCACCAACCCGCGCTGGGAATGGGGTGTGGTGGCGCAGTGGTTCACGGCGCAGTCCGTGGTCAACGGGCTCGTGGAGACCCTCAAGCTGACGGCCATCTCCGGCATTCTCGGCTTTGTGCTGGGCTTCATCCTTGCGCTCATGCGGCTGTCCGCCTCGCCGCTGCTGCTCTCCGTCTCCTGGACGTTCTCCTGGATCTTCCGCTCCACCCCGCTGCTGGTCCAGATGCTGCTTTGGTACAACCTGGGCTATCTCTACGAGAAAATCAGCTTAGGGCTCCCCTTCACGGACGTCCGCTTCTTCGAGGTCCAGACCACCACGCTCATCAGCCAGTTCGCCGCCGCCGTCCTGGGCCTGACCCTGAACCAGGCCGCCTACTCCGCCGAAATCATCCGCGGCGGCATCCTATCCGTCGACCAGGGCCAGCTCGAGGCAGCCGCGGCCCTGGGCATCCCGGCCTGGCGCCGCTCCACCCGGATCGTGCTGCCGCAGGCCATGCGCGCCATCCTGCCCAACGCGTTCAACGAGATCATCGGCCTGGTCAAGGGCACCTCGATCGTCTACGTCCTGGCCTACTCCGAGCTGTTCTACACCGTGCAGGTCATTTACAACCGCACGCAGCAGGTCCTCCCGCTGCTGCTGGTGGCCACGCTCTGGTATGTGGTGATCACCTCGGTGCTGAGCGTCTTCCAGTACTACATCGAGCGCCACTACGCGAAGGGCGCCCTGCGGAACCTGCCGCTGACCCCACTGCAGAAGGCCCGCAAGTTCTTTGCCACCCACGCACCCGTGAAGGAAACCCGATGAGCGCCACCGTCACCTCAAAGCAGCCGACGACGGCGGAGCCAGGCTCTTCAGCCAGCCCGGTTGCCGCTCCGGCCGAGTTCCCCGCTGCCGCCGCTCCGGCGCCGGCCCCCGCCGGTGATGCCGCGGCGAGCCGCGGCCAGGTGGACATCAGCAACGTCCGGAAGTCCTTCGGCACCACCGAGGTCCTCAAGGGCGTGTCCCTGTCCGTGCCGCCGGGCGGCGTCACCGTGATCGTGGGGCCCTCGGGCTCCGGGAAGTCCACGCTGCTGCGGACCATCAACCACCTGGAAAAGGTGGACGGCGGGTACATCACCATCGATGGCCGGCTGGTGGGCTACCAGGTGCGCGGCACCAAGCTCCACGAGCTGCGCGAAAAGGACATCCTGCAGCAGCGCACGGACATCGGCATGGTGTTCCAGAACTTCAACCTGTTCCCGCACCTGACCGCCCTGGAAAACGTGGCCGAGGCGCCGCTGGTCGCACTGCGCCCCGGGGACCCGCGGCGCCGCACCAAGGCGGAGGTCCGTACCCGCGCCCTCGACCTGCTGGACCGGGTGGGCCTGAAGGACCGTGCCGGCGCCTACCCCCGCCAGCTCTCGGGCGGGCAGCAGCAGCGTGTGGCCATCGCCCGGGCGCTCGCCCTGGACCCCAAGATCCTGCTGTTCGACGAGCCCACCTCGGCTCTGGACCCGGAACTCGTCAACGAGGTCCTGGACGTTATCCGCGAGCTCGCCAAGTCCGGCACCACCCTCATCATCGTCACCCACGAGATGGGATTCGCCCGCGATGTGGCGGACACCGTGGTGTTCATGGACCAGGGCCAGATCGTGGAATCCGGCACGCCGCAGGAGATCTTCAGCAATCCCCGTGAGGAACGCACCCGCAGCTTCTTCTCCAAAGTCATCGAACCAGCCTTCAACATCTGAGGAATCCTCCATGCTTCGCATCAGCAAGCGCGGCTCCGCCGCGAATGAACCAAAGCTGCGCCAGATCAATGGCAGGCTCCTGGCACTCGCCGTCCTTCCCGCCGTCGTCCTCCCGGCGCTCGCCGGCTGCTCCGATCCCGGCGCCTCCGCCGCCGGAACCGCGCCGGAGACCACGGCGGCGCGCAACGGCGTCGTCTACAACACCTCCCCGGAACAGAACCGCATCCGCGCCGACAAGGACGCCGCACTGGCCGCCAAAGTACCCGCAGCCATCGGCAGGGACGGCAAGCTGACCGTCGCCACCACGGCCGGCTCCATCCCGCTGTCCTTCCACGCCACGGACGACAAGACTCCCATCGGGGTCGAGGTGGACATCGCCCAGTTCGTGGCGGACAAGCTCGGCCTGGAGCTGGACCTGCAGGTGACGTCCTGGGAGAACTGGCCGCTCAAGACGCAGTCCGGCGACTTCGAGGCCGTGTTCTCCAACGTGGGCATCAACGCCGCCCGCGTGAAGCTCTTCGACTTCTCCAGCTACCGGGCCGCGTACATGGGCTTCGAGGCGAAGAAGACGTCCAGCTACACCGTCAACGGCGCGGACGACATCTCCGGGCTGAAGGTCTCCGTGGGTTCGGGCACCAACCAGGAGAAGATCCTCCTGGCCTGGAACAAGGACCTTGAATCCCGCGGCAAGGCGCCCGCCACGCTGCAGTACTACTCCTCCGACGCCGATACCATCCTGGCGCTGTCCTCCGGCCGTACCGACCTGAACATCGCGCCCTACTCCTCGGTCACCTACCGGGAGAACACCCGCGACGACCTGAAGGTGGTGGGCAAGGTCAACGCCGGCTGGCCGAGCGAAACCCTCGTGGCCGCCACCACCCTCAAGGGCAACGGCCTGGCCCCGGCCATCACCGACGCCCTGAATTCGGCCATCAAGGACGGCTCCTACGCCAAGGTCCTGGACCGCTGGGGCCTGTCCGAGGAAGCCCTGCCGGAGTCCAAGACGGTCACGGAGGCGAACTTTGTGGTGGGTGCTGTCAAGTGAAGTTCCAGGTCCTGGACATCATCCCGCACCTGAAGACCCCCCTGCTGGGGAAAACTCAGACTGGGGAGATCGTCTCCACCGCGGACCGCCTGAACCAGGTGGTGCAGACGGCGCAGCGCGCTGAGGAACTCGGCTTCGACAGCTTCTCCGTGGGGGAGCGGCATGCCGGCGAGTTCGTCTCATCGTCCCCGACGGCGGTCCTTGCCGCGATCGCCGCCGTCACCAGCCGCATCCGCCTCCAGAGCGGCGTCACGGTGCTCGCCGTGCTGGACCCCGTGCGGGTGGCCGAGGACTACGCCACGATCGACCAGCTGAGCCGCGGGCGGCTGGAACTGGTGATCGGCAAGGGCAACGAGGTGCTGCAATATCCGCTGTTCGGCCTCTCTCTGGAGGATCAATGGGAGCTGCTGGCCGAGAAGTACGGGCTGCTCCGCCGGCTCTGGCGCGAGGAAAACGTGACCTGGTCCGGCCGCTTCCGGACGGCCCTGACCGAACCCACCACCACCACACCGCGGCCCTTTGCGGGCTCCCCCAGGATTTGGCACGGCTCGGCTACAACGCTGACCTCCGCGGCCTTGGCGGCCGCATGGGGCGATCCCCTGTTCACCGCCAACGCCATCCAGCCCCGCGAAAACTACAAGGTCCTGATCGACCACTACCGCGAGGAATACGAACGCCACGGACACGATCCACGGCACCAGTACCTCGGCTCGGGCAGCGGTGCGGGAGGGGTGTTCATCTCGGATACCACCCAGGAGGCCATACGCCAGTTCGGTCCCGTGTATGAGGGGCTGACCGCGGGCCGGAACGTCCCCGGCAACAATTCGCCGTTCCGGGACATCCACCAGGCCGTGGCCGAGGGGCCGTCCCTGGTGGGCAGCCCGGAGCAGGTGATCGACAAGATCCTCAGCTACCACGAACTGTACGGGCACGATCTGCAGTCAATCTCCCTGCCCACCACCCTGCCGTTCGAACAGCAACTGGACATCCTGGAGCGTTTCGCCCTGGAGGTCATCCCGGCCATCCGGGCCGCCGCGCCCACCACCCTCTGGGAATCCGCGGATCCCTACGGCGGACGCCCCGCCTTCGCCGGCGCCAGCGAAGCCGACGCCGCAGCCACCATCACCGCCGACCACGACTTCAACAGGAGCGACCATGCCAGCATCTATGCCCACTGAAACCGACACCTTCGCCGCCGCCTGGGAGGACTGGCACGCCGTCCACGAGCAGCACCGTGCCGATCCGCACGGCTTCCTCGCCGTCACGCACCTGCACTGGCTCGACGGCCACGCCGCGCGGCTGGACGGCGCCCCGGGCGCCTGGAGCGTGGAGAACGACGTCGTCCGTGTCGTTTTGGAGGCCGGCGAGAGCCTGCTGCAGGACGGCCGGGAACTGAACACTGCGGCCGGCGCCACGCTTGATTTCGGGCCCATCGAGGAGCGCGGTGGCGTCAACCTCGTTTCCGGCAGCACCGTGCTGGAGCTGGCCAAGCGCGGCGGCGCCTACGTTGTCCGGCCGCGGAATCCGCAGAACGGGTTGCTGCGCGACTACCGCGGCACGCCGTCGTACGCGCCCGATCCCGCCTTCGCCGTGGGCGGTACCTTCGTACCGTTCAAAGCGCCCCGTCCCACCACGGTGGGTGCCGCCGTCGAGGGCATCCAGCATGTCTACGAGGCTCCGGGCGAGATCCGCTTCCAGCTGGACGGACAGGAGCTCACGCTGACCGCGTTCAACGGCCACGCTCCCGGCACGCTGTCCGTGCTGTTCACGGACGCCACGTCCGGCAAGACCACCTACGCGGCCAACCGCTCGCTCACCGTGGCCCCGGCCGTGGACGGCACCGTGCGGCTCGATTTCAACCGGGCCGTCAACCTGCCGTGCGCCTACACCGATCTGGCCACCTGCCCCTTGCCACCGGCCGAAAACCGGCTGGCCGTGGCCATCGAAGCCGGCGAGCAGATCCCGTACGAGAGGCAGGCCCGGTCATGAGCACCACACCCAAGGCCGGCTTCCTCGCGATTGAGCTGGACGGCGCCGCTCCGGACGGCCTCGCGGCCGCCGTGCTGGCCGCTGAATCGGCGGGATTCCATGCGGCGACGTTCGCGGATGCGCCCATTCCGGGCCGGATCAACGCCCTGCAGCGCGCGGCCTTCGCCGGCCCCGTGACCCGCTCCATCGCCCTGGTGCCCGAGGTGGACACCGTATACACCGAGCCCTTCCACGTCTCCACGCAGCTGGCCAGCCTGGACTACGTCTCCGGTGGCCGGGCGGGCTGGATCGCCACCGCGGAGGCTTCGACGGAGGCCGCTGCCGCCGTCGGACGCGCTCCTGTGACGGGCCCCGGGCTGGGGCAGGAGGCGGCGGCGTCCATCGAGGTCAGCCGCCGGCTCTGGGACTCCTGGGAGGACGACGCCGTGATCCGCGATGTCGCCACCGGGCGGTACCTGGACGTGGACAAGCTGCACTACGCCGACTTCGAGACCTCGGCGGACTTCGCCGGTCCGGGCTACTCCGTGAAGGGCCCGTCCATCATTCCGCGGCCGCTGCAGGGGCAGCTGCCCGTGCTGGCCGCGGCCCCGTTGGTAGCGGGAGGGCAGCTCCCGGCGGACGCCGTGCTGGTGTCCGCCCCGTCGCCGGAGCTGCTGGCGGCCGAGGTCCGCGCGGTGCGCGCCCGGCTGGGTGCCTCGCTTGCGATTGTGGCAGAGCTCGACGTCGTCCTGGACGCCCGCGGGCAGGCCGCCGCTGAGCGTGTGGGCACGGCGTCCGGCCGCGCCCGTTTTGCCGGCTCGGCCGCGGCGCTCACCGACTATCTGGAACAGCTCCTGGCGGAGGCCGACGGCGTGCGCCTGCACCCGGAGTCGCTCGCCATCGAGCTGGAAGACCTGGCGCGGCACGTGCTGCCCGAGCTCCGGCGGCGGGGCGTGCTGCGCCCCGTGGTCCAGGACGGCACGTTCCGCGAGCTGCTCGGACTCGAGCGGCCGGAGAGCCGGTACGCCCGCCCCGGCACGGCCGCCGCCGTCGGGACCGGAAACTAAGGGGAGACCATGACTCAGCACATTCATGCTAAATACCAGCCCTCAGGGCAGCTGCAGTTCGGCGTCTTCTTCCAGGGCGTCAACTCCGGCACCATCTGGAAGGCCCCGGAATCGGGCTCGCAGACGGACTTCGAATCGTTCCGGCGGATCGCGCAGACGGCCGAGCGCGGGCTGTTTGCCGCGTTCTTCCTGGGCGAGGGGCTCCGGCTCCGTGAACACCTTGGCCGCCCGCACGCCCTCGATGTGGTGGGTCGGCCCGATGCGCAGACCATGCTGGCGGCGCTGGCCGCCGTGACCACCAACATCGGTCTCGTGGCCACGCAGAACACCACCTACAACGATCCTGCGGAGCTGGCGCACCGGCTGGCCTCCCTGGACCTGCTGTCCGGCGGGCGCGCAGCCTGGAACGTGGTCACCACGGACAACGCGTGGACCGGTGCCAACTTCCGGCGCGGCGGCTACCTGGACCACGCCGACCGCTATGTCCACGCCGAAGCCTTCGTGGAAACCGCCAAGCGCATCTGGGATTCCTGGGAGTCGCCGGCCGGGCCCGCCCGCCGTGTGGTCCACGGGGGCCAGCACTACACCGTGGACGTCACGCCGCGGCTGCCGCGCAGCGCGCAGTACCGGCCGGTGCTGTTCCAGGCCGGGGATTCCCCGGACGGCCGCGACTTCGCCGCCCGGCAGGCGGACGTCATCTTCTCGGCGCACCCGAAGTTCGACGCTGCGGTGGAGTTCCGCCGCGACATCGTGGCGCGCTCCCTGGCAGCGGGGCGGGGCGCCAACGACGTCCAGATCATGCCGGCCAGCGAGTTCATCCTCGGCGCCACCGAACAGGAAGCCCTCGAGAAGAAGGCCTGGGTGCGGAGCCTGCAGATCGGCCCCCAGCAGGCCGTGGCCTACCTGGAGCAGTTCTGGGGCCGCGAACTGTCCGAATACGATCCGGACGGGCCGCTGCCGGACATCGACCCCGTGGTGGAGGAGACCTCCGAGACCCGCGGCAGCGGCTTCCACGGCGCCAAGGCCCGGCAGCTCGCGGACCAGTGGCGGGCCGAGGCCAAGGAGAAGGGGCTGTCCATCCGGCAGTTCGTCACCTCGCGCACCGCGCGGGTGGATGCCACGTTCACCGGCTCCTACAGCGGCGTGGCCGAGCACCTCGCCGAGTACGCGCGGGTGGGCGCCGTTGACGGCTTCAACATCTCGCCGTGGCTCATCCCTACGGGCCTGGACGACATCGTGAACCACCTGGTGCCCGAACTGCAGGAACGCGGCGTCTACCCCACGGAATACAGGGGCACCACGCTCCGCGAGCACCTGGGGCTGGCGACGCCGGTGCGTTCGGACGAGCTGGTCCCGGCCTCATGAGCTGGGGCCGCTTGGGCACAGATGCAAATCAGGCGTCAGCGGTGCCGGACGACGGCAGCGAGGAGGGTGCCGCCGTCGTCGACGTTTCACGCGGGACGCTCAGCCTGCAGTTCGCGGTGTGGGAGCAGAGGCTGTAGCGGGCTTCCCAGCTCTTCACCCCTGTGCGGCCCTCTCGGCGAGCAGCAGCCCAGCCAGTTCATGCGGTGCCACCACCGCCGGCCAGGGGCTGAGGTCCCCACCGCTCGCCCAGCGGAGGATGAACGATCCGCGTTCCTCCGGGGAGTCCCCGCCGTGTCCACCGGCGTCCACGTGTCCGTGATCCGCGACTACCACCAAGAGCCATTTTTCACCATGAGCGGCCGCGCGGCTCCGGACCGCGGCCCGGATCCGGGCCACGTGCCCATCCACCCGGGCCAGCGCCTCTTGGTACTGCGGGCTGAGTGCCCCGTACACGTGCCCGGCGTCGTCCACATCGCAGAAGTACACGAAGGACACGTCCGGCACCTTGTGCGAGTTCAGCGCGGCGAGGGTGAAGTCCGCGATCTCAGCGTCGATCCGGATGAAGCCGTGCGTCTCGCCGTCGCGGGAGACCACCGTGTGCAGTCCGGCCTTCTGCTGCTCCATCCGCTGGTGGATGACGGGCCCCAACCCTTCCGGGGAGACCAGCGGCGGCCAGCCCGCCGCCGCGAACGTCCGGGTGGAGGTGTCCTGGTAAAAGGCCCGGGACAGCAGGTCCGGGTGCCCGAAGAGACGGTGCCCCACGAAGGTATTGTCCCGGATGCCGTGCTGCGCGTGGGTGGTCCCTGTCAGCAGCGAGGACCAGCCCGGGCCGGACAGCGTGGGGACGTCCATGGTCATGTCCCGGTGGTCACCCTCGGCGGCCAGGGACCTCAGGATCGCGGCGGAGGTCGACTCCGCTGCCAGGTCCCAGCGGAGCCCGTCGATGCCCAGCAGGATGATGCGGGGCCGTGCGGACGCGCTCATCGTGCAGCCTCGCGGGCGTCCGTCAGGACGGCTAGCGTGACGTCCTCGAGCGAGCCGAGCAGCGTGCGGCCGGGCGCCGCCTCGATCGGGACGGTGGAGGGGACGACGACGACGGGGCACCCCGCCGCTTCCGCCGCGGCGAGGCCGACGGGGGAGTCTTCCACTACCACGCACTGGGCGGGCTCGGCTCCCAACCGCCGGGCCGCTTCCAGATAGGGGTCGGGGGCCGGCTTGGACGCGGGGGTGTCCTCGACGGCAACCACGAGCGTGAACAGCTCACGGCCCAGTTGGTCCCGGACCAGTTCCACCACGCGGCGCGGCGAGGCGGAGACGATGGCGGTGGGGATCCGCTCCGCGGCCAGGAGCCGAAGGAGATCCATGGCCCCGGGGCGGGGCACCACCTCCTGGGCCACCAGCTCGGTGAAGGCCTCATCGAGCCGGGCGGAGAGCTCCTCCGCGCTCAGGACGCATGCGGAGGGCATGGTGGCCAGGAGGTGGGTGGCCGTGTGCCCGGAGGGGCGGCCCAGGACGTCGGGTCCGTCGTCAGGGCCCAGTTCCCGGCCCAGGCCGAACGCCACGTCGGCCACGGCGTCCCACCAGAGGCGCTCGGTGTCCACGAGGGTCCCGTCCATGTCGAAGAGTACGGCTGCGGGCATCATGCGGTGATTTCCTCGTTCCGGGCTTGGTCGATCAGGACGGGGCGGTCCGGCAGGCCCAGCCGGACGCGCGCCCCGGTGGGGAGGGTGGATGCGTGAGTGGTCGGGACGTCCGCCACCGCCTCGCGGCCGCCGTCCAGGCGGAAAGTGAGCCGCGTCGTCGCGCCCAGGAAGGACGCCGCCACCAGTTGTGCCGGGCCGTCCGGGTCCGCGCGGACGGTGAGTGCCTCGGGACGGACCAGGACGTCGACGCCGGCCGTGCCGTCCCGGCCGGGCAGGCTCCCCTGGACGGGGCGGCTGACACCCAGGACGTCCACCAGGGCGCCGTCGCCGATGAGCCGGCCCGGGAGCCGGTTCATCGTGCCCACGAATCCGGCCACGAAGGGGGTGGCGGGGTTGGTGTACAGCTCCTCCGGGGTGGCGCACTGCTCCAAACGCCCGTCCCGCATGACGGCCACGCGGTCCGCCATGGACAGGGCCTCCTCCTGGTCATGGGTGACGAAGAGGGTGGTGATACCCAGTTCTAGCTGGAGGCGGCGGATCTCCTCCCGGAGGGACTGGCGGACCTTGGCATCCAGGGCGGAGAGCGGCTCGTCCAGGAGCAGCACCCGCGGCTCCAGGGCCAGCGCCCGGGCGAGGGCCACGCGCTGCTGCTGGCCCCCGGAGAGCTGGCGGGGGTAGCGACCGCCCTGGGTGGGCAGTCCCACCAGCTCCAGAAGTTCCTGGGCGCGGGCCCGTCGTTGGGCCGCCGGAGCGCCCTGCATGCGCATCCCGAAGGCGACGTTATCCGTGGCGTTGAGATGCGGGAAGAGGCTGTAGGACTGGAACACCATGCCGACGTCGCGGCGGTGCGTGGGCGTGCCGGTCAAGTCCACGCCGTCCACCAGGACCTCCCCGGAATCCGGGGTCTCGAAGCCAGCCACCATGCGCAGCGCGGTGGTCTTCCCGCAGCCGGAGGGACCCAGGAGGGCCAGCAGCTCCCCGGGATTCAGTGTCAGATCCAACCCGTCCAGGGCCGTGGTGGTGCCGAAGGAACGGCGCAGCCCGCGGAATTCCAGGGTGGCGCCGGGGGTTCCGGCGGAGGCTGGGCGCGGATCGAGGGCGGAGGCGGTCATGAGGTCTCCTTGGAGGCTTTGGAACGGCCGAGCTTCGCGACCGAGAGAAGGATGAGCCAGGTACCGATCAGGCCGACCATGGAGACGGCGACGGACAGCTGGGCGTGGGAGCCACTGATGGCGACAGTCCACACAGCGAAGGGCTGGAAGCCTAGCAGGGCGGACACCGCGTATTCGCCGAGCACCAGGGCGATGGTCAGGAACGCGGTATTCAGCAGGGCTTCCCGGAGGTTGGGCAGCAGGACCAGGAACAGGGTCCGGAACCAGGAGGCCCGGCACGAGCGGGCAGCCTCCACCAGGACCTTCACCTCGATGGCGTTCAGGCCCGATTCCAGGGTGGTGTAAGCCAGGGGCAGCGCCATGAGGGTGTAGGCGAGCACCAGGATGACCGGGAAGCCGGGCTGCTGCAGGGCCGCGAGCACCGGGAAGCCCGGGGTGTCGTAGAGCCAGTCGGTGGCCCAGCGCAGCACGGTGGTGATGCCGGCGCCCAGCGCCACGGCCGGGACCACGAGCGGGAGCATGCAGACGACGGCGACAAGGGCTTTCGCGCGCGGCGCTGCCAGGCGCACGGCCAGGAGGGCGGGCAGCAGGAGGCAGAAGACCAGGACGATCGTGGCGCCCGCCAGAAGCAGTGTCAGCCCGAGGCTCTGGGCCAGGCCGTCGGCGGTGAAGATGCCAGCATAGGCGTCCAGGCCCGGCTTCTGGCGGCGGTCTCCGAGGCCGACGGTGAAGGGCAGGGAGCAGAGGATGGGCACCAGGAAGTAGACGCCCGCCGCGGTGAGGGCGACAGAGCGTCCCAGCCGCGATTCACGGGCGGAGCCACTGGCCCCGGAGCGGCGTGCAGTGTTCAGGAGAGCCATGCCGAGGTCCTCCGCTGCAGCAGGAGCTGGATGCCCATCACCAGGGCGGCCACGACGATCATGTCCATGCCGAGGGCCAGGGCGATGTTCGCCTGCCCTACCAGGACGTCGCCCGTCAGGGCGGAGGCGATCTTCACGGTCACCAAGGGGATGGAGCTGCCCACCATGGCGGCCGCGGTGGCGTAGGCGCTGAAGGCGCTGCCGAACAGCAGTACGAAGCCGCTGAGCAGGGTGGGGAGCAGGATAGGGAGGGCCACATGCCGCCAGTACTGGAAACCCGTGGCGCGGTTGTTCCGTGCGGCCTCCCGCCACTGGGGTTTGAGGCCGTCCAGCGCCGGGGTGAGGGTGAGCACCATGAGGGGCACCAGGAAGTATAGGTAGACGATGGACAGGCCCCAGAAGTTGTAGAGGCTCCAGCCTTTGTCCTTGAGCCCGAAGAAGCCCGTCAGGACGCCGGCGTTGCCGAGGGTGGCCACGAAGGCGAAGGCCAGGGGCACGCCGCCGAAGTTGGCGATCACGCCGGAGGCGGACAGCACGGCTTCCCGCAGGCTGCGGAACCGGGAGGTGACGATAGCGTAGGCGATCGGCAGGCTGACCACCGTGGCGACGAAGGCTGTGAGCGCGGACAGGCGGACGCTGCCCAGGAGGCTCTCCAGGTATGGGCCGTCGAAGCTAGCCGCGAAGTTGGCGCCCGTGACGGACGTGGCGCCGGCGTCGTCGGTGGTGGTGACGGATCCGACGGCCATGGCGGCCACGGGGAGACCCAGCGCGACGGCGGCGAAGGCCAGCAGCGGGAATACTCCGAGCCAGCCGGGGGAGGGGCGGGCGGCCCGGCGGCCGGGAGCGTGGGGCTCACGGCGCCGGGTTTGGGCACCCGCATCGGCGACGACGGCGCGGTGCGCAACGACGTCAGGTGCGGCGGAGGTCATCAGGAAACGGCCTTCGTCCAGCCGTCGGACACGGTGGACTTGGCCTTCTGGCCCTGCTCCTCTGAGGGGTAGCTGGTCTTCTCCTGCGCCACCTTGGGCAGGCGGGCCAGGGAGTCCTTGTCCACAGTGCCGTCAGCGATCAGGGTAGGCAGGAGCACCGGGCGGGCGTAGCCCTTCAGCCAGAGATTCTGGCCCTCGGTGCTGTAGAGGAACTCCTGCCAGAGGCGGGCAGCGGCCGGGTGCGGGGCCCATTTCACGATAGCCTGGGAGTAGTAGAGAGAGAACACGCCGTCCTCCGGGATGGCGACCTTCCACTCGATGCCCTTGGTCTTCAGATCATCGGCGTAGGCAGCGTTCCGGTAGTCCCAGACGATGGCGATGGGCGTCTCGCCCTTTTCCATGGTGGCCGGTGTGGCTTCCACCGGGTTGAAGTTGCCGATCTGCTTCAGCTTGGCGAAGAAGTCGAGGCCCGGCTGGACGTTGTCGAAGGAGCCCCCGTTGGCGAGGGCGGCAGCGAACACGGCGCTGTAGGCCGAGGAGGACTTGGCGGGGTTGCCGGTGAGGGCCACCTTGCCCTTGTACTGCGGATCGGTCAGCTCGGAGAACTTGGTGGGGCACTTGGCTACCAGGCCGGCGTCGCAGCCGAAGGAGACGTAGCCGCCCATGTCGTTGTACCAGAGGCCAGTGGCCTCTTTCTGGGAGTCCGGGATCTTGCCGAACGAGGCCACCTTGTACGGGGCCAGCAGGCCCTGCTTTGCGGCCTGGACGTCGAAGTCGTGCCCCACGTCGATGACGTCCGGGGAGCGGTCCTGACCCTTCCGGGAGGACACAGCGTTGAGCTCGTCCGCGCTCGAGGCGTCTGGGTTCTCCACCTCTACCTTGATGCCGTACTTCTTCTCGAAGGTGGAGATGACTTCTCCGTAGTTGGCCCAGTCGTTCGGGAGGGCGATGGCGTTGAGCTTGCCTTCCTTCTTGGCGGCTGCGATCAAGGCGTCCATGCCGCCTCCAGCTTCGGCCGAGGTGACAGTCTTCCAGTCCACGGCGCCCTTGGATTCGGCTGGGGCGGCGTTGCCGGAGGAGCAGGCGGCCAGGCCGCCCAGAAGCAGAGCCGCGGCGCCCATGGCGCTGAAACGGCGGAGTGGGGTTTTCATGACATCTCCTAAAAGTTGGCTATACAACTTGTCAAAACCACTATCAGTGCCAAGGGTGTACGTCGGGTGAACGGGGAGGGGTGCGTGGATGAACCGTCCGAGCACTGTCGGTGTAAAGTCATTGATTTGCGGGGGATTTCGCCGATTCGCTGTACCGTGGGGGAATGGTTGACGAGGAATCAAAACGGGATGGCGTGCGCGCGAAGACTGAAGGTGCCCAGTATCGAAAGTTGGCAGCCAATATGCGCCTGGAGATCGAGGCCGGAGAGTTCGGAAGCAACGGACGGCTCCCCAGCGAGGAGAGCTTGGCGGAACAGTACGGAGTATCCCGGGGTACGGTGCGCAACGCACTGGCACTGCTGCGGGCCAACGGCCTGGTGACGTCCCGGCGCGGAACCCGGCGCGTGGTCTTGGGCACGGCGAGGACCCAGAGCTTTCAGGAACTGTTGAGTTTCACGGCTTGGGCTAGGTCCCAGGGGGAGGAGCCCGGTGCGCGCACCATCCACAACCGGGTCCGGCCGGCCACCGTCGCCGAAGTCGAAGTCCTCCAGCTCGGCGCCGGGGATGAGATTACCGAGGTGCTCCGGGTCAGGCTCCTCGGACGGGTCCCCGTGATGCTGGAGCGTACCGTGTATCCGTCCAGGATCGGCGCGGCGATCGGTGGGCTCGCCCCGGACCCCCTCTCCCACACAGCGGTCCTCGACGCTTCCGGCGTCGTGTTCGCGGATAGCGAGCACACCATCGACATCGTGGCCGCGGATCCGACCGACGCCCACACCCTGGGTTGCGCCGAAGGCACTGGCTTGCTCCGGGAAATCCGGCGAGCCACGGATCCGGCGGGTGTGCCGCTGCTGTGGTCGGAAGACCGTTTCCTTCCGGGAACTGTTTCGTTCACAGTGCACAACTCGGCCGCGGTCAGTTCCCTCGCGCGGCGCCGCGGGCGACTCTAGCTGATGTGTTTCTCCATCACGGACGCCTACAGGGGCGGTAGGGTGCCGGGGCCACAGCCGTCAGCTGCGTCAGCCACCATGAACACGTCCACCGGGTCTTCGCTTTCCAGGACGAAGCCGTGGCGTTCGTAGAGCCGGCGCGCTGCGCTGCCCTGGAGCACATTGAGCCGGAACGGGCGACCGTCCTGCGTCGTGGCCATGGCGTGCCGGAGGGCGGCCGCCCCGATTCCGCGGCCCTGGAATTCCGGGCCGAGGTAGAAGTGCTCGATCCAGGTGGCGTCTTCTTCGGGGCGGGCCGCGATGAGGCCGGCGTCGCGCCCGTCCACCACAATCACCAGGCTGTGCTCCGGCTGGAACGAGGCGAGGAAGCGCTCGCGCACCCGGACCGGGTCCCAGCGGCCCAGCCGTTCAAGGTCCGGGCGCATGACCACGGCGCGCAGCTCGGCGATCCATGCGGCGTCGTCGGGGAGCGCGGGGCGGAAGCCAAGACCCGCGGGAAGGGAGCTCTCAAAGTCCACAGGCATCCCTAAATCACCCGGAGGGGCTTGCCCTGCGCCCAGGCCTGGACATCCTCAAAGGCTTCACCGTAGAAGCGGGCATAGCTTTCGGCGGTGACATAGCCCAGGTGCGGGGTCAGTACGGTGCGTGGAGCACTCAGGAGCGGATGGTCGGCGGGGAGGGGCTCCACGTCGTACACGTCCAGGGCCGCGCCGCCCAGCCAGCCCTCGTTGAGGCCGCGGAGCAGGGCGTCCCCGTCCACCAGGGGGCCGCGCGCGGTGTTGACCAGGATCCCGTCCGGGCCGAGCAACCGCAGTTCCTCCTCGCCCACCACCCCGTGGGAGCGTTCGGAGAGCCGGACGTGCACGGAGACGACGTCGGCCTCCCGGAACAGCGCGTCCTTGCTGACTCTGCGGACGCCGGCGGCAGCGGCGGTTTCCTCGCGGAGGTTGGGGCTCCAAGCGATCACGTCCATGCCGAAGGCCCGCGCGTAGCCGGCCACCTTGCTCCCGATCTTGCCCAGGCCCAGCACACCGAGGGTCTTGCCGGAGAGTTCGAAGCCCACAGTGCTTTGCAGGCGTCCGGCACGCATCGCGTTGCCTTCGAACTGCAGGTTCCGGGCGGCCGCCAGCAGCAGCGCCCACGTCATTTCCGGAGCCGCGGCGGGGGAACCGCCCGTGCCGCAGACCGTGATTCCGAGCTCCCTTGCGGCCTCGATGTCGATCGAGGAGTTGGCCATCCCGGTGGTGACCAGCAGTTTCAGCCGGGGCAGCTGATGGAGCCGGGCGGCGTTGAAGGCCGTGCGTTCGCGCATGGCAACAACGATGCTGAAGCCGCGGAGTGCCTGGATGAGGGACTCTTCGTCCTGGAAGGGTTCGCCGAAGACCGTGACGCCGATGCCGTGGACGGCGAGCTGGTCCCAAGGGGCGTAATCGTAGGCGACACCCTGGTAGTCGTCGAGGATGGCGAGGCGGTGGCTCATGGTTCCCTACTATGCCCTATTCGTCTGCGACGCGGAAAAGCCCCTGGCGACACCGGAATTCCGGCGTCGCCAGGGACTGCGCGCGGCGCCGGCCAACATGCGCCGCGCCGGCGCTACTTCTTGGGCAGGCCGGCCGGGTTCAGCTCGGACGCCTGGATGGCCTCGGAGGTGAGTCCCCAGCGGTCCAGGATCTTGGTGTAGCTGCCCTCCTTGATGAGGTGGTTGAGGGCTGCCTGGGCCGCAACGGCCAAGCCGTTGCCCTTTTTGGTGGTGAAGGCGATTTCGGCCGTCAGGGGCCATCCGCCGTTGAGCGTGCCCACTTCCTTGGTCTTGCCGTCCTTGGCTGCCTTGTATGCGGCTCCGGCGTTGGGGCCGAACGTCAGGTCCGCGCGGCCGGACTGGAGTGCCAGCGTGGAGGCGGAGTCGTCGTCGTAATACTGGAACTCGACCGGTGCGAGGCCCTTGGCCTTGTTCTCTTCGTCCCAGCGCACCAGGATGGCTTCCTGATTGGTGCCCGAGCCGACGATGATGCGCTTGCCGGCAACATCCTTGGCTTCCTTGATGACGCCGATGGTCGAGTCGGTCTTGGCGTAGAAGCCCAGGAGGTCGTTCCGGTAGGTGGCGAAGTCGAACTTCTCCTTGCGGGCCTCGGTGACGGTGACGTTGGACAGGACCGCCTCGTACTTGCCGGACTCAACTCCCAGCGGCCAGTCGGCCCATGCCACCGGCAGCACCTCGACCTGCAGTCCCAGGCTCTCGCCCACCGCATAGGCGATGTCCACTTCGCTGCCGATGAGCGTTTTGTTATCCGTGGCGAACAGGCTCAGCGGGGCTGTGCCGCCGGTGGTGACGACGGTGAGTTTGCCGTCCGCCTTGACGGCCGCCGGCACCAGCGCGGCGGCCGCGGAGTCCACCGTGACCTTGATGCGGTTCTGCTCCGGCGTCAGGTTGAATTCTTTGGCCGCCGTGCTGGAAGCAGAGCCCGACGACGGTGCTGTCGCCGCCGTCGCGCCCGGGTCCGAGCAGGCTGCCAGCCCCAGGATGGTGACCGCGGCAAGTGTGACCACTGTGCCTGATGTGACGGCAGAAAATGCCATGGGAATGCCCTTCGAAAGTGTGTGGATGCTTGCTTGTGGCTGCAACTATCCGGCAGCTCCGGAAGCCGGTCAAAGCCGTTTGAAACGCTGGGATACAGGGGGTAACGGCGGTTAACGGCGGGTCAGTAGGGGTCACATTCGGACCGTTTTCAGCCAGCATGTCGGCCGGTGTTTCGGCTTGTGAAGGCGAGTGTTTCCGCAGGTGAAGGATCCCCAAACCAAGTAGCCGGGTTCAAGGCGCTGCAGGAAAGTCGAGTACTCGGTGCGGGAAGTCGAGTGGGGACTACTCGTGTGCCGGCTTGGGGCCCGAGCCTACGGTGAGACTACGTTGCGTCCGGCCGGTCGCACTGCCATGAGGGAGGCATTCCAATGAACGATTTGCTGGGGAATCTGAAGACGGAGCCGGCAAGAAAATACCTTCGGCATGCGGCGCTCAGGACGGGCGCCGTTCTAGCGGCTGGGGCCCTGCTGTTGGCGGGTGCCGGGGTGGCGCGCGCCGACGATATCTACAACACTCTCGATGGGACCGTCGACACCGTGGCCGAGGTCATGCCCCTGAACGTGGGCGGGGCAAACGGCAGCACGCTGCTGGCGGTGGTCCCCAGGAACGGGGACGGAAAGAGCGGATGCAATCTGACCGGAAGTGCTGTCCTTACGCTGAACATCGCCTCAAGCAATACTTCGGTGGCCACCATCGTCACACCGCAGGTGTCTTTCACTTCCTGCGGTTCCACGCCAACGGTTGTTGTGCACCCCGTGGCGGCAGGCTCGGCCACGGTGACCGCATCTGTCGCCTCCAACAACTCGGGAGGCACCTTCACTCTCGCGCCCGCGACGTTCGTCGTCAACGTTGCTCCCCCGGCCAACACCGCCCCTGTCCTGACCATTAGCGGGGTCGCTGCCGGCGCCTCCTACGCGAAGGGTTCTGTGCCGGCCGCAGTATGCAACGTGGCTGACAATGAGGACGGGCCGAGCTCCTTCCCGGCCACGCTGGCCGCGATGACGGGTCCCGACGGCGCCACCGGCGTCGGCTCGCAGGAGGCCAGTTGCTCCTACACTGACCAAGGCGGCCTCACGGCCGCCAGTTCGCTGAGCTACAGCATCACCGACGCCACTGCGCCAGGCGTCGGCTACACGCTCACCCCCACCACCCCGGACGGCTTCAACGGCTGGTACCGCAGTGCAGTGTCCTTGGTCTGGACGGTCGCGGAGGCCGATTCGCCCAGCACCCTGTCCAAGGTGGGCTGCGTGGACGCTGTCATCACGCTCGACCAGCTCCCCGGGGACTACAGCTGCTCCGCAACAAGCAGCGGCGGCGGGCCCACCGGCCCGGTGACCGTTTCCATCAAGAAGGACGGCACGGCACCGGACGTGGCCCTCACCGACGTTGCAGGCACCGCCGGCAACGCGGGCTGGTACACCTCGGACGTCACCGCCACGTTCACGGCAACGGATGCCACCTCCGGCCCTGCCTCGGCCACCGGCTCAGCGACCTCCAACGGTGAAGGATCCGCCGTCGCCGTTCCCAGCCCGGAGTTCACGGACAACGCCGGCAACGTTGCGGCCGCCGGTGCGCTGACCCCGACGTTCAAGATCGACAAGACGGCACCGGACGTGGCCCTCACGGACACCAGTGGAACGGCCGGCAACGGGGACTGGTACACCTCGGACGTCATCGCCACGTTCACCGGCACGGATGCCACCTCCGGCCCTGCCTCGGCCACCGGTTCGGTGACCTCCAGCGGTGAGGGATCCGCCGTCGCCGTTCCCAGCCCGGAGTTCACGGACAACGCCGGCAACGTGACGGCCGCCGGGGCGGTCACCCCGACGTTCAAGATCGACAAGACGGCACCGGACGTGGCCCTCACGGACACCAGTGGAACCGCCGGCAATGCAGGCTGGTACACCTCGGACGTCACCGCCACGTTCACCGCCACGGATGCCACCTCCGGCCCTGCCTCGGCCACCGGTTCGGTGACCTCCAGCGGTGAGGGATCCGCCGTCGCCGTTCCCAGCCCGGAGTTCAGCGACAATGCCGGCAACGTGACCGCAGCCGGGGCGGTCACCCCGACGTTCAAGATCGACAAGACGGCACCCGCCGTTGCCTACACCAGTGCCAGCGGAACCGAAGGGGCCAACGGCTGGTACACCTCCGACGTCGACGTCCTTTTCACCGGGACTGACGAGGCGTCGGGACTGTCATCGGACACCCAGTGGGCAACGTCGTCGGGCGAAGGTCCGGCGGTGTCCGTCCAGAGCCCCTGGTTCGAAGACATTGCCGGAAACGTCACGCCGGCGGGAGCCGACAGCCGCACGTTCAAGATCGACAAGGGCAACCCGACGGCGGCTTTCAACTCGACGCTGGGCAATGCCTACTTCGGTTCGGTGGGATCCGTGCCCACGTGCACCGCATCTGATGACGTCTCCGGCCCCGCCGGCTGCGTGGTCACCGGCTACTCCACCCAGGTGGGCACGCACACGCTGACGGCAACGGCCATGGACAACGCCGGCCGGACCGCCACGGCACAGCAGAGCTACACCGTCATGGCCTGGACGCTCAAGGGCTTCTACCAGCCGATTGACATGGGCGGCGTGCTGAACACGGTGAAGGGAGGCAGCACCGTCCCGGCGAAGTTCGAGGTGTTCGCCGGTGCAACCGAGCTGACGGACACGAGCCTCGTGTCGCTGAATGCCGCCAAGATCAAGTGCACCCTGGAGTTCCTTGACGACATCGAGCTGACGGCAAGCGGCAATACATCGCTCCGTTATGACGCCACCGGCGGCCAGTTCATCTACAACTGGAAGACGCCGGCCACCCCGGGCAGCTGCTACAAGCTCACCATGACGGCAGCCGACGGTTCCAGCATCAGCGCGAACTTCAAGCTGAAATAGCACCGGCGGTACCGCCTGTAATGGAGGGCCCGGCCAACAGGCCGGGCCCTCCATGTGCGCCAGCCCACCGGAACCCCAAGAAATAAGCCGGGCGCCGCCGTCGTTGTCGCCTACGTGCCCGGCCACCACCACGCCGGACCGTGACGCGAACCCGAAAGGCCGGTACCCCGACGTGACCGTACCCCTCTCCATCCTGGACCTGGCAATCATCGGCAAGGGCCAGACGGCGGCGGAAAGCCTCGCGGGCAGCGTCGCCATGGCGCAGCGCGCTGAAGAGCTTGGCTACCGGCGCGTCTGGTACGCCGAGCACCACAACATGTCCTCCATCGCGTCCTCGGCCACGAGCGTGCTGATCGCCCACGTCGCCGCGCACACCAGCACCATCCGCCTGGGCGCCGGCGGCATCATGCTGCCGAACCACTCGCCGCTGACCATCGCCGAGCAGTTCGGCACGCTCGAGACGCTGCACCCGGGACGGATCGACCTTGGCCTGGGCCGCGCGCCCGGCAGCGACCAGAACACCATGCGCGCGCTGCGCCGGGACCCCATGTCCGCGGACACCTTCCCGCAGGACGTCCTGGAACTGCAGGGCTACCTGACGGGTCCCACCCGGATCCAGGGCGTGGAGGCCACCCCCGGCAAGGGCACCAACGTGCCGCTGTACATCCTGGGCTCCTCCTTGTTCGGTGCCCGGCTGGCGGCCCAGCTGGGCCTGCCCTACGCCTTCGCCTCGCACTTCGCGCCCAACGCCCTGCAGGACGCCGTGGCCATCTACCGCCGCGAATTCAAGCCGTCCGCGCAGCTGGCCGCCCCGCACGTGATCGCCGGCGTGAACGTGGTGGCGGCCGATTCGGCCTCCGATGCACAGCAGCTGTTCCTGGCGGTGAAGCGGGACAGGGTCTCGCGCTTCCTGGGCGGCGGCCGGGAATTCACCGACGACGAGGCCGATCTCATCCTCGACACCCCGCAAGGCCAGCACCTGGCCGAGATGATGACGTACTCTGCCGTCGGCACCCCGGACGTGGTCCGCGACTACCTGGACGAGTTCGCCCGGCACGCCGACGCCGACGAACTCATCGTGGCCCACCAGAGCAATGGCACCGACGCCCGGCTTCGCTCCGTGGAGCTGCTGGCCGGGGTTGCAGGGCTGGTCCCGGCATAGTCCGGCGCCAGCCGGGCCGGGTCGCCTAGGTGAGCAGCAGTGCGACGGCGATCATCGCCGGCACGGCCACCACGGTAGTGATCAGAACGGTGTCCTTGGCCACGGTGATGCCGGTCCGGTAACGGCTGGCGGCCACGAAGACGTTCTGTGCCGTGGGCAGCGCCGAGGTCACCACCACCGCGAACAGGGCATGCCCGTCCATCCCGAGCGCGAAGCGCGCAAACAGGTACGCCAGCGCCGGGTGCACGATGAGCTTGAAGCCGCTGGCCAGCAGGGTGTCCACGCGGCGCCCGGCGTCCTTCTGCAGCGGCCGCGAGCCGTTCAGGCTCATGCCGAAGGCCATCAGCATGGCGGGTATGGCAGCGCCGCCGATCAGGTGGATCGGTTCCATGATGAGCGCCGGCACCTGCCAGCCCGTGCCGGCCACCAGCAGGCCCAGGGCAGAGCCGACAATCATCGGGTTCTTCACGATCATCAGGACAAAGCGCAGCGGAGTGGTGCGGTGGCTGCTGGTGCTGGCATCGAGTGCCATCAGGTACATGGGTGTGAAGAAGGCCAGTTGGAAGATCAGCAGCGGCGCAACATAGCTGGCATCACCGAGCACGAACACGGCGATGGGGATGCCCAGGTTCGCGGAGTTGGCCAGGGACGCGCTCATGGATGACATGAGCGATTCGGACAACGGGCGTTTGAGCCAGAATTTCACGATCGCGAAGAACAGGAGGGCCGTGGCAATGGCCCCCACGGCTGTGACCAGGAGCGGGGCGGCGAAGACCTCGTGCAGCTTCGCCTTGCCGAGGGTTTCGAACAGCAGGGCCGGGCTCGCGACGAAGAATGTCAGCCCGCTCAGCACGGAACGGGCGTTCTCACCCAGGATCCCGCGCCTGCCGACGAACATGCCCACCAGGATGATGGCCCACACCACGAAGAACCCGGACAGGACCCCTAGCACGCCGGCATCCGCTCGGTGGCGGATGCGGGGCGGCGTGGGTTCACAGTCCCAGCCTAAATCAGCTTTATTGCCCGGAGGGCCCGACGGCGGGATGTTTCGTCATGTGGACAGCGCCAGCCGGGCGCGGGGCCCGGTAGCCCGCGGGGGCGCCGAAACCCGCGGGGTGCTGCGTCAGCCCGGGGTGAGGACGCAGAACTCATTGCCCTCCGGGTCGGCGAGGCACGCCCATGGCACTTCGCCCTGGCCGACGTCGGCGTCGGTGGCGCCCAGGGCCTTCAGCCGGTCCACCTCTGCCGCTTGATCGTCGCCGGGATACGGCATCAGGTCGAGATGGACACGGTTCCAGACGGTCTCGATGCCGGAGGTGCGAAGCAATTCCAGGTACGGCCCCACACCCTTGGCCGAACGCAGCCTCGCATGATCGTCGTTCACCTCGTGCAGGGTCCAGTCCGTGGCCTCGCCCCAGAACCGGGCCATGGCCCGCGGATCCGCGCAGTTGACCACCACGGTGGCGATCGGCCCGGTGTCCCGGTAGATCTCCCGCGGCTCCAGCACACAGAACACATTGCCCTCCGGGTCGGCCAGGACCGTCCACGGCACATCGCCCTGGCCCACATCTGCGGGCGTTGCACCGAGTTCCAAGAGGCGCGCCACGAGCTCCGCATAGTGGGCCGCAGAACTGGTGGCGAGATCGAGGTGCGCGCGGTACTTGACCGCCTCAGGGTCCGGGACGGTGACCACATCGACGCAGAGGGCGGAGGGGTCCGGCCAGGTGAAGCCCACGGGCTCCACATTGGTCACGCCGGGTCCCTCGCTGGAAACACCCCAGCCGAGCGCCTCCGCCCAAAACCGGCCGAGCGCGGAGTCATCCCGAGCCTTGAAATTCACCTGAACAAGTCGCAGTGCCATACCGCAAGACACTATCCCAGGTAACCCGATACGGGAGGCAGGCCCTAGCTCAGGACGGAGCTGTTGATGGCGTGGCTGTTGATGGCGTGGCTGTTGACGGCGTGCGGCGGGCGCATGAGGCCGGGCGTGTGGGTCTCGGCGGGATCGCTGCCCAGCTGCGTGATCTTGTTGTCCTTGCCCACGTGGACCACCCTGGGACGGTAGGCCAGGGCCTCTTCCGTGGTCATCTCGGCGTAGGTGATCAGGATGACGACGTCGCCCACGTGCACCAGATGGGCCGCGGCACCGTTGATGCCGATGACGCCCGAACCGCGCTCGCCGGCGATGGTGTACGTCTCCAGGCGTGCGCCGTTGGTGACGTCCACAATGGAGACGAGCTCGCCCGGGAGGATGTCTGCAGCGTCCAGAAGGTCCAGGTCAACGGTGACGGAGCCGACGTAGTGCAGGTCGGCATGCGTGACCGTGGCGCGGTGGATCTTGGACTTGAACATTGTGCGGTTCATAATGCGATCAGTTTAGCGCGGGAACCAAAGGGGCGCTGTGACGCAATCTACAGCGCCCCGGTGGGCTCAGGCCTTGGCGCGGGCGGCCTTCATGGCACGGGATTTCCGCAGCCGGCCGTATCCGGCGAACAGCCGGGGCACCACGAAATAGACGGCCAGGGGCACTACCAACAGCGTCAGGACCAGCGCCCGCAGCACGGGATGCCAGGACTCCGTGAGCGGGCCGAGGGCAGTCATGCCGATGGCGACCAGGGGGAAGATGGCCAGCCAGGTGATCAGTGCGCGGACATGCACCGACGGTGCGGGCGCTTGTGCGGGTGCCGGTGCGGCCGCCGGTGCGGAGGGTGCAGCCGGAACGGAACCGGCCGCCGTCGGGAGGGTGCTCTGCGTGCTCATGGAAATCTCCAACCAACTAGTTGTCTTTGGGGCTGGGTTCAGCGTAGTGCCCCTCCGGACAATCTGCAACCACCTGGTTGGAATCTGTTAAGCTTGGTCCATGGCCTGGGATACTGAACGCACCAAACGCCTCCTCCTGGAGGCTGCTACCGCAGAGTTCTGCCAGTTTGGCCTGGCCGGCGCCCGCGTGGACCGCATAGCGGCCGGGGCGGGTGTCAACAAGGAGCGCATCTACCAGTACTTCGGGAAGAAGGACCTGCTCTTCGATGCCGTAATTGCCTCCCAGCTGAACATGGTCATGGACGAGGTGCCCATCGAGGGTGAAGGCGTGGACGCCGTCGCCGGTTATGCCGGACGCCTGTTCGACCACCACCGCGCGGACGCCACTCTGCCCCGGCTGCTGTTCTGGGAGGGCCTGGAGCGTGGCGATTACGTGGTGGACCGTTCCTGCCGCGCCGCAAACTGCGCCAGCAAGGTGGACCGCATCATGGCCGCCCTCCCCGGTATTGCCCGTGGGGACGCGGCGGACCTCCTCCTGACGATCATCAGCCTGTGCGACGCCTGGGCGGTCCTGCCCGAACTCGGTGGACTTGTCGCCGGTGCGGCACCCGACCGCGCGGAGCGGCGCAGGGCCGACATTGTGAGGACGGTAAGCCTCGCCGCGCAAGCGCTGCTGCCGGAACCGGCCCGCTGACGCGAGGCCCCGCCGTCGCCCGCTGATGCAGGCGAGCCGACGCCGCGCCTCAGGCCTGCTTGTTCAGCGTCCTGCCCATGATCGCCTGCGTCAGAGCGTCAATGACCTCCGCGTTGGCCAGCGGGTTGCGGATCAGGGTGAAGTCGACGTCGCCCACGGCCGGCAGTTCGAAGCGACGGGTGATGACCTTCAGGTCCTCGGGAACCAGCGACGCCGGCATGACCGCGACGCCGATGCCCGCCCGGACGGCGGCCAGGACCCCGCTGATCTGCTTGGTGCTGCATGTGATGCGCCAGGTCCGGCCCGCGGCCTCCAGGGCGTCGATGGCCAGCTTGCGGCTCAGGCTTGGCGCGGGATAGGCAATGAGGGGCACCGGCGCGCCCGGCTCCAGCACCGTCTGCTCCAGCCCCACCCAGGCGAAGGAATCGTGCCGGACTACCGTGCCCTCCTTGGCGCCGGCCACCCACTTCACGAACACCAGGTCCAGCTGCCCCGCATTAAGCCGCTTGTAGAGCTGGTCGCTCTGGCCCACAGTCAGTTCAAGGTTGATCTGGGGGTAGATCTGCCGGAATTCACGCAGGATCCGCGGCAGGCCGGTGATGGCGAGGTCATCGGCCGTGCCGAAGCGCAGCCGGCCCCGCATGGCCGAACCGGAGAAGTAGCGCGCCGCGGAATCATGCGCGGCCAGGATGCTGCGGGCGAAGCCGGCCATGGCGTCCCCGTTGTCCGTCAGCCGGACGTCGCGGGTGTCCCGGGCCACGAGGATCCGCTTGGCCGCTGCTTCGAGCTTGCGGACATGCTGGCTCACGGTGGGCTGCGCAAGGCCGAGGCGCTCCGCGGCCTTGGTGAAGCTCAGGGTCTCGGCAACCGCCAGGAACGAGCGGAGCTGCACGGGTTCGAACACGGTACTCCTTGGGGCCGCCGCCGTTGGACGCCAGGGCCATATTGCGTTTCGCAATGCTAGTTATAGGCACGATACGCTTCCATAATTGGTCGAGGCAACCATAGCGTTAAAGGCATTCCACCGAAACTCGATCTGAGGACTCCCTTTGGCACCCCCACCGCCTACCGCGGCAACCGTCAACCAGCCCGTCATCGATTCTTTCGCCGCTGCCGCCCAGGCACCGGACACCGTCACCCAGCCGATCGCCGTCGTGAGCGAACGCCTGCCCTGGCGGCACACCTTCATCTCCCTCAAGGTCCACAACTTCCGCATCTTCGCGATCGGCCACTTCGTCGCCGTCATTGCCCTGTGGATGCAGCGCATCGCCCAGGACTGGCTGGTGCTCCAGCTCTCAGGTTCCGTCACCGCAGTCGGGATCACCGTGGCGCTGCAGTTTATGCCGTCGCTGTTCCTGGGCCCCTGGGGCGGGATGCTCGCGGACCGCTTTGCCAAGCGCAAGATCCTGATCCTGTGCCAGTCGGCGGCGGCGCTGCTTGCGGCGGCCCTCGCGGTGCTCGCGCTGAGCCAGCGGATCGAAGTGTGGCACGTGTACGCGATCGCCCTGGCCCTGGGCCTGGTCACCTTGGTGGACCAGCCCGCGCGGCAGGTCTTCGTCAACGAGCTCGTGGGCCCGCAGTACATGCGCAACGCCATCAGCGTGAACTCCACCACCTTCCAGCTGGGCGGCCTGATCGGCCCGGCACTGGCGGGCGTGCTCCTCACGGCCGTGGGCGCCGGCTGGGCCTTCGCCGCCAACGCCGTGGCCTGCTGCTCCACTGTCACCATGCTGCTCCTCCTGCGCAAGGAGGATCTGTTCATCAGCACGCCGGCGCCGCGCCGCAAGGGGATGCTGCGCGAGGGCTTCCGCTACGCCCTGGCCAAGCCCACTATCTACTGGCCGTGGCTCATGGCCGGATTCGTGGCGGTTTTCGCCATGAGCCTGCCGGTGCTGCTGGCCGCCTTCGCGGACCACGTGTACGACGCCGGTGCCGGCGGCTACGGCCTGCTCAACGCCATGGTCGCCCTGGGTGCGCTGGCCGGGGCCATCGCCTCCGCCCGGCGCCGGAACCTCCAGTTGCGCTCGGTGGTCCTCGGTGCCGGCATGTACGGGCTGATGCTGTGCCTGTCCGCCCTGGCGCCGTCCATGGTGTGGTTCTCGGCGGCCATGGTGCTCTCCGGGTTCTGGTGCCTGATGTTCCTCACCGCGGCGAACCAGATGGTGCAGACCAGCTCCAACATGAGCATCCGCGGCAGGGTCATGAGCCTCTACCTGGTGGTGCTGATCGGCGGACAGGCGATCGGCGGGCCCATGATGGGCTGGCTCGCCGAACACCTGAACCCGCACCTGGCGATCTTCATCTCCGGCGGAGTTCCGGCCCTCGCTGCCCTGACGGTCGGCGTCGTGCTGGCCCGCCGCGGCGAGTTGACGCTCAAGCTGAAGTTCACGCAGCGGAGCCGCTTCCCGCGGAAGGTCCTGAGCCTGTCCGTCTACCCCAAGGTTCAAAGCTAGGAAACGCGGCCAGGCCCCGGGGGCCTAGGCCACAAGGTGCGGGTACTCCGCCGCCCGGCGCTGGAACTCCAGCACATCCGGGTTGCGGATGACGCCGTCGCGGATCTCTATGGCGCGGGAGATCGTCTCGTTCGAATCCCAGGCCTCGGGCCCCGAAATGACGGTCTCCAGGAACGGGAGGACCGCCTCGCTGATTTCCCAGCTGGACGAATTCCACAGGTACGAGGGGCTGTGGTCCACCGCGTAGTAGTTGATGTGGTCGCCCATGGTGAACATGGGCTCGGCGAAGCTGGTGTTGCGTGCCCAGCTGAAGCCCATGCCTTCATCGCAGGAGACGTCCACAATCAGGCTGCCCGGCTGGAACGCGGCCAGGTCCTCGGTCCGCAGGTACGTCAGCGGCGAGTTCGGATCCTGCAGGGTGCAGTTGACCACGATGTCGCTGGCAGCCAGGAACGGGGCGAGCGGCAGGCGCCCGCGTTCCGTGATGACCTCACTGAGGTACGGGGCGTTCTGGTCGTGGTCGAACTGCACGATCCGCACCGAGTGGATGGGGGAGCCGACGGCCGCGACTCCGCGGTTCGTCAGCACCTGGACATCGTGGATGCCGTGGGCGTTCAGCGCCGTGACGGCGCCGCGCGCCGTGGCTCCGAAACCGATGACTACGGCGCTCAGCCGCCTGCCGTAGTCGCCCGTGGATCCCGTGAGGGACAGTGCATGCAGGACAGAGCAGTAGCCCGCGAGTTCATTGTTCTTGTGGAAAACGTGCAGGCCGAAGCCGCCATCGCTGGCCCAGTGGTTCATTGCCTCGAAGGCAATCAAGGTCAGCTTCTTGTCGATGGCCAGTTGAGTGATGGCCTGGTCCTGGACGCAGTGCGGCCAGCCCCAGAGAACCTGCCCGTCGCGCAGCTCGGCAAGGTCCTCCGGCTGCGGCTTGGGCAGCAGGATCACCTCGGATTCGGCGATCAGTTGCTTACGGCTGGCCAGTCCGCCCACGAGCGGCTCCAGCTGGCTGTCGGAAAAACCGAAGCGCTCGCCGTAGCCGTGCTCGATCCGGATCTGCTGGCGCAGTTCCGGATCGATGCGCTCCAGGTGCAGAGGGTGGATGGGAACCCGGCGCTCGTCCGGTTTCCTCGAGGTGGCCAGGACCCCCAGGGTCAGCCTGCCTCTATGGCCACTCACTTTTTAGTGCCCGTTGCCGGTTTGGCGGCGGCGACTGCGGAGGTCTCTGCAGCTCTCTTGTCCGCGCGCTTTTCTTTGATGGATTTGCCGGATTTCTTCGATGCAGCTTGGCGCGGTGATTTGTCGGCCATGATCGCTCCCTTAGAGCGGAGCCGAAATGGCTCCTGGCTCCTGACGATACACCCCGTCTGCCCGGCCGGGTGTACAGCTAGGTGACCGGCTGGGCGGCAGGCCGGCCGTGCGTGACGCGGTGGGTGACGCGATCGGCGGCGTCCTCGACGCTTTCCAGGGACCGTTCCACGGGCTCGAGGTAGAAGCGGGCGTTGCTGATGATGCCCTCCTCCACCCGGAACACGATCACTCCGGTCACATCATGGGCCGTGCCGTCGCGGCGCACGCCGGACAGGTGGAGCTCGGCCCAGACATGGTCGCCCGACACGCTGTGGGCCAGCATGCGTGCGGTGATGTTCGGGACCCCGGTAAACAGCTGTTCCCAGTTGCTGCGGACCGTCTCTCGGCCCGTGAATCCGCGCAGGGGATGCGCCGGCGTCTCGTTGACATAGCCCGGCGCGAAGCACCCGGCCAGCCCCTCAAGATCGTGTTTGTTGGTGGCTTCCAGCAGGCGGTTGATGGCGGCCAGCGGGCCCGCCTCAACGTCGTCGGTGAGCGTCATCGCAAGGACCTCCCGGATAGGTGGACGTGTACCTCTGAGTGTAGGCTCCGGGGGCTTCGGGGTCACGGCCTTTGCGTCGACGGGCCCATCGACGGGGCAGTGAAGCAACAAAGAAGCACCCGGGCCAGGGACCCGGGTGCTTCTGCGTGGAGCGGGCGACGGGAATCGAACCCGCGTATCGAGCTTGGGAAGCTAGCGCTCTACCATTGAGCTACGCCCGCACTGCCCCGGATTTCGCCGGAGCGAGTCTAGCTTAGCGCAGTTGCGGGAGCTCGCGGACCAGGCTCACCGGCGGGCCCCGGACACGGCAGGATTGCGGTGGCGCGGAGGGCGTAACTCTTCGGTAAAGGCTCGGCCCGGCTGTGCCGATGGGGGCCGGCGCTGGCTATTCTGAAATTGTTAGCTGCACGTGTGGGGACCCGGCTACGTTCATTAGCCGTACGCGAAAAGAGGGTCCCATGGCATTCGCCGAATATGAAGTGGTCATCAGCAGGGATGCCATGACGGTGTACGGGTTCCTCGTCGACGGCCTGAACAACCCGCTCTGGCGCACCGGCGTCCGCAGCATTTCGCTCAGTTCAGGGGCTCCCGGCGAGAAGGGCGCGCTATACCAGCAGACCCTGGCAGGACCCGGCGGCAGGCCCATCGCGGCCGATTTTGAAATCACCGAGGCGAGGCCCGGTGCGGAGGTCCGCTTCGCCGTCGTGGCCGGCCCCGCCAGGCCCACCGGCGGCTACTACCTCAGCACCGAAGGCTCCTCCACGCGCCTGCGCTTCGCCCTGGAATACAACCCCAAGGGGCTGCAGAAGCTCATGAACGGCCTGATCCAGAAGACCATGGAAGGCGAAGTCGCGCAGCTTGAGCGCTTGAAGGCCGTGATCGAGGCCGAGCCGGCCGGTCTGTAAGGCCCGACGGCGGCATGTCGCCGCCGGGGCCGGCGCACCTCCAACTGCCGGAGCCTCAGGCGCGCTACTGCGCGAGCTTCCGCCCGGTCCATCCGGTGGCGACCGTCACCGGCGTCGTGAGTCCCCCGGTCCCCAGGTCCCAGTACTCAACCACACCGTTGGCGTCCAGCCCGGCGATGGCCGTGGAATTGAGGCCCTTGGCGCCACGCAGGGCACGCAGCCCTGTGTAGTCCGTCCAGCCGATGCCCACCACGGGCCTGACTTCCGAGCGTGGAGCAGGGGTGCCGATGCCGCGGTAGAGGCGCAGTTTTCCGTCGCCGCCCACGGCGAGCAGGTCCTCGAAGCCGTCGGCGTTGTAATCCACCATGCTGAGCCTGACGGCGGACACACCGCTGCCGACCTCCGTACGCCGGACAATCGGGACCATTCCGGCGTTGTTGTAAAGCCAGAGCTTGCCGGCCGAGTCCGTGGCCAGGATCTGGGGCAGGCGGTTGTTGGCGCACCATGTACCCACGGTCATTGTCATGGCCTGCCAGCCGCCGCTGCCGAGGGTGAGCGGGGCCTTGAAGCCGCCGGCCTGGATCCCGGGGCTAAGCACCAGGGATCCGTCCAGCTTCTGGGCCAGGATGTCGAAGACGCCGTCTCGGTTCCAGTCCGTCACGAAGACTTCCTTGGTGCCGCCGAAGCCCGTGCCCACGGTCCGGGCGGGGCCGAACTGGCCGTTGCCCAGTGACGGGAAGTCCAGCAACGCACCGGCGGAGTCCACGGCAACCAGGTCGCCGGAGCCGCGGATGGCCGCCGAGCTGAGGTCGAGGGTAGGGGGCTGGTGCTTGGCGATGGGATCGCACACGCTGGGCGCGGGCGGCGTCGGCGGAGTCACGGCGCCGCCCGGAGCATCGGTGGTGCCCGCCGGCAGCGTGGTGTAGCCGAAGAAGTTGACCACGCCCCACATGGTGTAGCGGTTGGGGGTGGTCTGCCAGTTACCGTCGGTGTACGTGATGCCGGCGCCCATGACGTTGAAACGGGGGTCCTTCAGCATGGCGTCGTGGCCGGGGGAGCTCTTCCACCACTCCACCAACTGCGCAGCGTCCCGGTCCCAGCGGACGGCGATGACCTCGCCGGCGCCGTTGTTTGGGTTGAGCGCACGGGGGTCGGTCCAGAAACTCGCCCGGTGCTCGATCACCTCACGCGTGGCAATGTTGTCCGACCAATCCTGCGCCAGGCTGGCCACCGTGGCGTGGTACTTCACCGGCGCCAGGCCCAGGGATGCTCGGTAGTTGTTGATCGCGTTGAAGACCGTGCGGATCGCTGCAGTGTTGTCGTCCGGGACCAGCCCCATGGTCGCGGCCCCGCCCACGCCGGTGCCTTCCGTGCTTTCGCGCTGGAGCTCCGGGGTCGGGGCAGTTTCCGGAGCGGGCGCCGCGGGGAGCGGGGCGGGTCCGTAAAGCGGCCCGATGGTCGCCACGGGCGGTGGGCCGTCAGCAACGGCTGGCCCGGTTTCGGTGACGTCGGGCCCGACGGCGGTGCCGGCGTCGGGGGTTGTCACCGCACCCGCTGCCGGGGTGCTCTGCTGCGGGGTGCCTTGCTGGAGTGTGCCCTGCTGGGCGGCGGGGGCCGTGCCCTTCGGTGCAGTGCCCGCCGGGGAGGGGGCCGTCGTCGCCGGCTGCTCGCTTCTGGCGGCCGGCTGCTCAGCCGTGGCTGATGCGCCGCGTGCAGCGGCAGCGGAGCCGCCGGACGTGATGGCATTCCCGGAAGCCGGCACGGCGAAACTGAGGACGCAAGCCAATATGAAGACCGCAGGCGCCGCCATTCTCCGCACAATTACCCCAGAATCGTTGTTTTGCCCCACAGGCAGTGGCCATATCAATCGGGACAATACTCCCACGGGGCGGCTGGGGACAGTGCATACGGTATTTTTGGATCTGTGCTGATCTCTGACCGCGACATACGTGCCGAAATAGACTCCCGACGGATAGTTCTTGAGCCGTACGATCCTGCGATGGTTCAGCCGTCCTCTGTGGACGTGCGCCTTGACCGGTTCTTCCGGCTGTTCGACAACCACAAGTACGCCCACATCGACCCGGCCGAGGAACAGCCCGAGCTGACCCGCCTGGTGGAGGTCGAAGGGGACGAAGCATTCATCCTGCACCCGGGGGAGTTCGTGCTTGGGTCCACCTACGAGACCGTCAGCCTCCCGGACGACGTCGCGGCCCGCCTTGAGGGCAAGTCCTCGCTGGGCCGGCTGGGCCTCCTGACCCACTCCACCGCCGGCTTCATCGACCCCGGTTTCTCAGGCCACGTGACCCTGGAACTCTCCAACGTGGCCACGCTGCCCATCAAGCTGTGGCCCGGCATGAAGATCGGCCAGCTCTGCTTCTTCCGCCTGAGCTCCTCGGCGGAACACCCCTACGGCACTGGCGAGTACGGCAACCGCTACCAGGGCCAGCGCGGCCCCACCGCGAGCCGCAGCCACCAGAACTTCCACCGGACGGCGATCTAAGGGTTCTTTCCTGGGGCGCTCATCGAAAGAGCCGCCTTGGGGAATCCCTAGACCGCCGCGGCAGCTTCCTTCGCTTTGGGCGTGCGCGGGGGCTTGCGGAACGCCTTGACGACGGGTTCCACGAAGCGTGCCGCGAGCGGGCCAAGGATAGCCATGATGAGAACGTAGGCGGTGGCCAGGGCGGCGAGCTCCCGGGGGACTGCGCCGGAGGTCACCGCAAGGCCCGCGATGACGATCGAGAATTCGCCGCGTGCGATGAGTGCGGCGCCGGCGCGGAAGCGGCCTGGCACCGCGATTCCGGCGCGCTTGGCCGCCCAGATGCCGGTCATCATCTTGGTCGCTGCAGTGACGACGGCGAGCACCAGCGCCCAGCCCAGCACCGGCGGAATGGAGCTCGGAACCGTGTTGAGGCCGAAGACCACGAAGAAGAGCGCGGCAAAGAGATCGCGCAGCGGTTCAAGGATCCGGGTGGCGTTGTGGGCCGTGGCGCCGGAAATGGCGATGCCTAGCATGAAGGCGCCCACAGCCGCGGAGACCTGCATCGCCGAAGCGAGGCCGGCCACCAGGAGAGCAGCGCCCAGCACATTCAGCAGGAAGACCTCGGAGTTCTCGCTGTGCACGGCCTGCGAGACGCGGTGGCCGTGCTTGAGCGCGACAACCAGGACCACGGTGACCACGGCCAATGCAATCCCCACGGTCTGCAGCCCGCCGAGGAAGCCCACGCCGGCCAGGATGGCAGTAAGGATCGGCAGGTAAATGGCCATGGCCAGGTCCTCGAACACCAGGATCGAGAGCACCACCGGCGTTTCGCGGTTGCCGATCCGGCCGAGGTCCGTGATCACCTTGGCGGCGATTCCGGAGGACGAGATATAGGTGACGCCGCCCAGGACGATCGCCCCCACGAGTCCCCAGCCCAGCAGCAGGGCTATGCCGGCCCCCGGGATGAAATTCAGGACAAGGTCCATCACCCCGGCCTGCCAGGACCGGCGCAGCCCGGTGACAAGCTCCGAGGCCGTATATTCCAATCCGAGCATAAGCAGGAGGAGGATGACGCCGATCTCGCCCGAAACATGGGCGAATTCGTGCATGCCGTCAAGCTTGACGAGTCCGCCCGCGCCGAAGGCCAAGCCGCCTAACAAATACAACGGAATGGGTGACATTCCGATCCTGCCCGCCAACCGCGCCAGGAGACCGAGGCAGAAGACGACGGCCCCCAGTTCGATGAGGGTTAGTGCGAGCGGGTCCATCGCCGTCAGCCGTTGCGCAGGATGTCGGCTGCTGAATCAAGACCTTCCTGGGTGCCAACAGCCACGAGCAGATCACCAAGGTGCAGAATGACGTCCGGTGCCGGAGACGGGACCACCTCGCCCTCCCGCATGATGGCAACGATCGAGACACCGCTGCGCGTGCGGATCTGGGCCTTGCCCATGGCCTGGTTGACGAACGGGGAATCAGCGGTGATGGAGAACTGCCGGGTCACGATGCCCGGGATTTCCCTGTGAGCCTCGGCAAGGCGCATGGCAATGTGCTGGCCGCCCAGCAGGTTGCCCAAAGTGGCAGCTTCATCGGCCGTCAAGGGGATGGAAGCCTGGCAGGTGTCCGGATCGTCCCACGTGGAGACGAACAGCTCCGCGTCACCTTCCCTGTTCTCCACAACACCGATGCGGCGGCCTGAAGCAGTGATGAAGTCCTTGCGGACGCCAAGGCCCGGGAGTTCAGTTTCATCCACGTTCATAAGTCCACCCTAACGCTGTTCTCAGTGCTGCGGTACGACCGCTATTTGGGTCTTGCCCGGCGGCTTGACGGGCAGCATCACGAGCAGGCCGGTCAGGAGAACCACCATGATTCCAAGGATGCCCCAGCGCTGTGCTTCGCCCTGTGCCACAAGAGGTGTGGCCACCGCGATGCAGAGGGTGAAGAGTGCCGGCGCCAGGAAACTCACGGCCCGGCCAGTGGTGGCGTACAGGCCAAAGAGTTCACCGGATTCGCCGTCGGGGGCCAAGCGGGCCAGATAGGCCCTGGAGGATGACTGGGCCGGTCCCACGAACAAGCACAGAAGCAGGCCGAACACCCAGAACGTGGTGGAGCCGGCCCACGCGTTTCCGAAGAAGGTGTAGTTTCCGTTGCCCAGGACGAGGATCGAAGTACCTGCCACGAGCAGCCCGACGAGCGAGCCGACGATGACGGCCTTGGGGCCGATCCTGTCATCGAGGAAGCCGCCGATCACCGCCCCGACGGCAGCCACCACGTTCCCGAAGATGGCGAAGAAGATGACCTCCTTGAGCTCGAAACCGAACGTGCCGGCCGCAATCACACCCCCGAAAGTGAAGACGGCAGCCAGCCCGTCCCGGAAGATCGCACTGGCCAGCAGGAAGAAGATGGTGTGCGGGCTGGTGCGGTAGATGGCCATGACGCGGCGGAACAGCAGCCCGTAGGAGGCGATGAATCCCAGCCGGGCCCCGTCCATCTTCACGGACAGCTCCGGCACGGCGAACAGCACCGGCAGCGCGAAGATGAAGAACCACAGGGCGGAGAACACGGCCACGAGACGGATGTTCAGACCGTCCTGCGTGGCGGCTCCGAACCATTCGAAGCTCGGCTGGACAAACAGCTGAAGGACCGCCAGCAGGGCGACGATGCCGCCGAGGTAGCCCATGCCCCAGCCGAAGCCGCTGACCTTGCCGATGTTCTTGGGCGTGGAGATCTGGGCCAGCATGGCGTTGTAGTTCACGCCCGCGAACTCGAAGAACACGTTGCCCAGGGCGATCAGGGACACCCCCAGGAGCAGGAACTCCGGCTTGGGGAAAACGAAGAAGCACAGGGCCGTCAGGACCGCGACGGCTGCCGTGTTGACGCCCAGCCACAGCTTGCGCCGCCCGCCGGCGTCGGACCGCTGCCCGGTAACAGGGGCCAGGAGCGCGATGGCGATGCCTGCAATCGACAGGGCCCCGCCGAGGGCCGCCGAGGCGGCATCCTCCCCGCCGAACGCGCTGGACGTGAGGTAGACCGTGAAGACGAAGGTGGTCATGACGGCGTTGAACGCCGCCGAGCCCCAGTCCCAGGCCGCCCAGGCCAGGATCTGTCCCTTGTTGGAGAAGGCCGGCCCGGAGGCGAGCTCGGAGGCCGGAGGGGATGCTTGGGGAACTGCAGCCGCGTTCATAGCCTGAATGCTATCCGGCCCCGGCAGGCTCCGCCGGGAGCCCCTCCCGTATGTGGACAATTGTTGGCGTCTCCCCGGCCGCCCCTCGCCGGCCCCGGCCAAGAACTGTCACAGGCCCTTGCTAAACTGGACCCACTGAACCCAACGTATGGCCGCCTGCTCCAACTTTTGACAACTTTTCCTGACTTTTGCGGAGACAACAGTGATCCCAGTTCTCGCCATGACCTTTGTAGCGGCAACTGTAGCGCCCTTGATCTTCCGAAAACTTGGCAGGAATGCGTTCTTTGTCCTGGCGGCCGTCCCCGCAGCGGCCTTCGTGTGGCTGCTACTGCGGCATCAGGCCATATATTCCGACGGCGGCATGCATGCCGTGACGGAAATCCTCCCGTGGATCCCGGACCTCAAGCTTGAGTTCGCCTTCCGGATGGACGCGCTGGCCTGGGTCATGTCGACCCTGATCCTGGGCGTTGGTTCCCTGGTCCTGGTCTATTGCGCCCGGTACTTCAAGAACAAAGACCCCGACCTCGGCGGCTTCGGTGCCCAGCTCCTGGCCTTTGCCGGAGCCATGTTCGGCCTTGTGACGGCAGATGACCTCCTGATGATGTTCATTTTCTGGGAGCTCACCACCGTTCTGTCCTATTTGCTGATCGGCTACGCCCGCACCCGCCTGGCCGCGCGCCGATCGGCCCTGCAGGCCCTCATCGTGACCACCGCCGGCGGCCTGGCGATGCTGGTCGGCCTCATCATCCTGGGGCAGGCCGCAGGCACGTACCGCATCTCGGCGATCCTGGAGCAAGCCGCTTCCCTCACCGCCGGTCCGGCACAAGGAGCGGTGGCGGCCGCCGTCGTACTCATCCTGGTGGGCGCGGTCACGAAATCGGCCCTGGTCCCCTTCCACTTCTGGCTCCCCGGCGCCATGGCGGCCCCCACCCCCGTGAGCGCGTACCTGCATGCGGCGGCGATGGTGAAGGCCGGCATCTACATCGTGGCGCGGCTGGCCCCTGGCTTCTCCACTACGGAATTCTGGCTGCCGCTGGTCCTGGGGCTTGGCCTGGCGACCATGCTGGTGGGCGGTTACCGCGCCCTGCGGCAGACCGACATCAAGCTCATCCTGGCCTACGGCACCGTCAGCCAGCTCGGCTTCCTGACAATGGTGCTGGGCCTCGGCCGGCCCGATGCCGCCCTCGCCGGGCTCGCCCTCCTGCTCGCGCACGGCCTGTTCAAGGCAGCCCTGTTCCTGGTGGTGGGCATCATCGACCACCAGTCGGGCACACGCGATATCCGCAAGCTCTCGGGCGTGTACCGGTCCTCGCGGGCGCTGGGCATCGTGGCCGGGATCGCCGCCGCGTCCATGGCAGGGATCCCAGCGCTGGCCGGCTTTGTGGCGAAGGAATCCGTGTTCGAAGCGTTCGTGCACTTCGGCACCGGCAAGGACGCCCACCCCTGGGGCTTGGCGGTGCTCGTGGGCCTTGTCCTGGGCTCCATCCTGACCTTTGCGTACAGCGCCCGCTTCATGTGGGGTGCCTTCGCCACCAAGCCCGGCGTCGAACGCACGCCCTTCAAGGCGATCAAGCCGGCGTTCCTGGCCGCGCCCGCCGTCCTGAGCGTGCTCACCATCGTGTACGGGCTGTGGCCGGCTCCCGTGGACGGCTGGATCCAGCCGTATGCGGCCCTGTTCGCGCCCGACGCCGGAACCTCCGACGCCGGGGCAGGGCACCTCGCGCTGTGGCACGGCTTCACCCCCGCGCTGGGCCTCACCGCCATTGCGCTGGCCGCCGGCGCCGCCATGTTCTACGGCCGGAACGTCGTCTCGCGGGCCCAAGGCCTGGTGCCGGACTGGATCGACGGCGACCGTGCCTACCAGCGAACCATCGGCGCCCTGGACGACATCGCCGTTTGGGTCACCGGGCGCACCCAGCGCGGTTCGCTGTACTTCTACCTCACGGTCATCCTGACCGTGGCCTTCGCGGTGCCGCTCACGGTGCTGATCGTGGCCAACAAGCCGCTGCCCGGCGGTCTCTACTTCATCGACCCGAATTCGCCGCTCCAGCTGATCGCGGCTGCCGGCATCGTGGCGGGGGCACTCGCCGCGGTCCGCGCCAACAAACGCTTCCTGGCCGTGCTCATGGTGTCCGTGACCGGCTACGGCATCGCGCTCATGTTCGCGCTGCAGGGCGCCCCGGACCTCGCGCTAACCCAGATGCTGGTGGAAACGATCGTGCTGGTGGCCTTCGTCCTCGCGATGCGCAGCCTGCCCGCCGAACTGCGCGACCGAACCGGCGGACGGCTGCGGGTGGTCCGGGTGATCATCGGCGCCGCCTTCGGCATCACCATGATCTTCGTGGCCATCTACGCCATGGGGGCCCGCGTGGCCGCCCCGGTATCGCTCGACTTCCCCAAGCTGGCCTACGAAGGCGGCGGAGGGCTCAACGTGGTCAACGTGACGCTGGTGGACATCCGGGCCTGGGACACCTTCGGCGAAATCTCCGTCCTGGTTATCGCGGCCACCGGCGTCGCCAGCCTGATCTTCGTCCGCGGCCGCGGCGAGCGCCTGCGCCCCGCCGCCACGGTGCCCGCCGGCAGCGTGGGGCGCCGCACCGGCGTCGAGCGTGACTCCCGCGACGGCGCCGCGCTGGCCCTCGCGAAGAAGTTCGCCGACGTCGGCCGGGATGCCTGGCTGCTGGGAGGCAGGACGCTGGCCCCGGAGCGCCGCTCGATCATCTTCGAAGTGGTCACCCGGCTGATCTTCCACTCGATGGTCATCTTCTCGGTCTACCTGCTGCTCGCCGGCCACAACCTGCCCGGCGGCGGCTTCGCGGGAGGCCTGACGGCCGGACTCGCGCTGACCATCCGCTACCTGGCCGGCGGCCGCTTCGAACTCAGCGAGGCCGCCACCGTGAGTGCCGGAACGCTGCTCGGGACTGGGCTCGCGACGGCGGCCGCGTCCGGCTTTGTGCCGCTGCTGCTGGGCGGGCAGGTGTTCCAGAGCGCCATCATCGAGGTCTGGCTGCCGGTGTTCGGCGACATCAAGTTCGTCACGTCCACCATCTTCGATATCGGCGTGTACATCGTGGTGGTGGGGCTGGCCCTGGATGTGCTGCGCAGCCTCGGCGCGGAGATCGACGAACACTTTGAGGAAAAGGCTGCTCCTGCCGGCGGGGCAGCCCACGCCGAGGCCGTTGCCGCGGGGAACGTCGCGTCGGCGGGCGCCGGCTTTACCGGCGAGGCAGAGGCTGCCACGGCGTCCGGAAAGGGAACCACATGAGCGTCAACCTGACCCTGCTGATCGTCATGGGCACCCTGTATGCGTGCGGGATCTACCTGATCCTGGAACGCAGCCTCACCCGGGTGCTCCTGGGCCTCATGTTGCTGGCCAACGCAACCAACCTGCTGATCCTGAGCACCGGCGGATATGCCGGCCTGGCGCCCTTTTTCAACAAGGACACGGAGCCCGGCGCCTACAACGATCCCCTTCCCCAGGCGCTGATCCTGACGTCGATCGTGATTTCCTTCGCCGTCACCGCGTTCATGCTCGGCATCATCTACCGCACCTGGGCCCTGGCCCGCCAGGACGAGATCCAGGACGACATGGAAGACCGCCGCGTGGCCAAGACCCCCAGCTTCGACGCCGAGGACGACGCCTTTGTGCCCCTGGAGACCTCGGAGTTCGCGCTGACGGCTGCAGGGCCTGACGGGCTCATCGGCCCCGACGACGCCGGCGGGCCGGGCGTAACCGGCGCCGGCGCCGGCACGGACTCCCCGGCAAGCGATCCTAAAGAAAGAGGCACCGCGTGAACCTCGCCAATCTGGCACCGCTCGCCGTCGTCCTCCCCATCCTGGGCGCCGCACTGACCTTCCTGCTGATCCGGCACTCGGCAGCCCAGCGGGCCGTCAGCATCGGCCTGCTGTCCGCGACCCTGCTGCTCGAATGCATCCTGCTGGCGTCCGTCTGGGACGGCGGCACCACGTCCGTCACGATCGGCGGCTGGATGCCGCCGTGGGGCGTGGTGATGGTGGTGGACCAGTTCTCTTCGCTCATGCTTGTGGTCTCGTCCGTGGTGAGCCTGGCGGTGCTCGTCTACGCCACGGGGCAGGGCATGGCCGACGGCGACCAGGAAGCGCCCGTCTCGATCTTCCACCCCACCTACATGATCCTGGTGGCCGGGGTGTCCAACGCCTTCCTCACCGGCGACCTCTTCAACCTGTATGTGGGCTTCGAGATCCTGCTGACGGCAAGCTACGTGCTCATGACGCTCGGCGGGACGGGGCCGCGCATCCGCGCCGGCGTCACCTACGTGGTGGTGTCCGTGGTCTCCTCGGTGCTGTTCCTGATCGCGATTGCCATGATCTACGGGGCCACCGGAACCATCACCATGGCCGATCTTGCGATCAAACTGGCCGAACTGGACCAGGGCACGCAGAACCTGCTCCATGTCATGCTGCTGGTGGCCTTCGGAATCAAGGCGGCCGTGTTCCCGCTGTCCTTCTGGCTGCCGGACTCCTACCCGACTGCCCCCGCCCCGGTCACCGCCGTGTTCGCCGGCCTCCTGACCAAGGTGGGCGTTTACGCCATGGTCCGGACCGAGACGCTCCTGTTCCCCGGAGACACCCTGAACGTGCCATTGATGGTGGTGGCGCTGCTGACCATGGTGGTGGGCATCCTGGGCGCGCTGGCGCAGAGCGACATCAAACGCCTGCTCTCCTTCACCCTGGTCAGCCATATCGGCTACATGGTGTTCGGCCTGGCGATGTCGTCCGCCGCAGGGCTGGGCGCCGCCGTGTTCTACGTGGCCCACCACATCACCGTGCAGACCAGCCTGTTCCTGGTGGCGGGCCTGATCGAACGCCGTGGAGGCAGTTCCTCCATGGACCGGCTGGGCGGGCTGGCCAAGCTCTCACCGCTGTTGGCGCTGCTCTTCTTCATCCCGGCCATGAACCTCGCCGGCATCCCGCCTTTCTCAGGCTTCCTCGGCAAGCTCGGCCTCCTGCAGGCCGGCGTGGAGCTGGGCACGCCGCTGGCCCTGGTGCTGGTGGTGGGCGGCGTGGTCACCAGCCTGCTCACCCTCCTGGCCATCGCCCGTGTGTGGAACCGTGCCTTCTGGCGCAAGCCCGAGGACGCCGAGTACCCGGACCCCGTGCTGCTGACCCCCGTTCCGGCGGGCCGCGGGACTGTGGGGCTGTTGCCGCGGAGCATGGTGGGAGCGACGGCGGCCCTGGTGGCCTTTGGTGTTGCGCTTACCGTCTTCGCCGGGCCGCTTTTCAAAGTGGCAGGCCACTCCGGAGAAGTCATGCTGGACCGTTCCGCGTATATCCACTCCGTCCTCGGCGACGGCGCCGTGGTGCCGCCGCTGCCCGGGCAGGGTTCGCAGGCGGCCCAGCCGGGTAATGCCGCACAGCCGGACACTGCCGCGCAGCCGGGGGGTGGCAAATGAGCCGGAAACCTATTTCGTTCAAGACCGAGCTGCCCCTGCTGGTCTGGCTCGTGATTGTCTGGGGTGCCCTGTGGCAGGACTTCAGCCCCGGCAACCTGTTGTTCGGAGCCCTGATCGCCATCCTGGTGGCCAAGCTCTTCTACCTGCCGCCCGTGGAATTGAGCGGGCGTTTCAACATCCTGCGCGCCATCCCGTTTGCACTGGGGTTCCTCGCCAAGGTGGCAGCCGCGAGCTACCAGGTCATGTACCTGGCCGTGCTGTCCGGCCCCAAGGTGCGCAACGCCGTCGTCGCCGTCCCTCTGCGGAGCCATTCGGATCTCATGGTGACGGCCACCGGACACGTCATCTCGCTGATCCCGGGCTCGCTGGTGGTGGAAGTGGACCGCTCCACCTCCACCCTCTACATCCACGCCCTCAACGTCACCACACCGGCCGACATCGCCCGGATCCGCCGCGAGGTCCAGGACATCGAGGCCGGACTGATCCGCATCATGGGCACGCGCGCGGAACTCGACGCACTCAGGGCCGAAGACCGGCCCGCCACGGAAGGAGCAGCGCTGTGAAGGACATCGTTCTCATCGTCACGGCCGTGATCCTCAGCTTCGCCGCCGCCGGCGCGATCATCCGCATCGCCGTCGGGCCGTCCCTGCTGGACCGCGTGCTCGCCTCGGACGTGCTGCTGGCCATCCTGGGCGCCGCGCTCGCGATCGACATGGCCGTGAACCGGCACCTCAACAACCTCATGCTGCTGGTGGCGCTCACGGTGATCGGCTTCATCGGCTCGGTGACCGTGGCCCGCTTCGTGGCCGACCGGAGGGAACAGCCCAATGACTCCTGATGCTTCGGGCGCGGACGCCGTGATCGACGCCGTCACCGCCGTCTTCCTTGTGGTGGGGGCGCTCATGTCCCTCGCCGCGGCCGTGGGCCTGCTGCGTTTCCCGGACCTCATGAGCCGCATGCACGCCGCCACCAAGCCGCAGGTGCTGGGCCTGTTCCTGCTGCTGGCCGCCATCGGGCTGCAGATGCGGACCTGGTGGGTGTGGCCCGTGCTGGTGGTGGCCTGGATCTTCCAGTTGCTGACCGTTCCCGTGTCCGCGCACATGGTGGGCCGCTCGGGCTACCGTACCAAGCACGGCCACCGGGAACTGCTCACCGCCGACGAGCTGGAGGCTGTGATCCAGAAGGCCGCGGGGGAGCGGGCAGACCAAAAGGCCGCCGGGCGCGAAACGGCCGGCAGGGCTTCGGACTGACAGAAGCTGGCTAGACGATGTCCTGGGTCTTGGCGAATCGGGCGATGGCGCGCTGGGTGCCGCGGCTGGCCAGGACCTGGATGAGGGTGCTGACGGTGCCCGAAATGAGCGCGAAAACGAGGGCCGAACGCAGGCTGGTTTCCATGTCGTCGTGGCCCTTGGGCGGCTTCTTGCCGGTGGACTTTTCCCAGGCCGCGTTGACGAGTTTGCTGCCGACGATTCCCGCGCCGATGCTCACTCCGGTGCCAAGAAGCTTGAAGAAGAGGTTCATGACCCCCAGCCTAGCGCCTGGCACCTCGCCGGATGCGGCTGCGGGGCGGGCGGGGCGATGCACCAGGGAAGCCACGTGGGCCGTCCGAGCGTGCTCACCGTCGACATTCCTCCAAGCGGCGGAATCGTCGTGAGCGGCGGAGCAGCGGAGATCACCGCCCCGGCGGCTTAGCGGCGGTTCGTGCGGCCCTTCAGGAAAGCCGCCATGGCACCTGCGGCGGGATGTACCGGGACGATCGGGTGCTCGGCGGACCAGACGGCCTCCACGCCCCCCAGCGCGCCTACCTCCTTGAGCAGGAACAAGGTGGGCGGCATGAGTTTCAGTCTCCCGGCCTCTTCGGCGGCCAGGATGTCGCGGACCGGCATCCAGAGCGACGACGACGCCTCCGTGGTCTGGTGCCGCGGCTCGGCTCCCGGCGCGGGACGGGCCACGTAGAAGTAGGTGTCGAAGCGCTTGGGCATGTCCGGCGGGGTGACCCAGTTGGCCCACGGGCGAAGGTCCGCGGCGTCAAGCCGGAGCCCGGCCTCCTCGAACACTTCGCGTTGCGCTGCGGCCAGTACCATTCCGGCGTCGGCGCGGGCCTGTGCGGAGCCTGCGCCGGCCCCGATCGAAGCCAGCTTCCAGTCCTGGGCGTGGGCATCCAGCAGCCCGTCCGGGTACTCCCGGCCGGCCTTGTCCGCGGCGTCCACGCGTCCGCCGGGGAACACCACCATTCCGGCGGCGAAGTCCATGGTGGCCACACGGTGCTGGACGAAGGTTTCGAGGCCGCCCGGGGCATCACGCAGGAGGATGACGCTCGCGGCGAGCCTCGGTTCGGGCACGGTGCTGCCGGGGGCGGGACGTTCTGGCGCCGTCCTTCCAGGCACTGGGTTCCGGGGCGTGACGCCGTTGCTTCCGTCTGTGCTGGTCATGGGGCCCCTTCGCTGCGGCAGTTCTGCTGGATCATTCTCTCAGGCTTGCCCTTGCCCCCGCGCCAGGACGGGCCGCACTTGAGTCAGGGCCCGGATGATCCAGCAGAATCGCACCCACCTCGTCCCGCCCCCAATATGACCCTCCCCAAAAGCCCGGAACTGCCCCGAGGTGTAAACTGGAGAACGCCCATCAGGGCAGATTTATCACGACAGGGGAGCGCCGCCGTCGGGCACTGCAGGGATGCAGCCGGTGGAAGGGCGCTGAGAGTGCGGACAGCCGCAGACCCTCGAACCTGATCCGGTTAGTACCGGCGTAAGGGAGTCGAGTTCTCAGAGTGTCCGGATCCGCGGGCGGCACAGGCCGTCCGGAAGCCGGGGAACACTTTCCCCTCCTGTAACTCAGGAGGCAGAAATGACAACAGCAAGCTTTAAGAAAGCCAGCTACAACTGGCGCGTTGTGGACATCGTGGTGGCGGCATTGATCGCCATCGCCGGCGGCGTGATCTTCTGGGCATGGTCCCAGGGCGCGGCCCTCGTCTCCACACCGATGAACGCCACGTACCCGCCCCTTACCGGCCTGATCGCCGGCGGCTGGATGATTCCGGCCGTGCTGGGCATGCTTATCATCCGCAAGCCGGGCGCGGCCCTGTTCTGCGAAACCGTCGCCGCCACGGGCGAGCTCATCATGGGTTCCCAGTACGGCACCACCGTGCTGATTTCCGGGCTGCTGCAGGGCCTCGGCGCGGAACTGGTGTTCGCCGCCTTCGCCTACAAGAAGTTCAATCTGCCGGTATCCTTGCTGGCCGGCGCCGGTGCGGGCCTGTTCTGCGGCCTGAACGACTCGTTCGCGCCGTGGGGCTGGAACATCGCCTATGAAGCCGGCGACAAGGCCGCCTACATCGTGTTCTGCGCGATCTCCGGCGCAATCATCGCCGGTGCGCTGTCCTGGATCGCCACCCGTGGCCTGGCCAGGACCGGTGTTCTGAGCTCGTTCGCCTCCCGCAAGGCCTTCTCGGAGCCTGTCTTCTCCTGATGCCGGTTTCCGACGCCGCTTCCACTGCGGGCCGGCCTGCCGCAGTCTCCGCCCGGGGGTGGGGCTGGCGGCACGCCGGCCGCTCCACCCCTGCCGTCCAGGGCCTCGACCTTGAGATCGGGCCGGGCGAGCGCGTGCTGCTGCTGGGGCCTTCGGGCGCCGGCAAGTCCACGCTGCTGCATGCCCTGGCCGGCGTGCTGGGCGGGGATGACGACGACGCCGACGAGAGCGGCTCGCTGCTGATCGACGGCGCCGCACCGCGCGGGCAGCGGGGCCGTGCCGGGCTCATGCAGCAGGACCCGGAAACGCAGGTGGTTCTCTCGCGCCTGGGCGACGACGTCGCCTTCGGCGCCGAGAACCTCGCCGTCCCCCGTGCGGAGATCTGGAAGCGCGTCCATGAAGCGCTCGACGACGTGGGGTTGCGCAGCATTGCCGGCGGCGGTTTGGCGCTGGACCACCCGACGTCGGCCCTGTCCGGCGGGCAGAAGCAGCGCCTTGCGCTGGCGGGCATCCTGGCGATGCGGCCCGGGCTGATCCTGCTGGATGAGCCCACCGCCAACCTGGATCCCGCCGGTGTGCTGGAAGTCCGCGACGCCGTGGGCCGCTGCCTGGACAAGACCGGCGCCACCCTGGTGGTGGTGGAACACCGCGTGTCCGTCTGGAAGGACCTGGTGGACCGGATCGTGGTGCTCCAGCCAGGCTCCGCTGCCGGCTCCGCGGGCGGGAGCGGCACGCCCGGCGTGCTTCTCGACGGCCCGCCCGACCAGGTCCTGGACGAGGCCCGGAACATGCTCATGGCTGCGGGGGTCTGGGTGCCGGGCTACGTTCCGGCCACCCGCACGCGCACCCGCGCGGAGGAACCGGCGGAGCTGCTCCTGGCCGCCCAGGACCTCGCCGTGTCGCGGGAACGGCCACGCCGCCGCGGCTTCAAGACCATCCCGCCCGTCCCGGTGCAGTCCGGCATCACCGCCCAGGTGCGCGCCGGCCAGGCACTGACCATCACCGGCCCCAACGGTGCCGGAAAGTCGACGTTCGCGCTGACGCTCGCCGGACTCCTCGCGCCTGTCGCCGGGAAGGTGTCGGCCGCCGTCGGGCTGTCCGGCGGTGCCGGGACAGACCCCTTCGCGTGGAAGGCCCAGCAGCTGATTTCCCGCATCGGCACCGTCTTCCAGGAGCCCGAGCACCAGTTCGTCACCGGCCGCGTGCTCGACGAGCTCATGTTCGGACCCCGCCACCTGGGCCACGGCGAAGAACGCGTGGACGAACTCCTGGAACGGCTTCGCCTGACGCACCTGGTGGACGCCAACCCCTACACGCTCTCCGGCGGGGAGAAGCGGCGGCTGTCCGTGGCCACGGTGCTCGCCGCCCACCCCAAGGTCCTGGTCCTCGACGAGCCGACGTTCGGCCAGGACGCCAACACCTGGGCCGAGCTCGCGTCGTTCCTCTCCGAACTGCTCGACGCCGGTACCTCCGTGGTCTCCGTGACCCACGACGAGGAATTCAGCGCGGTCCTGGGCGGCACGGAACTGCGCCTCGATCCCGCCTCGCGGAGCGGCACGCGCCAGGAAGCAGGTGCGGCATGAGGGATGCACTGACCCTGCGCGGCAACCACGCCCTCCTGACCCGCGCCAACCCGCTGGCCAAATTCGTGGCCGTTTTCCTCATTACCCTGGTGCTGGCGCTCTCCATCGACTGGGTCTCCGCCTCGGTGGCGCTCGCGGCGGAACTGGCGCTCTTCCCCCTGGCCGGGCTGACCCTGCGCCTGCTCTGGCAGCGCGGCTGGCCGCTCATCATCGCGGCCGCACTGGGCGGCTGGAGCACGGCGATCGTCGCCGCGGACAGCGGCGCGGTACTGCTCGACGTCGGGATCTGGTCCATCAGCGAAGGCTCCCTTGAGCTGGGGCTCGGCTTCATGCTGCGCGGCCTGGCGATCGCCATGCCGGCGATCCTGCTGATGAGCTGCACCGACCCCACCGACCTCGCCGATGCCCTGGCGCAGAAGGCCCGGCTGCCGCACCGCTTCGTGCTGGGCACGCTCGCGGCCATGCGGCTGGTGGGGCTCATGGCCGAGGAATGGCAGACCATCGGCATGGCCCGCCGGGCCCGCGGCGTCGGCTCCCATGGCAGCCCGCTGCAGCGCCTGCGCGCCACCCTGGGGCAGAGCTTCGGGCTGCTGGTCCAGGCGATCCGGCGAGCTTCCCGCCTTGCCGTGACCATGGAGGCCCGTGGCTTCGGCGGCGGGCGGCGCACCTGGGCGCGGGAATCCACGTACTCGCTGCTGGATGCGTGGGTGCTCCTGGGTGGCATGGCCATCGCCGCTGCCGCGGTCCTGGCAGCAGGCTGGGCCGGGACCTGGAGCTTCGTCTGGCGCTAGAGGCTGCGGCGCAACCTAGCGGGCCCGGAGCGCTTCCGTCCGTTCGAAGCGGTGCTACTCGCGCCAGTTGAGGAAGCCCTTGTGGTCCTCCAGTGGCGTGAGCACTACCTCGCGCCCGTACTTCTTCTTGGCATCCTGGCCGAAGAAGGCATCGGGGGTGATGCTGACGGCCTTGGCCACCTTGCCGTCCTTGAGGAACACGAAGAGCGCCGGGGATGCGGTGTACCGGTTTTCCCGGGTAATGGCTTCACCGAAGGCGGCCTCGATGTCCTTGGCCGGGGTGCCTTCCGTGACGAACCCTGCCTGGTCCCACTCGAAATCCGTGACGTCGGCAAGCTTCAGCTCGGTGCCGGTCGTGGCCGCCTGCAGCACGCGGCCGTCCAGCTTGTCGTCGATTTCTGGCATGGTGGTTCCTCCAAGTGAGCAGGCGCCCAGGGCGCAGGCCAGGACAAAGGTGAGCAGGGCCAGGGCGGCTCTGCGTGGGCTGGGGCGGTGTGCGGGGCGCGTCATGAGGTGGTCCTGGACTCGTCGTTGAAATCGGGGTTGTGGCCGGGTGCCGGGGCGGCGTCGTTCGCATCGCCCGTTTGATCCATGGGTATCTCGTTCGAGGGATGCGGCAACAGGTCCTGGCCCACCACCACGGTGTCGCCGTTCTTGACGGCCTGCTCAATCAAATCTGCGAGCTCCTCCGCACTGGCGTCCGGATGGGCGATGGCCACGTTGCGCCCCACCTCATTGTTGTACAGATCCATGGCTTCGCGCGGAGCCGGGTTGCCCGGGAGCTGCTCGTGGGCAGTGGCGTAGTCCTCCGCCCACTCGGCACCGTATTCCTTGACCATCAGGGCGTTCCAGTAGGCATGCCGGAAGGCATCGTTCTGGTCATCGTTCTGGTCGGGACTGGGAAAGCGCTCATCCGCAACGCTGAAGGCGTCGTCGTGGATTCCCTTGAAGGCGTTCATTTCGAGCGGGCCCAGGCCGTTGAGCAGTTCGGCCTCCTTTTCGGTGACGCGCCGCTGATCCACAACCAACCGCAGCGGATCCCAGTCCGAGGGCCACTTGGTGGTCTTGGCATCGCTGACCTGGTACTTGTCCAGGATTTCCTGGGGAGACGGCCTGTCCGACGACGGCTCGACGGCGGTCGTTTGGCCCACCGTCTGGCTGTCGGCAGGGAGGCCGGACTCCGGCGTCGAGCCCGTACTGCTGCCGGTATTGCTGCTGGTACTGCTGCCGCCGCCGTCGGCCGAAGCGGAAGACTGTTCCTCCGCGTTGCTCATCGCTGTCCTGGACGCATCGGCCACGCCGCGGGACGCGTTCTCAATCAGCGGGCGGAGGCGGCTCTGCCATTCGGCGGCGAACGCCTTGGCATCGTGGCCCTGCCAGTAGCCGCTTTGTGTGATCAGCGAATCGAGCTCCCGTGCCTTGCTGGACAGCAGCTCTGCCGCCGTGGACAGGGACTTGGAGAGCAGGCGGAGCTGCTCGATGTCGGCGCCGTAGAAGGCCATGTTTCCCCCTGGATAGCTTCCCGTCCATGATTGGCGATCCGGGCCGTGCGGGCAATGGGGAGAAGTCCCCTTGCCGGGCGGCAGCGTCCCGGGCGGCTTCAGGGGTGCCCCGTGCCGGATGTCCGGTTTCCTGCGGTGATGCGCCACCATGGCGCGGTATATCGCACAAGGCGGGTACCGTGTGAGCTTCGACGCGCAATGGGGAATTGTGCCGCCGATGCTAGATCACCTGTGATATTTTCTTGCCATGACTCAAGCTGCTGCCGAACACGTAGGCCTCCTTCTCCGCGACGCCCGCGGCGAAAAGGGCTGGACCCAGGGCCAGCTGGCCGCCGAACTGGGAACCAGCCAGAGTGCGATTGCACGCATGGAGCAGGGCAAACAGAACCTGAGCCTGAAAATGATCGAACGCCTCGAGACTATTCTCGGCCGCACCATCGTCAAAGTCGGCAAGCCGCAGATGACACACCTGCGTGTCGAGGGCGGACGCACGCTCTCCGGCGCGGTGGACGTCAACAGCAGCAAGAATGCCGGCGTCGCGCTCCTCTGTGCGAGCCTCATCAACCGGGGCACCACCACGCTCCGCCGGCTTGCCCGGATCGAAGAAGTGAACAGGATCGTTGAGGTGCTGATGTCCATCGGCGTCGAGTGCACCTGGCTCAACGGCAACGATCTGCGCATCCGCCGGCCCGAGACCCTCGACCTCGGTTCCATGGATGTGGAGGCCGCCCGCCGCACGCGCAGCGTCATCATGCTGCTCGGCCCGCTCCTGGATGAAAGCAGCGAATACCACCTGCCGTACGCCGGGGGCTGCGACCTCGGCACGCGCACCGTGGAACCACACATGCAGGCCCTTCGCCAATTCGGCCTGACGGTGGAAGCCAAGGCCGGTTTCTACGCCGTTTCCGCACCGCCCGCCGACAGCCACGACCGCTCCTTCGTCCTCACCGAGCGTGGCGACACCGTCACCGAGAACGCCATCATGGCCGCCGCCCACCGCCAAGGCACCACGGTGATCCGCAACGCCAGCCCCAACTACATGGTCCAGGACCTCTGCTTCTACCTGCAGGGACTCGGCGTTGTGATCGACGGCGTCGGCACCACCACGCTGAAGATCACCGGCCGCCCGGCCATCGACGTCGACATTGAGTACTTCCCGTCCGAGGACCCCATCGAGGCCATGAGCCTGATCACCGCCGGCATCGTGACCAATTCCGAGGTCACCATCCGCCGCGTGCCCATCGAGTTCATGGAAATCGAGCTCGCCCTGCTGGAGCAGATGGGCCAGGAGCTGGACGTGTCCGGGGAATACATGGCCCGCAACGGCCGCACGCGCCTGGTGGATGTCACCACCAAGCCCTCCGTGCTGACGGCGGCCAAGGACAAGATCCACCCGATGCCCTTCCCGGGCCTCAACATCGACAATCTGCCGTTCTTTGCCGTGATCGCAGGCAACGCCGAGGGCCAGACGATGATCCACGACTGGGTCTACGAAAACCGCGCCATCTACCTCACGGAGCTCAACAAGCTCGGCGCCCAGGTGCAGCTGCTGGACCCGCACCGCATCTACGTCAACGGCCCCACCAAGTGGCGCGCCGCGGAGATCGGCTGCCCGCCGGCACTCCGCCCCGCCGCCTGCCTCCTGCTGGCCATGCTCGCGGCCCGCGGAACCTCCGAGCTGCGCAACATCTACGTGATCGAGCGCGGCTACGAGGACCTGGCCGAGCGGCTGAACACCATCGGCGCCAAGATCGAGTACTTCCAGGACTAGGGACGGGCGCGGCGGGACATTCTGCTGGATCACCCCCGAGCTGGCGCCTCTGTTGGTGACTGGGTGATCCAGCAGAATGTGCTCACTGCCAGGGCCGGCCCCGCTGTAGCATCGCGTGGATTTCCCCCAGAACTTGGTTTGGGCTGTTCCAAACCTGCTCCGGGGCGTAGCTCAGCGTGCTGTATCCGAGGGCTTGCGCTGCGTTCAGCCGGGCCATGTCCTTTCGCCATGCCTCCCGGGAACTGTGGAAGGCATAGCCGTTGACTTCAACGATGAGCCATCCGCTCATGAGGAAGTCCACGCGGCCCACGCCCTCGATTTTGACCTGCCGCCGGAAATCCAGGCTGACGGATTCGAACAACAGCCGGGCGCTGATCTCCGGCACGGACTCAGACACCCCGTCTGCTTTGGCGAGGAGCTTTCGGGCGTTCCCGTAGTAATCGGCAGATATTTCACTCTCGAGGAGAGACCGCGGGACACCGAATTCCTGCATCGCCGATTGGGCAATGGAAATTGCGTCGACGGGTGCCAAGCAGTTCAGAGCGTGAATGACGGTGTCTTCCACTGACGCCACGGGAACGGCATTCTCTGCAGACAACCGCAGGCCGCCGTGCCGGACGAAACCCCTGCCCCGGCAGTGGCGCGTTGCCAGGTGAAGGCGCCCTGGCTTGTCTTTGATCCAGAGGCCATAACGCAGGGCGGCGCTTGCACAGGTCAGCTGTCCATTATTGAGGATCGCATTGAGGTACTCGGGGTCTGCGCCGGGAAGCGCCCATACTCCCTTGCGCGGTTGGCATGCCCCAGCGGACGCGAGCTTCCGGATGGCGGCAGGCGAATGGCCGTTGGCGCGGAGCAGGCCCACCCGGGCGACGCCACCGACCGAGACCAGGCATTCCAGTATGTCCATGGCTCCAGCTAGTCACCGAATCCCCCTGCGTGGGCCGTGGAAAATGCCGCATGTGGATGACGGTGCCGACATTCTGCTGCATCACTGAGATGGTGCCACGGGAGGAGGCCTGGGAAGACGCGGCCACACGGGGTCTGCGGGCGCGGTGATCCAGCAGAATGTGCTGCACCGGACCGCGGAACCAAGCCGCCATGCCCCTGTTCGGCCGTGTAGGGCCGGCGCACAATTGATGCATGCGCACCTTCGGTGTTGAGGAAGAGCTCCTGATCGTTGACCCTGTCAGCGGCGAGCCGCTCGCGCTCGCGGACGCGCTGCTCTCCGGAACGGGTCCCGCGGCCACCGAGGAACCCACCGAGGAACCCGCTGACGACTCCGCTGACGATCCCGCAGAGGAAGCCCCCGGCCCGCGCACCGGGCTCAGCCACGAACTCAAGCTGGAGCAGATCGAAACCCAGACCCGGCCGTGCCACAGCTATTCGGAGCTCCTGCACCAGATCCACCGGGGCCGCGCCATGGCCAGCAAGGCGGCCCGGCGGCACGGTGCCCGGGTGGCGGCACTGGCCACTTCACCGCTCGCGTCCACCCTGCACACCACGCCGGATCCCCGCTACGCGGCCATGCTGGAGCGCTTCGGGATCACGGCACATGAACAGCTGACGTGCGGCTTCCACGTGCACACCGCGGTGGAATCGCCGGAGGAAGGCGTGGTGGTCCTGGACCACATCCGGGACAAGCTCGCTGTCCTCACGGCGATCAGCGCCAACTCGCCCTACTGGCGCGGCCATGCCACCGGATTCGACAGCTACCGCACGCAGGCCTGGAACCGCTGGCCGACCTCGGGGCCCACCAGCATGTTCCGTTCCCTGTCCTCGTATCGCCGCGTGGTCACCCGCCTGATCGACACGGGTGTCCTGCTGGATGAAGGGATGATCTACTTCGATGCCCGGCTCTCGCGGAACCACCCCACGGTGGAGGTCAGAGTGGCCGACGTCTGCCTCCGCGCCGAGGACGCGGCCCTGATCGCCGTGCTGGTGCGGGCGCTCGTGGAGACTGCGGCCCGCGAACTGCTCGACGGCGTGGAGCCGGCCGCCGTGCCCACGGTGCTGCTGCGGATGGCGTCCTGGCAGGCCAGCAGCATGGGCCTGCGCGGCGATCTGCTGGACTTCGGCACCTTCCAGCCGGAACCGGCCGCCGATGTGGTCTGGGCTCTAGTGGACTACCTGGCCCCGGTCCTGGAAGCCCAGGACGAGCTGGAGCTGGCCCGTGAAGGAATCGCAACCATCCTGGACCGCGGCAACGGCGCACACGAACAGCGAGAAGCCGCCGCCCGTTTTGGTGCCGCACACGAAGGTGCCGCACACGACGGCGGCGCGCCCGACGGCAGCGCATACGCGGCAGCGCCCGCTAACCCCACTGCCAACCCCACCAGCACCGAAGCCGACGACGACGCCCGGCTGGCCGCCGTCGTCGGGCATGCCGTCCGGGTCACGATGCACGGCGCGGCCGCGGATGCGCGCTCGGAACCGGCGCCGGTGCTGACGAGGGTCCGGCAGGCCTGACGCCGGACCGAACCGCCGGACCCGCCCCTAGACCTGCTTGAGCGCCCGTTCGAGGTCGAGGACGAGGTCGTTCGGATCCTCGAGCCCGATGGACAGCCGGACCACGCCGTCGCTGAGCCCGATCGCCGCACGGCCTTCCGGGCCCATGGCGCGGTGGGTGGTGGTGGCCGGGTGGGTGATGAGGGACTTGGAGTCGCCCAGGTTGTTCGAGATGTCGATGACGCCCAGGCCATTCAGGAGCGCGAAGGCGGCCTCCTTGGCCGTGCGCCCAGCGGAGGGGAGCAGCTCGAACGTCAGGACGGTGCCGCCGGCCTTCATCTGCCTCGCGGCGAGCTCGTACTGCGGGTGCGATTTCAGCAGCGGGTACTTGACCCAGCTGACGGCCGGCTGCTGCTCGAGCCATTCGGCGATCCGGAGGGCCGTGGCCGAGGAGTGGTTGACGCGCAGGCCGATGGTCTCCAGGCCCTTGGTCAGCACCCAGGCGTTGAACGCGGACAGCGACGGGCCGGTGTGGCGCATGAGCTGCTTGACCGGGCCGTCGATGAATTCCTTGGTGCCCAGGATCGCGCCGCCCAGCACGCGGCCCTGGCCGTCGATGTGCTTGGTGCCGGAGTAGACGATCACGTCGGCGCCGAGTTCGCCGCAGCGCTGCAGGAGGGGAGTGGCAAAGACATTGTCGACGACGACGGTGGCTCCGGCCGCGTGGGCCAGTTCGCTCACTGCGGCGATGTCCACGATTTCCTGCATGGGGTTCGACGGCGACTCGAAGAAGACCGCCGTGGTCGGCTCCGAGAGCGCGGAACGCCACTGCTCCAGGTCCGGGCCGTCGACGAAGACCGTCTCCACGCCCCAGCGCGGCAGGATCTCGTTGAGGATGACGAAGCAGGAGCCGAATAGGGAGCGGGCGGCCACCACGCGGTCGCCGGCGGCCAGCAGGGCACCGAGCGCCGTGAACACCGCGGACATGCCCGACGCCGTCGCGAAGCACGCTTCGGTGCCTTCCAGCAGCCGGAGGCGTTCCTGGAAGGTGGCGACCGAGGGGTTGCCGTAGCGGGAGTAGACGAAGCGTTCGTCCTCGCCCGTGAACGCGCGCTCGGCGGCCTCCGCCGACTCGTAGACGAAACCGGAGTTCAGAAAGACCGCCTCGGAGGTCTCCTGGAAATTAGTACGGTCAAGGCCGCCGCGGACTGCCTGCGTGTCAGGGCTCCAGCCGGCGGCGTCAGGATTGAAAGTCACTTAGTTTTTCCCCAGGTTCGTCGGGAGTCCGCGGTTTTTCCAGCCGTTCACGGTGCGCTCGCCGTAGCGGTCCGGTTCGCCTTCAAAGCCCTCCAGCACGTTGTAGGAGGTGTAGCCTGCCTGCGTTGCGGCGATGGCGGCGGCGATGGAGCGCTGGCCCGAGCGGCACAGGAAGACCAGCTCGGTGCTGCCGGCCTCCGGGGCCTGCTGCAGCAGCTCGTCCAGGAAGCGGGAGTTGGGGACGCCGCCGGCCAGGTTCCACTGGATGAACAGCGGATCGTTTTCGGTGGCCTTGGTGTCCGGGATGCCGATGTGGGCCCATTCGCCCTCGGTGCGGACGTCCACCAGGATGGCGCCTTCTTCGAGTTTGGCCCACGCCTCGTGCGGGCTCAGGTCTCCGGCGTAGCTCACGCGTGGCCCTCGAATGCTTCTTCGTCCTCGTCGTAGCCCTCAAGCCGGTCAACGGCGCTGGCCACGGCGGCATCCGCGGTGGCGATGGCCACGGGCAGGATCACGGCCTGCGCCACGATCACATCGGTGCCGTTGAAGGTGGCGGAGGGGCTGCCGTGGAGCACGTAGCCCTCGGCCAGTGCGGCGGAGATCCGCTCGCAGAAGTCACGGGTGTCCGGGCCGGTGATCAGCCGGTAGGCGAGTTTTTCTTCGATGGGTTCAGTCATTTGCTGGTGCTCCTCAGTCACGCTTGCAGTTCGAAAGTGTCGATACGCCGAGTAGTCACCTGAGGCACCCCGCCGGAGAGAGGGTTGCCGACCAGCAAGTCAGGGCTTTGTGCTGGTGCTCATTACTCAAGAAAAAAGTAACATCCACGACGGCGGAGCCGCATGTGACAGGGGGGTCGCCGTCGTCATGTTGCGTAACCGGCGGCTGCTGGAGCTATTCGCGCCTGAGTGCGCGCACTGCGGCGCCGATGGTGGGGAAGAAATGCTCGGGCGTGAAGCGGGCCGCGGCGCCGAGGTGGAGCAGTTTGTCCTTGACCGGTCCCTTGAGCTCGGCGAACACCAAATCCACTCCTTTATTGGCGAGCCACTCGTCCAGGGTCACCAGGTCCTCAAGGGCAGTGGTGTCGATCCCGGTGATCGGCTCGGCAGCGAGGATGACGTGGGTGATCGCGTCCGGAGCCTTGCCGGAGGCTTCATCCAGTTGTTCCCGCACGAAGCCCGCCAGGACCTGCCCGTTGCCGAAGAACAGCGGGGCATCGAAGCGCAGGATCAGGAGCCCGGGGATGCGTTTGCCTTCGGGGTGCCGGGCGAGGTCGTGGTAGCCGGGCAGGCCCTCCTCTGAGCCCAACTCCGCCCGGTACGGGTCCCAAGCGCGGCGCACAAAGTCCAGGACTGCCAGGGCTATGGCCACCACGATGCCTTGCAGGACGCCCACTGTGAGGACGCCCAGGAAGGCAGCCAGCATCACCGCGGATTCGCTGCGGCTCAGGCTCAGGAGCCGCCGGACGCCGGACGGATCCGCGAGGGCAATGGCCGCGGCAATGACGACGGCGGCCAGTGTTGCGGAGGGCAGGTACTCGGTCACACCGGGTGCCAGGAGCATGAAGGCCAGCACCAGCGCCGCGCCCACCACCCCGGTCATCTGCGATTTGGCCCCGGCGTCCACGGCCACCGGTGTCCGTGACGTGCTTCCGGAGACGGGGAAGCCGCCCAGCAGTCCGGTGGCAGCGCTGGCGGCCCCGAGCGCGGCCATTTCCCTGTTCCCGGACACCCTCTTTCCTTCCTTGGCTGCCAGCGTCTGGGACAAGACGCCTGTATCCGCGAATGCCATGAGGGCAATGCCGGCGGCGGCGGGCAGCAGGGTCAAAGCATCGGCCCATCCAATACCGCCGAGCGCGGGGGCCGGCAGTCCCTGCGGCAGGACCCCGGCGACTTTCACGTGGTCGTTCAGGCCCCAGACCGCCGTCGCGATGCACGAGCCAACCACGGCGAAAAGGACGCCGGGCACCTTCCATTTCACAAGCCGCGGGATCCAGATGAGCGCCAGCGAACCCGCGCCGAGCAGCAGGGCCGGGAGGTTGACGCCGCCGCCCAGGACCCCGGTGGTGACCTTCGCGAGCTTCTGCCAGATGTCGCCGTCGGCCTCGATCCCCAGGAACGCGGGCAGCTGGGACAGGGCGACGAGCAGCGCGATCCCGTTCAGGTACCCGAGCCTGATGGGTTTGGAGAGCAAGCCGGTGATGGTCCCCAGCCGCAGCGCGGAACCCGCCAGCATGATCATGCCGATCAGCACCGCCAGCAGGCCGGCCAGCGCCACGGATTTTTCGCTGCTGCCCGCCGCCAGCGGCACGATCGCCGCGGCGATCATCGGGGCGAGGGCCGAGTCGGGGCCCAGGACCAGGATCCGGGAAGGCCCGACGGCGGCGTACACCAGCAACGGGATGACCGTTGCGTAGAGCCCGGTGACAGGAGGAAGCCCGGCGGCCTGCGCGTACGCCATGCCGGCGGGCACCAGCAGGGCGAACAGCGCCGCCCCGGCCACGAGATCGTGCCGCAGCCATTCGCGCTTGTAGCCCTTGAGCGCCCAGACGTTGGACAGCCGGTCCGCGGCGGAGCGAAGGATAGAGGTGGCGCTCATACTCAGATCATTGCCGAAGAGGGGTCCTTCCGGAACCCACAGGCAACGCGGGGTCACTTACGGCCCATCCGAGGCCCCAACATGGGCCGTAACTGACCCCGCCCTGCTCTTGTGCAGGGCCCCTCCACTTGTGACGTCCCGGGAGCATAATTGACGCAGTACGAACCCCGGTAACGTCCGATGAAATCAGGTCGCGGTGAACGGATCGAACAGTTCTAGAGTCAGTCCCATGCTGCACTTTGGGTGGTTCGTGGGCCACGGATTCGGTGTCCAGGGCTGGGGGACTCCCGGCTACGGACTCGGCTACGACTGGAAGAAGCCGGCCCTGTACCAGGAGGCCGTGCGGGCGTTCGAGCGCTCGGGGCTGGACCTGTTCATCATCGAGGACTCCCTGACCGTCCCGGATACCTACGGCGGCACGGCGGAGGTTTCCCTGGCCCACGCGTCGTTCGCGCCCAAGCATGATCCGCTGGCCCTGGTCCCGTACCTGCTCTCCGCGACGGAACACCTTGGCATCGTGCCCACCGTCAGTGCCTCCTTCTATCCGCCCTTCACCGCCGCCCGGCTCCTGGCCACGCTGCAGCACTTTTCCGAGGGCCAGCTGGGCTGGAACGTGGTCACCTCCGGCAGCGACCTCGCGGCCCGGAACTACGGCCTGGACCAGCAGATCGAACACGATCTCCGCTACGAGAAGGCCGAGGAATTCGTCGACGTCGTGAGGCGGCTTTGGCGGAGCTGGGAACCTGGCGCCGTGCTTGAGGACGTCGAGGCCGGTATCTTCGCGGACCACACCAAGGTGCACCCCATCAACCACCAGGGCGACTTCTTCAAGGTCCGCGGACCGCTGAACACGGCGCCGCTGCCGGAGGAGCCCGTGCTGGTGCAGGCCGGTGCCTCCCCGCGGGGCAAGGCCTTCGCGGGCGGCCATGCCGACGTCGCCATCGCCCTGGCCCGCGGCGCGGACGGCATGAAGGCCTACCGGGACTCCATCCGGGAGGAGGCCGCCAAGGCCGGCCGGAACCCCGACGACGTCAAGGTGCTGTTCGTCCTCAAGCCCACGGTGGTGGGCTCGAAAGCCGAGGCCGAGGAACTGAGGGCCCAACGCCGGGAGCTCACGCAGCGTGACATCGACAGCCAGCTGAACTCCATCTCCTACCTTTCCGTGATCGATTTCAAGCAGTTCGACCTGGACACGCCCCTCCCGGAACTGAGCACCAACAGCAACCAGGGAACGCTGGAGCACTTCGCCAAGGCGGCCCCGCCCGGCTCCACCCTGCGCCAGATCCTGCAGGCCCGCAGCGGCGGGGCCGGGGACAGCATCATCGGCACCGCGGAAGAGATCGCCGACCACCTCGAGGAGACCGGCGAGGCCGTGGGCGGGGACGGCTTCCTGTTCTCCGGCTTCGTGGACCCCGCCACCGTGCACGGAGTGCTGGACAAACTCACGCCCGAACTGCGGCGCCGCGGCCTGTTGAGGACAAGCTACGGCGACGGCGGCTTCCGCCAGAACCTGCTGGATTTCTGACCATGAACGCCGCCCAGCCCACATTCCTCATCAGCCACGCGCCGGTCCACGCCCGCCAGCTGGCCGCCGCAGCCGCCAATCCTGCCACGCGGATCGAACTGAGCGCGGACGCGCTGGAGCTGATCGGCCTCTCCCGGGACGTGGTGGACGAGACCATCCTGTCCGGCCGGCAGGTCTACGGGCTCAACACACTGCTCGGCTCGGGCCGGGACACGTCCGTGGAGGAGGCAGCTGTCCTCGCCTACCAGGTGCAGGTGGTCCGCTACCACCACAGCGGCGTAGGCGACTACCTTGACCGTGCCGCCGTCCGCGCCCTCATCCTGGCCCGGCTGATCGGCTTCAGCCGCGGCGGCTCCGGGGTTCGCACCCAGACCGCGCTCTTCTACCAGGAGCTGCTGAACCGGGGCGTTTACCCGGCCGTTCCGCGGGAGGGCTCGGTGGGTTCCTCGGACCTTACCCAGCTGGCCGCCGTCGCGGCCGTCGCGATCGGCGAGGGGCACGTGCTGGGCGCGGACGGCACCCTGGTGCCCGGCGCGCAGGCATTGGCCGACGCCGGGCTGGAACCCCTGACGCTCGACGCCGGCGAAGCCCTCGCGCTGCTCAGCGCCAACTCGTACTCCATCGGCTCCGGTGCGCTGGTGCTCGGGCGCCTCCTCCGCCTTGCCGAGCTCGCGGACCTTGCGCTCGCCCTCTCGCTTGAGGTGATTGCCAGGTACGACGACGGCGGGAACCTGAGTCCTTTTTCGCCGCTGATCCAGGCGGCCAAGGCAGTCGAGGGGCAGCGGCAATCCGCCGAGGCCGTCCGGCGGCTGCTGGGCGGCGGATGGCTGGAGGACGTCCGGCCGGGGGTCTCCGTGCAGGATCCGCTGTCCTTCCGGGCGGCCCCGCAGACCCACGGCGCTTTCCGCCACGTGGTGGGGCAGCTGGAGGCGGCGATCGAGGTGGAGCTCAACGGGCGCGGGGACAACCCGCTGTGCGATGTCGAGTCCGCGCTCATGGTGTCCGGCGGGAACTTCCAGCCGGTGCAGCTGGCCCTGGCTTTCGAATCCACCCGCCTGGCCCTGGCGCATGTGGGCATCTCCAGCGAGCGGCGGATCGCCAAGCTGTATCCGCCGCAACGGGCCATCCGGCAACGGCACCTGGCGGCGGCCCGCGACGGCGCCGCCCTGGCCGCCGAGGAGCTGCCGGGCCTGCTGTGGTACTCGGCGGCGGCCCTGCTGGCGGAGCTGAAGGTCCTGGCCGCCCCGGCCACGCTGGGCGCGCCCACGCTGTCCGCCGACGTCGAGGACCACTCCACCCTGGCGCCGCTGGCCCTGCAGCAGCTGGAGAAGTCGCACGAGGCGGCGGAGAAGCTGCTGACGGTCGAGGCTGTGACGGCGGCCTACCTGCTGGGCGAAGCAGAACAGCAGGAGGCGCGGCCCCTCGGCAAGGGGACGGGCGCCGTCGTCGGGCAGCTTGCGGAACTGCTGGCCCAACGGCTGCCGCCGCCGGAACTGGTGGCACGGGCGCGGCACGCTCTGCTGGCAGCGCTGGAGAGGGAAGGACAACTGTGAGCACCATGGTGGGCAGGCACGGGGCGCACGCGGCGGAGGTTCCGGACGGGCTGGACGAGTCCGTCCTGGCCAGGGTGGGCAACACCCCGCTGGTGGCGCTGGAGACCCTGAGCCGCGGGCTGGGCAGCACGGTCCACGTCAAGCTCGAATCGGAGAACCCGGGAGGCTCCATCAAGGACCGCACGGCGCTGAGCATGGTGCGGGCCGCCGAACGATCCGGGGAGCTGCAGCCGGGCGCGACGATCGTGGAGAGCACGTCCGGGAACACGGGGATCGGGCTTGCGCTGATCGGGCGCCTGACCGGGCATCCGGTGGTGGTGGTCACCGGCGACACCATCTCGGAGGAAAAGCTCGCGGCCCTGCACAACTACGGGGCGCGCGTGGTGCTGACGGACTGGAGCGCGCCGTCGGAATCGCCTGGGAATGCCCGTGCCGTGGCGGCCCGGATCACGGCGGACATTCCCGGCGCCTGGCGGCCCATGCAGTTCGACAACCCGGCCAATCCCGCGGCGCACTATGAAGGCACCGGGCCCGAGATCTGGCGCCAGAGCGGCGGGACGGTGACGCACTTCGTGGCCGGCATCGGCACCGGGGGCACCATCAGCGGCAACGGCCGCTACCTCAAGGAGCGGGTGGCGGCGGAGCGGCAGGGCGGGCACCTGGAAGTGGTGGGCGCCGACCCCTACGGTTCCGCGTACAGCGGTGGGCACCCGGGCGAGATCCTGGTGGACGGCGTGGGCAATTCCTGGCCCCAGGCCGAGTGGCCCAAGGTGTTCGACCGCGCGCTGGTGGACCGTTTCCTGCGCATCCCCAACGACGAGGTCTACTCAACCGTGCACCTCCTGCTCGACAAGGAAGGGCTGGCGCTGGGGCCGTCGTCCGGGCTCGCGGTGGCGGCCGCCCTGCGCGTGGCGCGTGCTGCGCCGCACGGTTCCGTGGTGGTGGCCATAGCCCCCGACGCCGGGACGAACTACCTGAGCAAGGCCTTCAATCCGGTGTGGCTGGCGGAGAACGGGATCCGTTTGGCGGCCGACGCAGGGGAGTAGGGGGCCGTAAGCTAGGCTCCAGACATGCCCGAACAGGATTCGCCACCGCGGCTCGCCGGCTATCTGGACAAGCAGCAGCCGGAGCTCTACCAGGCCCTCACCGCCTACGCCCAGAAGGTCACCCGCCAGGCGGACCAAGCCGGGATTCCGCGGCGGACCATGGAGCTGGTGAACTATCTGGCCTCGCAGATCAACGGCTGCGCCTTCTGCCTGGACCTGCACCGTCGCCGCGCCATCGGCTATGGCGAGACCGAGCAGCGTCTGGCCCTTATCCGTCTGTACGAGGAGGTGGAGCTGTTCAGCGAAGCCGAGCGCGTGGCCCTGGAAATCACGGAGCAGGTGACACGCATGAGCTCTGCCAGGCCCAGCGCTGAGCTTTTCGCCCGGGCCCGCCTCGTGTACGCCGAGGATCAGATCAGCGTGCTGTGCATGGCCGCGATCGGCATCAACGCCTTCAACCGTCTGTCGATTCTCAGCGGGCATCCAGTGCGCCGGGCCGCCACGGGCTAACCGCGGACGGGACTCCACACATAGGGAGTCGTGGTGGTGATGGCCTCGAACCCGAGCCTGCGCAGCACGGGCTCACTGTCCTTCGAAGCATCCACCTGCAGGTACCTGACTCCGCGGGCCAGGGCCAGCTGGGCGCGGCGGGCGATGAGGGCCCGGTAGATTCCCCGGCCCCGCCATTCGGACAGCGTGGAGCCGCCCCACAAACCGGCGAAGTCCTTGCCGGGCCTGAAGACGAGCCACGCCGCGGAAACCACGCGTCCGCCGGCCTCGGCCACGAGCACCTCGATGTTGTCCGGATCGGCGGAGATCCGGCTATGAAGGTCGTCAGCCATCCAGCTAAGCTCGTCCGCCCAGACGGCGGATTCCATCGCGGCAATGCGTTCCAGATCTGTCCGTTCGTGGACCGCCCTGAGACGGACGCCGTCGGGCACTTCCGGCTCGGCCGTCATCAGGGCGGTCTCACCGACCATGACAGTCTCCGGCTCCTCCGGAACGAATCCGGCGGCCAGCAGGCGCTCCGGAAGGTCCGCAGGCAAGTCATGCGACCGCGTCTTCCACTCCACGGCTTCGCCCCGGGCAGCAAAGAAATCCCGCTGCTCAGCGATGAGACGGTCCACGGCGGAGCCCTCGAGGCCGAGGTCCCGGGGAGCATCGATGAACCCCCGGTGCCCGCCGACAACCCGCAGCACAGGGCCATGGAGCTGGAAGTCGTAGCCCGAAGGCGGTTCGACTGGTATCGAAGCTCTCAGCTGGGCATCGTAGGCGGCAAGGATTTCGGGTATGCGTGGCATCGCCACCAGCCTAACGCCGGTCGGTAGGGAGTCCGGCAACGATCCGGAAACGAATCCTGGCTGCGCCGCTTCGCCGCCCCCAGCGCGCCCACAAGGCCAGACGATGGTCACCGCCATGCCGCACGGCCTTGACGGCTTCGTGGTTGGTGGGGAAATGAGTTCGTGTCGTTGAAGACAAGAGGGCCCGTGGCCCTGTTGGGATGAGTGTGTCTAGCATTCAACCAGGAGCAGGACCACGAGCCTTGAACGAGCCTACCGGGGTCGCAGCCGACGCTGCCACCATCATCTTCAACCTGCCCGACTACCGTGCCATCTCCACCGGCCTGGACCCCGACGGCGGTCGCCGGGTCTTGAGAAGTGCCGTCCGGACGGCGGCATGACACTCAACCGGGAATCCCATTCCCCACAAACCACCAAGAGCCGGCAAAACGGAGGAGTTCCGTCCCTTCACATCGTGCGCGAGTAGGCGTTCTCTCACCTGGCGCAACTAAGATGCGGCCTCTGAGAGTGTGTGCTTTGATCACATCGCCAGCAACAATGTCTGGCGATAACCCCCAAGTGGAGGTCAACGGTGATCACAGTGCGGAAGAGACGACGCGTAGGTGCAACTGTGCTTGCGGTAGCGGGGCTGCTGGCAACAGCAGGCTGCACCGCAGGCGGGAACGATGGCCCATCCAGCGGGTCCGGAGAGAAGACGACACTGACCGTTTGGTCCTGGAGCCCGGAATTCGAGAAGCAGTACGCGACGATCTGGCATGCTTTCGAAGCTACGAACCCTGACATTGAAATCGACTTCCGGACATATGTCGCGTCGGAATATAACCAAGTCCTCGCAACTGGCCTTACGGGTAGCGAAGGACCGGACGTCGTTCAGCTGAAGTCGTACGGTGGCCTGCAGGCGGTCGTGGACGGCGGCAATCTCATGCCCATCAGCGGAAAGGTCGATGGGCTTGATGCTCTTGCCGAGGACGTAGTGGCCGGGTTGACGGCTCGTTCAGATGGCGAAGTGTATGGCGTTCCGCTGTCAGTTCAGACAATGCAGGTCTACTACAACGCCGAGATCTTCGAGGAGAACCACCTGGAGGAGCCAAAGTCGTGGGCTGACCTGATCAAGATCTCCAAGGAGTTGAAGGAGGCTGGCATCATACCCATCTCCATCGGCGGGGCCGACACCCAGGTGGGCGTCCCGGTCGGTACTGAAGTCTTCTCCAGTTCCCGATACGGCGGCTCCGAGTTCGCTTCCGAAGTGCTGGCCGGAACGACGGACTTCACGGACCCGGACTATGTCGCCTCGCTCGAGTTGATGCAGGAGCTCCAGCCGTACCTTCCGGACAATGTCGCTGGTATCTCGACGGCTGACTCGCAGGCGCTGTTCCTCTCAGGCCAGGCAGCAATGTACCCGAGCCTTACCGCCGCTGCGGGACTCTTCGGCCACCAGAATCCCGACCTCAAGCTCGGCGTGTTCCCCGCCCCCGTAGGGAAGGGCTGGGCATCGTCGGCAGCCCTCACTCCGGGATTCGTCGATGGCGGCTACGGAATCTCGAGCCGTACGGAGCATCCCGATGAGGCGAAGCGCCTGCTGTCATGGATGACAACGGTGGAGTTCGGTCAACTCGTCGCGGACGAACTCGTGCAGTTGAACCCCGTCCCCGGCGTGGAAATCTCCGATCCGCTGTTGAAGGAGATGCTGGACAACTATGCGGCAAACCCGGCGCCCTACTTGATGCTGACGGACTTCCGTTACGGCCAGCCTTGGGGCTCTGACCTCGTCGGCAAGAACATCCAAGCACTCTGGCTGGGTTCCGAGGACGGCGAACAGGCCGCGAAGAAGATTCAGGATGGGCTGGCGGCATGGTTCACCCCGTCCAGCTAGGACGCCGTAGTTCGATGCGGGCAGCGACCGGCAAGTATTTGTCGATCGCCGCCTTCGTCGGCCCGGCGCTCACCCTGTTCCTCTTCTTCGTCGTCGGCCCCCTGATCAGCGCTCTCGGCTTCTCGCTCTTCGAGTGGCGTGGCACGAGCCGGGGCCTGTTCGCGGGCGTTGACAACTTTGTTACCCTCTTCACGGAGCTGCCGTTCCGGGAAGAGCTCCCCCGGGCGCTGAGTCACAACTTGCTCATCTTTGTCGGTATCTTCATCGTTCAGAACACCGTCGGCCTTGCACTTGCGATGAACATTCAGAAGCGACGTCGGTCGCGACGTGCACTGCAAACGATCGTCGCCATTCCCTATTTGGTCAGCGCACTCGTCGTTGGATACCTCTGGTCGCTCCTGCTTTCACCGGCGTTCGGTCCGGTCAATGCCTTTCTGAAGTCCGTCGGTCTCGGTTGGCTGGCGCTTCCATGGCTCGGGGATCCGAACTTGGCGATGGTCACTTTGACCGCCGTTGCGGCTTGGGCATGGCTGGGTTTCCCGGTCCTCCTCTACTCTGCCGCGCTCGCGGGGCTGCCTCAAGATGTCGAGCAGGCCGCGATGGTCGACGGCGCGTCTCCCTGGCAACGATTCTGGTACGTGACGCTTCCGCTCCTGACACCCGCCATTGGTACGGTCACGATCCTGTCGTTCATCCATTCGATGGAGATCTTCGGGCTGGCGTATGCGCTGGGTGGTTCCACGGGTTCACCGGCAGGCGGAACCGACGTCGTTGGTCTGCTGTTCTACCGAACCTCATTCCGCTCGGGATCCCCTAACGCGATAGGCATGTCATCTGCCCTGGCGACTGTGTTGTTTGTGACGATCCTCGTGACATCCCTTGTCGCAACCCGCTTGCTGCGCCAATACGAGAAGAGGCTGGCGTGACCGACACATCCACCAAACGCAGATCGAGCATTGCTGGGCCAGCACGGGAAGAGGCTCGCGTGACCGACAAGTCCACCGAACGTAGATCGAGCATTTTTGTCAACGTCTTCGTCTGGGGTTACGCGCTGATCGCCCTGCTACCGCTGGGCATGATGGTACTGAACTCGTTCAGGACGACGGCGGATCTGTATACGAAACCGCTCGGACTGCCATGGCCGCCCCATCTGGAGGCCTACGTCACTGCATGGACCGACGTGTCGTTCAGCACGTTCTTCCTGAACTCCGTCATCGTCACGCTCGGCTCAGTGTTCCTGACATCCTTGGTCTCGCTGCCGGCCGCGTACGCCCTGTCACGGTGGAAGTTCCGAGGAGCGGCCGCGATCGAAGCACTCTTTATCGCCGGGCTTATGATTCCAGTGCTGTTGACTGTGCTCCCGGTCTTCCAGCTGATCGACGGGCTCGGACTGCTTGACTCCCGGATCGCATTGATCCTCCTCTACGCCGCTGGCGGGATCCCCTTCTCGATCTTCGTGCTCAGCGCGTTCTTCCGGCAGCTGCCGGTCGAACTTGAGGAGGCCGCGGAGATCGATGGCGCCGGCAGGCTCAGGACGTTTTTCAGCGTAATGATGCCGCTTGTCGCGCCGGCGATTGCCACCGTGGTCATCTTCAGGTTCGTGCCCGTCTGGAACGAGTTCCTCTTCCCGCTGGTGCTTCTGCGGTCTGAGGAGAAGTACACCCTGCCGGTGGGTCTGACCCGGTTCTTCGGCGAATACTCCACGAACTGGGCTCCCCTCTTCGCGGCGCTGGTCATCTCGACCGTCCCGCTGCTGCTGGTGTTCGTGTTCGCCACGAAGTACTTCATCCGTGGCCTAACGGCGGGGATGGGCAAATGAACGACGTGGCTTCTCGAATGGACATAGGGCAAGATGCGGCCAACCAACAGGGAGACGGTGTGATCTCAACAGGAACCAAGGAGTACCGACCGGACGTTTCCATGCTGCCGGTTCCCTGGGCAGGCGACACGGGGGTTCGCATCTCTCACGTTGAGTGCATCATCACTGCCCCAGAGGGCGTGAACCTCGTCGTTGTGATGATTCGCACGAATGTTGACGGCCTCTACGGCTTGGGCTGCGCAACGTTCCACCAGCGCGCCTTCGCTGTAAAGGAGGTCGTCGATTCGTACTTGGCACCACTCGTCGTGGGTCGCGACGTTGGAGACGTCACCGACATCGGCGCCGCATTGCGCCTGGACTCGTATTGGCGCGGAGGACCTGTCCTCAACAGTGCGATCTCTGGCATCGACCAGGCCCTGTGGGACATCGCCGGCAAGCGTCTCGGAGCGCCCACCTGGCAGTTGCTCGGCGGACGAGTCCGTTCCGCCGTCCCGGTCTACGTGCACGCGAACGGATCTTCACCCGAGCGTCTCGTGGACGAGGTTCACCGGCGAATCGACGAAGGCTATCGGTACGTTCGCTGCCAAGTCGCTGTTCCTGGATCTGTCACGTACGGAACGGCCCGAGTCTCCGATGAATCGACATGGAATCCTCGGGAATACCTCCGGTTCATCCCGGACGCGCTTTCGTTCGTGCGACAGGCAGTGCCGTCGCACGTCGAGATGCTCCATGACGTCCATGAGCGGCTCGACCCCGCCGACGCAATCACCCTTCTCAACAATCTTCAGGATGTCGGGCTCTACTTCGTCGAGGACGCATTCGCGCCCGAAGACCTCGGATGGCTCAAGCATGCGCGTCTGCGGACGAATGTTCCGCTTGCGATCGGGGAACTCTTCACGAGCGTCAACGAGTACGTTCCGCTGCTGACCGAGCGACTCATCGATTTCATTCGTTGTCATGTTTCGGCGATCGGCGGTCTCACCCCTGCGCTGCGGCTGTCGGCCTTGGCCGAACTCGTGGGGGTGCGCACGGCCTGGCATGGACCTAGGGACGTCTCTCCAGTCGGACACGCTGCCAACATCGCCCTCGATATCGTCTCGCCGTCGTTCGGAATACATGAGCACCACGAGTTCTCTCCCGCTGCACTTGACGTGTTCCCGGGAACGCTGATGTCAGCAGGAGGAGTCGTTCAGCCGTCAACAGCACCCGGTCTCGGAATCGAGATCGATCTGCGCGCCGCTTCGCGCAACCCACCAGTTCACGCAACCGCGAACTGGCACTACGGCCGCGTCCGCAGGCCAGATGGGAGCCTTCAGAGGCCATGACCACGCCATCAGCTCGCCGACCTATCCTCATCACCGGTGGGGCAGGAGACATCGGCTCCGGTTTCGCGGCGCATGCCCGCGAAAGATACGACATCACCCTGCTCGACCTTCCCGGGCGATTCTCAAAACAGCAATTGCTGGAGGAACGTGTCACTGAGGCCGACTTGGGAGATTTGGACGCACTGCGAAGGGCATTCGATGGGCAAGACACCATCGTTCACCTTGCGGCGTTCCGCAAGGCATCGACACCATGGCAAGACGTCTTGGACACCAATATTCGTGGCACATACAACGTCGTGGCCGCGGCGATCGCGCAGGGATGCCGACGTGTGGTGTTCGCATCCTCGGTCCATGCGGTGTCGGGCTACGAGCACGGCCGCCAGATCCGAGAGGATGACCCTGTGAGTCCGGGCGATCTCTACGGTGTCGGCAAAATCTTCGGCGAGGCGCTCGGCCGATACGCCGCGCAAGCGGAAGGAATGTCGTTCGTCGCATTGCGGATCGGCGCGTTCCAGCAGCCCGAGGTGGTCACGGATTCCGAGTCCGGCTGGCTTCTTGAGGAATACTGTGCGCCCGATGATCTCTTCCAGCTTATGACTCTAGTCATCGACGAGGAGGACCTCACCTTCGAGATCTTCAACGCGGCAAGTGCGAACCGATACTCTCGGCTTGACATCTCGAAAGCGCGTCGCAAGCTTGGGTACAGTCCAGCGTTCGATTCCTTCACAATGAGGGCGGATATCGCCGAGGCGATCACAGCGGCCGGACCTCTCGCACCAGCTCCACCGTCAGGGATGCGATACGAGACAGAGGTGAGGGAGAAGGAACGGGTTCAGTGATCAGGACCAACAAAACGCTAGCCGGAACGACGAAACATCCGTGAGTTCCTTCACGATTCGGGGGGGCGCCTACGAAGCGACCGTGGCTACGGAAGGCGCTACGCTCCGGACATTGACGTACTCCGGGCGATCACTGTTGGACGCCGAGGCCCCATATGCAGGTGCAGTCTTGTCCCCATGGCCGAACAGGCTCGCGAACGGTACCTATCGGTGGCAAGGTCGAACACACCACGCGCCCATCAATGAACTGGAGTTCGGCCACGCCATCCACGGATTCGTGGCCGCACATCGTTGGTCCCTGCGTCACCATGGTCGCGAATCGGTCAGTCTTGAGTGCCACATCGGGCGAGACCTCGGCTTCGACTTCGATATCCACCTCGGTATTCGTTATACCGTCGGACACGAAGGCCTCACCTGCTCCATCGTTGCCGAGAACGTCGGCGAGGTTGCCGCACCGTTCGCGTGCGGATTCCACCCGTATGTGCGTCCGGGAGATTCCCCAGTCGAAGAGTGGCTCCTGACCATCCACGCTTCACAACACCTCGAGATCGACGAGGGGACGAAACTCCCGCTCCGAATGGTCAACACTGCGGCTTCGAAGTTCGACTTCCTGCAGCCGAGGCGGGTCGGCGCGGATCCGTTCAGTCGTGCGTTTCGAATCGATCGCATCGACGAAATGCGTGCGGCGGTATCGATCACAGACCCTGCTGGGGGATCGGTGAATCTCTACGTCGACGCCGCGCTGCCCTGGGTTCAGGTCTATCGGCCTGCCCCTTCACTCGGTGTCCATGCGGTCGCCATCGAGCCCATGACTTGTCGACCGAACGCGTTCAACACCTCCCCTGAGGAAGTGCGCCGCGACGTGGGAATCGCCATAAAAGCGGCATGGCGACTCGCGTTCTCTCAGTAGGTGCAACGTAGTTGCGCTGAGCGCTTGGAGCGACTCTGATGGGGAACAACAGCGAAGGAAGGCACAAAAAATGAGCAACGATGCTGAAATCACAGCTGGCCCTCTGCACTTGTCACTGAGCGATGCCGGCCGATCTGCGAGCTGGACTCTCCGAGACACCAACTTGCGTTCCCCGGTACATAGCGATCTATGGACGATGTCGCTCCAGTGGGGAGATCGCCGGGACTTACCTGTGCGAGCGTCTGAACAAACGCCCGATGTCCGAGTCACAGACACCGGCATAGAACTGAAGTACACCAGCGTGATCGCGGAAGACGGCACCCGGGCCCCTGTGGCCATGACGGTGAACATCGCATCGCGTGACGGCGAATTGGTCTTCACCGCGCACGGCGCTGTCGGCAACGCGGATGGTCTAGTCGTCGGCGAGCTCACCTTGCCCCTGCTTGCGCTCGAGCATGGCGCCGGCACGGACCGGCAAAGCGATGTTCTATACCGACCCGACGGATTGGGGCGTCGAACACCGAATCCCTGGGCAATGCGCATACCGCGCAGTACGGAATACATGGCCGCCGACCACAAGGAAGCATCGTTCGACTTCGAGTACCCGGGTGAGTTCAGCATGGCCTGGCAGGGGCTCGAGACGGGTGATCACTTCCTCTACCTCGGTCGTCACGACAGCGAATTCAGAGGGGCACTCTTCTCCGTCGGTACCCGGCACCCAGGCGACGACGACTACTTGACGCTCAGCACGACCGCACTCCCGCTTGCAGCCAGCACGAGCCGATTTGACGTACCTCCGATCGTGGTGCGCGCTGAGCGGGGCGACTGGCGCACCGGCGCGGCGCGGTACCGTCGCTGGGCGGACGAGTGGTACGCGGGGCCACGCCCAGGGGACGGCATCCGTGGTCGTGCCGGATGGCAACGAGTGATCCTGAAACACCAGCACGGTGAAATTCTCTACCGTTACAGCGATCTGGTCGATATATACGAGTCTGGCCTTCAGTCGGGTATCTCCGCCCTGCTCGTCTTCGGCTGGTGGGCCGGTGGTTTCGACCGCGGGTACCCCACCTACGAGCCCGACCCCCTCCTCGGCGGCCGCGAAGAGCTTGAGGCAGCCATCGCCGAGATCCACTCGCGCGGAGGTCTCGTCACGCTCTATGCAAACGGCAACCTCATCGATCGTCGGTCGGACTACTTCGCGGAGCGTGGCAAGTTCGAGGCGAAGAAGGATATGGCCGGCCACGAGTACACCGACGGGTACTACTTCGCTGATCGTTCCAAGCGACTGCGGAGCTTCACCGGCCCTGACTTCACGCAGGGCTGCCACGGGGCTGCCGGGTGGCGGGAGACGATGGCCGATGTTGCCGCCTCGGAGGTGACGCTGGGTACTGACTCGCTCTTCTTCGACCAGATCGGATTCCATCGAGTCGCTTGGCCATGCTTCGACCAGACTCACGAACACGGCGCGAAGACCGACATCGAAGCGAAGTTCCGAATCCAGACGCTCGAATCGATGGCAGCAGTCGAGGGTGTCGAGCTGATCGGGTCGGAGGGGGTCGCTGACTGCTTCATCCAGTACTTGGACTACCATCACGGGTGCGGGTTCGCATTCCGTGCCGAGGATGACGCGTTCCCGCACCTGTTCCGCGAGTCCTTCCCGGAAGCGATCATCAGCAACCGCGGCATCCATGACGAGCGGGATGACTGGGAGCGACAGCTTTCCTACGCGTTCGTGTTCAACCTCGTATTCGACGTTGCCATCCACCGGGCCCGCGGGCTCCTCTCCGAATTGCCTCACTACGGCACCGAGCTGGCGCGACTCACGGCCCTGCGATCAGAGCACGCCGCATTCTTCGAGAGCGGCGTATTCCACGCGCCTGATCAAGCGTGGGACTCACCGCTCATTCACGTGCAATACGGCCACGGGGACAAGATCCTCGACCTCCACTGGAACTCAAGTCGCACTGACGTTCTGACAACGGGCGCCGGCGTTTTGCTAGAGCCCAATGAGATCACGCTGACGGTGCGTGCCGCACATTCTTTGGCCACCGCTTCAGTGGGGAGCAGCAAGGCCGCACGGGCTTGACGGATTCGCCGACTTGGCGCCGTTCGAACGTACGAGAGGGAGCTTCATGGATCGGCTAGTCGCATCTACCCTGGCTGACGTCAACACGAGACTTCTCGCGCAGTTTTCGCAGTCTCCAGTTGACGTCGCCCATCGAGTCTCGGATCGACTCGCAGCAGCACACGATGCATCGCACTACCTCTTGACACCGCTTGCTGTTGTTCGCCCGAAGAGCCTCGATGAGGTCGCCAACGTGATGGCGATATGCCGTCGCACGGCGATCCCATTGACGTTCAGGTCGGGCGGCACGAGCTTGAGCGGGCAGGCTGGCACCGATGGCGTGCTCGTGGATACGCGGAGGCACTTCCGGACGATCACTGTGCTGGACTCCGGTGCTCGTGTACGCGTTGGGCCGGGCGCGACGGTTCGTGCGGTCAACAACCGACTCGCGTCGAATGGGCGCAAGCTCGGCCCGGACCCCGCGAGCGAAATCGCTTGCACCGTGGGCGGAGTCGTCGCCAACAACTCCAGTGGGATGTCTTGCGGGGTGCACGCGAACAGCTACTGCACCCTCGACTCCGTCGTAGTGGTTCTACCATCTGGCACCGTGGTCGATACCGGCGTAGAGGGGGCCGATTTGCGTCTACGGGAGGCGGAACCCGGCCTTTACCACGGGCTCCACCGCCTGCGCGAACGGGTGCGGGGCAACGAAGAATCTGTGCGAAGATTGCGGAAGCTCCACGCACTCAAGAACACCATGGGGTACGGACTCAACTCATTCCTCGATTTCGATCGACCGATCGAGATACTGCAGCAGCTCATGGTTGGGAGCGAAGGCACGCTCGCGTTCGTCGCCGAAGCGACATTCCGTACCGTCCCGACGATGAAGTACGTCGCGACGGAGCTGCTCGTTTTCCCGAACCTTGCCGACGCGACGACGGCCCTTCCCGCTCTCGTGGACGCCGGGCTCGCGACGATCGAACTGATGGACGCGGCAAGTTTGCGCGTGGGCCAGCGAGATCCTGAAGCACCCGAGGAGCTCCGGGAACTGAATATCGTTGATCATGCGGCGCTGCTCGTCGAGTACCAGGAAGAGACGGAAGACAACCTCGCTCGCCGGCTAACCGAAGCGCCGGCCCTCCTTGCCAGACTCCCACTTTCGCAGCACGCGGCGCTACGTACTGATTCGGACCGCCGGGCACGGCTGTGGCATATACGCAAAGGTCTGTATGCCGCTGTCGCGGGCGCTAGACCGCCCGGCACAACGGCGTTGCTGGAAGACATCGCGGTTCCAGTCGAGCGTCTTGCTGAAACATGTGCAGAGCTGCAACGCCTCTTCGACCGGCATGGCTACGAAGGTTGCGTGATCTTCGGGCATGCCAAAGACGGCAACATCCACTTCCTCCTCAATGAGCGATTCGACCGTCCTGAGATGCTCGCTCGTTATGAAGCGTTCACGGAGGACATGGTCCAACTGGTGCTTTCCCAGGGAGGGACCCTCAAGGCGGAGCATGGAACCGGTCGGGCTATGGCGCCGTATGTTCGACGTCAATATGGCGACGAACTGTTCGATGTCATGTGGGAGCTGAAGCGCCTTGTTGACCCCGATCTGCTGCTCAACCCCGGAGTCCTCCTCTCGCACGATCCGGATTCTCACACGCGACACCTAAAGACGGCGCCGCCGGTAGAGGAAGAGGTCGACCGATGCGTTGAATGCGGCTATTGCGAGCCCGTCTGCCCGAGTCGTGATCTCACCCGCACCCCGCGCGAACGGATCGTGCTGCGCCGCGAGTTGGAACGCGCACGGAACGTCGGCGACGTCGAGCTTGCTCGCACCATTGAGAACGAGTACGAGTACGACGGAATCCAGACCTGCGCCGTCGACGGCATGTGCCAAACTGCCTGCCCGGTTCTCATAAACACAGGTGACCTCGTGCGCCGTCTCCGATCGGAATCTGTTGGCCCCGTGAGCCAGGCGATGTGGAAAACTGCAGCAGGGCATTGGGATGCGGCTAGCCGTGCCGGATCGTTGGCGCTTTCCATCGGCAACGCGATTCCGACTGCGCTACCTGCAATGGCAACGAGGCTGGGACGCAGCATCATCGGCGACGACGTCGTACCGCTATACACAGAGGATCTCCCGGCGGGCGGTCAGCAGCGGAGGGTCATCGCAAGTGATGATCCCGCAGCTGTGTACTTCTCGAGTTGCACACAAACGATGTTCGCCGGGGCAACCAGTGAAGGCGTCGCTGAGTCATTCCTTCGTCTGTGTGAACAAGCCGGTATAGGTGTATCAACGCCTCAGGACATTCCGTCCCTGTGTTGCGGCACACCATGGAAGTCGAAGGGATTTACCGACGGCTATGACGCGATGAAGGCGCGGGTGCGTGAGTCTCTTCTGCGCGCCACTCGCGGCGGCGACCTCCCTGTCGTTTGTGATGCGAGTTCTTGTAGTGAGGGGCTCGCAGTGCTCCTTGACGTTGCCGCCGAAGGTGTGTTCCGTGTCGTCGACGCAGTCGCTTTTATAGACGAACACGTTCTTGCTCGGCTCCCACGTCTCGAACAGCTGACATCACTGACCATCCATCCGACGTGTTCCTCCACACAGCTGGGCATCAATGGAGCTCTACAGCGGGTTGCGGAAGCCGCAGCCCACTCGGTGACCGTCCCGGAAGATTGGGGATGCTGCGCTTTTGCCGGGGACCGTGGGATGCTTCACCCCGAGCTCACCGCGGTTGCGACGAAGCCAGCGGCGAACAATGTTGCGGCGCAAGCCACTGCGGCGTACGCGTCGCTCAATCGCACCTGCGAGATCGGGATGACGCGTGCGACAGGCGAGACGTACGTGCACATTCTTCAGGTGCTCGCTCAGACCCTTCCTCCGATCTCGGACCAAAGTTGACGGCTGCCGCGGCTTCGCGGCTTGGGTGCATCGGCGGAGGTGACTATTTGCGGACGCCGTATGCCGCGCGCGACAACTTGGTGGCCGTCGCACGTGCGAGACGCCCGATCTCTGGTACGCGGCCGTTCATGCGGTACTTCGGCCCATAAACTGCAACTGCCGCCAGAGGGAGTCCATTTCGACCCTGCGCGACGGCAGCCACCCGTTCGACATCATCTGTTCGCGGCATCCACACGTAACCACGAGATCGGGCGAGTTCCATTTCCCGTGCCCAGCTCTCCCCATTGAGGTGCACCTCTGGATGCTCGACCGGCGCGCCTCGCAAGTCGTTGAGAATGCGATGCTGTTCACCGACGGGTAACGCAAAGAGGATCGCGCGACCTGCAGCGGTCGCATGGAGCGGAGCGACATTCCCGACATGGGGAACCATGCGGAACGGATGTTCGGGGTCGACTTGTTCGACGCTCACAGAGTAGTCGCCCTGGCGGATGGTGAGGATGACCGTTTCGTCAACGGAGTGGCACAGTTCGTCGAGGAAGGGACGGGCTATCTCCCCGAGGGTGTACTGCTTCTGGAAACCCTGTGCGAGGTTCAGTACGCGCCCAGTCAGGACGATCCGGCGACTTTCGAGGCGAGCGAGCATACCGAGATCCACCAGCGCGGTAACGAGCCGCGACACTGAACTCTTGTCCGTGCCGGTCAGTTCAGCCAGCTCCGTGACAGTCGAGCCACCACGGGTCCCGGCGACAGCCTCCAGGATCCTGATGCCTCGGGCGAGCGCTCTGTAACGCGTGTCATCACTCAAAGTCATCACCCAGAATCTCGCTCAAAGATCCACCAGGGACGTGAGGATGAGAAGTACCGTGCGGTGTGTCGCTCGCGCAGAGCGTGCCGGCGTCATTGCTTGCCATGTGCCTGACCTTATGCGATCCAGTGCAAGCTGTACAACAAAGTTGCGCATTTGTCACCAAAATCAGGACTCGATTCGTGCCGCTACCGACCACTAGTCGGTACAGCCGGCGGCGAGTTGCGCCGGTGGCACTAAACACACGGTTGTGGTCCCCTCTCGTTGACAGTGCATGTCGTGGCTTCGTAGCGTCTGCTCAGACCGCAAGCGCTCGAGATTGGCTCGAGGCGGAATGAGCAGGTCACTGAACACACAAAGGCGTGCGATGTGTTCTTCGCTCTAGGGAAATCATCAAGAGCGCCGTCGATTACGACGGCGCTGCGGAGTTTGATCAAGGAGAACCAAGCGATGAAGTGGTCGGCGAGATCCAAATCCGTGCTCACTCTTGTGGCGGCAGCTTCGCTGCTCCTCACCTATCCACCCGAGGCGGCCTCCGCCGTCGATGCAACAACCGACGCGCCCCACATCGATCGGCCCGAGATCATTCGAGGGTTCAACACTTTCGGTGATCGCCTGACTCCGCAGAACGCGGACACCGTGCGGAACGACTATGGCGCAAACGCAGTCAGGCTTCAGATCCACCCGCAGCAATACGCACAGCAGCACAGCGTTTCGCTCGAGCAGGCATGGGACAAGTCACTTGATCTCACGGTGCAGGGACTTGACGAGGCAGCACGCAAGGGCATGATGTCGATCATCGACCTTCACTCTGTGCCGATTCCGGCAAACAAGAACTCACCCACATTCTGGGCTGATGAAAACTCTCTCGTTGCACTCGTGGCGAGCTGGGAGGAGATCGTCCAGAGACTCGCACCGTACCGCGAGTACATCTGGGGCTACGATCTGTTCAACGAGGCCTACAACTCCGCCGAACTGCCCTTGGGAGCAGCGGACTGGCCGGGCTGGGCGCAGGAAATCACTGACGCCATTCGAGTGACCGATCAGGCGACTCCAATCATCTTTGAGCCAAGCCCCGGGGCGCTTCCGCGGGGATTCAAAGAGAACGAATGGATCGACGCCGGCCCTGGGTATCCCGTGCTGTATCAGGGCGAGTTCCCGCTCCTCGATGATGACAACGTCATCTACAGCTTTCACTGGTACGAGCTCCACGCTTACACGCATCAAGGGATCGGCTATCACAACGGCAGCCCGGTAACCGAGGATTGGCCGGACAAGATGGTATATCCGGGAACGAACAATGGCGTGACTTGGAACAAAGAGACGCTACGGGAGCTTATGCAGCCCGTCGTCGATATCCAAGAAAAGTACGACGTTCCAATCTATGTAGGCGAGTTCAGCGCCGTGCGATGGGCTCCTGGCGCATCTCAGTACATCCGAGATTCGGTCGAACTGTTCGAAGAGTTCGGTTGGAGCTGGACTTATCACTCGTTCCGCGATTGGCACGGTTGGCAGCTCGACTACACCGACACGATGACCAGCGACGCTAACAGTGCCGCAGCCATCGCGACTCAACCCACCGATCGGGAGCTGACGCTGAAGTCACACTTCGCCCGCAACCAGTTCGTCGAACCGCTGGACACCCCACGCCCGCCTACCAACCTCGTCAACAACGGTGACTTCGCAATGGACGCCGACGGCGATGGCCTGGCAGACGGTTGGAGTCGCGGTCCCAACGCTCAGACTTCACTCACCCAATCCAACGGTTCATCCATACAGGAAGTGACAGTCTCCACCAGCAACCAGAAGGGGGTCGACCAGGAGTGGATCTCCGTTACCCCGGGCAATCGCTACGCACTCAAGGCGCGCCTCCGCGTGGATCAGGGCCAAGTCCGTTTCTGGCACTACGGCGTAACCAGCGCCTACACTTTCTCCGCGAGCGACATCGCGGCACAGGTCGGCCCCACCTCTGGAGCGTTCGTTGATAGTGCAGTGGAGTTCGTAGCAGCATCAAACACCGCCCGGCTCAGCATCCGGTTCTGGGCGAACGCTGCCGCAAAATTCGGGGTGACGGACGTCGAACTCATCGACCTGGGCCCAGCTGTGGTCGTCGAGCCGCCACGCACCGAAGTAGCCGTGACGACTGCCCCGTTGCCCGACCCGACTCTCTTGCAGTTCACCGCTACCGCGGCGCCAGGCAAATCGATTGACCGCACCGAGTACCGGATCGTCGGTGAATCTCAGGACTGGGCGCCAGTACCGACGGGCGGACTGCCCCTCACTGAATCCGGCTCCTACATCCTCGGCTACCGATCGGTGGATTCAGCCGGTGTGGTTGAGCAAGGTCGAGCGATCGCCGTCACGGTGCCGCCGATCACAGACACCACCATTCCCCAGGCAACGCTGGTGTCTCCCACCATCAGCGGTCCGTTCCAGTCATTGTCGGTGCTTGTGGAAGCGACCGACAACCTCGGACTCGGCAGGATCGTTGCCGACATCTATCAGGGGGCGACGCTCATCGAAAGCACGGCTTCGCCAGCGAACGGTGCAATGAGCGCATCACATTCAGCCCTCCTTGATCTCACTGACGGTAGCTACTCAATTTCCTACAGCGCGGAAGATGTTGCGGGAAATTCCTCTCAACACGCCACCTTCAACGTCACAATCGACACGACAGCACCAATCGTGACTGTCAAGGAAGGTTCGTCCTACACGGTTGGCAGCGACGGCACGTATTCGCGGGTGAGCTTCAAGCTTCATGATCTCGGCCGGATCGACAAAGTCACGATCAACGGGGTGGTTAAGGACCTGACGAACAATGCATGGTCCGACGTGAACTACGTCAAACCCGGGACGTTCGGGGCAGTCGCCGGTAACAATACTCTCGTCGTCTACGACGAAGCAGGTAATACAACGACCTTCGGATTCGTATTGACGAGCTGAGACGCAAGTGCAGGACGAAGCGAGCTCTCAAAGCTCAATCAAAACGGAAGGAAAAAATGTCACGGGAGAAGATTCTCGGTTGCTGGTTGGGTAAGGCCGTAGGGGGGACGCTGGGCCAGACTTTCGAAGGACTTGAAGGACCTCTCGATGAGAGCTTCTACTTTCCAGTGCCAGCCGAGATGGTGCCGAACGACGACCTCGACCTTCAGGTGCTCTATGCCTGCGTGATCGACGGGATGTCTGAGCCAGCGGTAGATCGTCACGTCATCGCACAGGCGTGGGCCGATCACGTTGCCTTCCCCTGGAATGAGTACGGCGTGGGAATGCGAAACCTCGCCGAAGGACTCGAACCGCCCTATACGGGTTCATTCGACAATTGGTTCACGTGCGGAGAGGGCGCTGCGATCAGGAGTGAACTGTGGGCGTGCCTCGCGCCAGGAGATCCCGACCTCGCCGGCGCATATGCATATGAAGACGCCTGTTTCGACCACGCGGGCGATGGGATCTACGCCGCGGTGTTCCTTGCGCGACTGCAGGCGCTGGCATTCGTCGACGACGACATCAACCGTCTTATCGATGGCGCACTGGCCGGGATCCCTGCAGATTCCGCCATCGTTGCGGTCGTGAATGACACTCGGAATTGGGTGCGATCCGGTCTTGGATGGCAAGAGGTGCGGGCGCTCATCATGTCCACATACGGCCGTTCTGATTTCACGGATGTGCGACCGAACACCGGCTTCGTCATACTTGGGTGGCTGGCTGGTAAGGACTTCAGCGAGCGAATCTGCATCACGAACAACTGCGGTGAGGACACGGACAGCTCCACCGCATCCCTCGGTGCGCTCTTGGGCATCCTCGACCCGGACTCGATCGACTCGAAATGGCTCGAGCCGATCGGACGTGATCTCGTTCTGAACGATGAGATCACGGGAATTACGCCGCCACCGACGATCGATGGTTTCACCGACCTGGTGATCGACCTTGCTGCGCGACTCCCCGGCACGCCTCCCACCGCGGAGAGCTCACCCTTCGATCCCGCTAACCACACGATTCCCGTGCAGATCGGGTGGACGAACACGACGCAGGGAAAGTGGACTGTCCGTGATCAGACAGAGCTCCCGCCCATCGATGGCATTATACCGCCGGTCACGAAGCCGTTCGTATCTTCTGCCCTTTTGGGGACATGCAGTCAGCTGCTGCGCACGGACTTCGAGGATCGAATTCTTCTGCTCCGGCTGAACGTCGACTCGCGCGGCCGGAAAGCCGTGCGGTTCATGTTCAACTCCACCGAGCATTACCGGGTGTGGCTCGATGGAGCCTTTCTCTACGGCGCGCAAGGAAGCCAATTCCAGTTTCCCGCGCCGCATATGGCACCCGTCGGCCAGTTCCATGACTTCGACATGCCCTCAGGCGAACACGAGCTCACGATCGCCATCAAGCGCCCACCCATCGACCGCGACAAGGCCGAGTGGGTCATCGCTCTGGTCGAGAGACCGAGCATGCTTTGGATCGAGAATGCCTTCCGACCTCACCTCTAGCGATGAACCCGCTGCGAATCATCGGCCAGGCATCGCCATTCACAAGGCGACGCCGGGCCTCGAGCGCGCCCTTCCCCTCAGCGAATGGGCGCCTACGTTTCGAGGCGGCTCCCTGGAGGACGCCGCGACCGCGAAGGCCGAGTTGGAGGAGCTGGTCGACGCGGCCGCCCGACCGGAGACAAACAGGCTCTACCGCACCGTCTGCCGCTGGTGGACAGAGCTCGAAGTCCTGATCGTAACCGGCGCCACGACAGGCGAAGGCGAAGCCAACAACACCCCGGCAAACTACAAATCGGTTATTCTCTTGAGAAGTGCCGTCCGGACGGCGGCATGACACTCACCCGGGAATCCCATTCCCCACAAACCACCAAGAGCCGCCTTGACTGGTGCGACGACACGGGCAGGAATAACCGGGCGGCTCACAGTGGTGACTTTGACCGGGCCTCCTGTGCCAGGCCGACGCAGCCGCTGACGATCGTCCCGTCGTCGTGAGTTAGAGGAGCTCCGTCACGGAAACCAACCGGCGGAGCGCGCCGGCTGAGACCACGGCGCGCCCCGCAGGCCCTTACTGAGCGGTCGGCTACCCGCCCGCCAGCCGCCGGATCAGCTCCGCCTGCCCGGGGAACTCGCTCACGAGCGCCCCGATCTCCTCCTCCGTCGGCTTCGCCGAATCCGCCGACTCATAGCCCGGCGAGAGGCTGCAACTGACCAGCGCGAACCCGGGTCCTGCCAGTTCGGCGCCGAACCAGGTGGAATGCGGCGCAGCCCCGTGCAGGATCTGGCCGGCCTCCGGGTCCGGGCCGAACCCCGTTTCCGAGTACCCGTCCTCCTGCGAGAAGACGTGAAGCCGGATGGGCGTGCCCAGATGGAAGAACCACAGCTCGTCCTGCTTCAGCGTGTGCAGCTGCAGCACCTCACCGGCTTCGAGCAGGTACCAGTTGGAGCTGTAGAGCGAATGGTCGCCGCCGCCGAACCGCGGAGGCAGCGCCGAACCGGCTATGTTCTCATCGCTCACCATCGCCGGGGCGAACCAGCCGCCAACCCCCGACGGCGACATGTCCAGCCGCTTGATCCAGTCCTTTGCGTCCAGCTCGCCCGGGTCCGCGTCGCCTGCGCTTGCCCCGATGTCACTCACTGGGAGGATCCGCCAGCGAGAAGCACACGGTGATCCCGATGATCGCGCCGGTGTCCAGGGACCGCAGGAGACCTTTTTGCGTCACGATGTCCACGTTCACCATGCCGCCGTCCTTGAGGGGCACCTCGATGGTTTCGTGGAAGTTGAGCAGCGGCTTTCCGCTGGCCATGACTTCCTTGTCGTGCGCCACGTGTTCCGCGCGCGAGTCCTGGTGGCCGACCAGCTCCGCCTTGCTCATGCCCACCAGGTCGGCGAAGTTCTGGTTGACCCACGGGAACACGGAATTCGCGTCCTTCACCACCCAGTAGACGCCGTCCTGTTTGTCCAGCACGTCGGCCACGGTCATCGGCGGCACCGTCGGCAGGACGGCCGGATCCAGCGCCGCGGCGGCGGTCACGGCGCGACTCCCTTGCCGCCGTCGGCCTCCAGCTTTTCGGCAAGGTCCTGGGCCAGGGCCACCATGGTCATGGTGGGGTTCCAGGAGCCGCCGGTGGGCCAGAGGGAGCCCCCGGAGACAAAGACGTTCCCGACGCCGTTGAGCCGGTAGTCGATCCCGACTACGGCGTCTTCTTCTTCGCCGATGGGCAGGCTCGAGCTTTCATGGACCAGGCCCGGGACGCGGCGTTCGGGGATCCCCGGACGGTCGGAGGCCCAGCTTCCGTTGTTCGGGTCGCCGTGCCAGTACTCCACCTGGCCCGCTCCGCCCGGGGAAAGCACGCGCTCCAGCATCTGGAAGGTGCCTTCGTCCATGGTGTCCCAGGTGGCGTCGTCGGTGGCGTTGGCCAGCACCTGCAGGGTCACATTGGTGGTGGTGTCCGCGCCGCCGGAGAGGCGCAGGTGGTTCTCCGTATTCGATTCGTCCAGTTCGCCGAGCACCGCACAGACAAACACCAGGTAGTCCTCCGAGGACAGCAGCTGTGCCATGGACGCGGTGGCGACGACGTCGGGGGCGTAGCGCTCGGACTTCTGGGCATTTGCGGCCGGTTTCCGGTCCGAGAGGACGGAGAGCTGCACGTGGTACTGCATGCCGGCCGGGCTCTTGCCTGCCATGTAGATGGCCGCCAGTTCCAGCTCGCCGAGGGCCTCGCTGAAGTCGTAGTCCTTACGCGGGACCCGGGCCACCACCGACGTGATGAAGTGGGCACTGAAGTGTTCGCCGGCTCCCGGGACCTGGGGGAAGGAATTGAGCACCAGTGTGGCCGGGGGAAGCGTGCCCATGGCCAGGACCAGGTTGGCCCCGCCGATGTTCACCACACCGCGGCTCGTATCCAGGGCCGTGGCCCGGCCGTCCTGCTGGATCACGGACTTCACGGTGCAGTCCGTGACAACGCGCAGCGGCGAACCTTTGCCCTGCGAGGCAAGGACCTGCTGCCTGTCCGAAAGCTCGAGCAGCACCGCCGGCGTCGAGAACTTCGCGAAGTCGATGCCCGAATTGGCGCCGGAGGCGGCGGCCAGCGGTGCCGGCATGGAACGGGTGGCGGAGTCGATCTCATGCAGGCCGGCCGCGAGCCGTTCCTGGAGGGCCTTCTGCATGATCCCGTACACCGGGCGGGTGTTGTTGATGAGATCGACGACGTCGGGGGACACCCCGGCGTCGATCTGGTCGGCCGGGATGACGTTGAGCAGGTCCTCCGCCGTGGTGAAGTGTGCCTTGGCGGCGTCCATGACGGCGCGCGGCCAGCCCCGCATCTCGTCTTCCTCCGGTCGGGGGCACCAGGCGCTCCACATGATGGAGCGGCCGCCGTAGAACGGGACCATGCCGTGCTGCCAGGAGATCTTGCCGGCCGGCTGGGTGGCGGTGGCGGCGGCCAGGGTCCAGGGGAACGTTTCCGATAGCCCGCCGAGCGTCTCCCGGTACGGCAGGGGAAGGTTCTGGAAATGCTGCGGCAGGAAGAACGGGCCGCGCTCGATGATGAGGATCCGAGCTTGCGGGTTGACGGTCAGGGTCCGCTCGGCGAAGGCGTAGCCGCAGAACCCGCTGCCGATCACGATATGGTCGAACTGTTCTTCCTCGCGAACGGTTTTCCATTCCCCTTCGCTCAGGAAAAACACATGGTCCATCACCTTCTGCGATGAAGGATCCTGGGGTCCGGGTGTGGGAAATCCGTGATTGAAATTCTGGGACGAAGAAACTGCACTCACAATGATGCCCTCCATCAGCCTGTCTGTTTTCACGGCACAGTGAAAACAGGGTGCCCCGCCGGACAGAGAGGGAGTTCACCCGCCCCAGCAGGGATCACTGGCATTAGTGAACCACTGATGGAATGCGTTCACAATAGAATCCTGCCGTCGAAATACGGCAATCAGAATTGCGCCGGCAATTGCAAGTCGAGTATCACTTCACTATCCGAGAATTGCCATCACATAAAGTCGATAAGACGTGACAAGATGTCGAATATCCGGCCTTTTACTCTATCCCGGCGAACAGCTCGTTGAGTTCGGCTGTGAGCTGCTTGCGCATGGCCACGGTGCCGATTTCCCGGCCGTTGATGTGGTTGACCGGGGCGATCAGGCGGATGCTCGAGATCAGCCAGACGGCGTCGGCGTCGAACAGGTCCTGCGGGACCAGCGGGCCGTAGCCGAGCTCCCAGCCGGCGGCCTTGGCCGCGGCGAACAGCGCGCCCTGCGAGGTGCCCGGAAGGATGCCGCTGTCCAGCTGAGGCGTGATGAGGCGCCGGATGGTCTTGCTCCCGGTGCCGTCGTCGGCGGTTTCAAGGTGCGCCAAGAGCACGGTCGACGTGGGGCCCTCCAGGACGCGGCCGTCCGTGGAGGTGAAGATGGCGTCGTCCGCGCCCTGCTTGTGGGCGTACCGCAGTGCGGCCATGTTGACGGCGTAGGAGAGCGTCTTGGCGCCGAGGAGCAGCCAGGGGGCGCGCTCGCCGGCGTCGGTGTCGAAACCGCGGTCCAGGAGCACGACGTCGATGCCTGTCTCGCGCTGACGGCGGCTGCCCGCGGGCGACGGCGAAGCCTGCACCCAGCAGGTGCTCCCTGCTGCGCCTTCCACGCCGCGGGTGACCAGGAGCTTGACGACCACCTCGTCCTCGGCGGGTGTGGGAGCCGGGTGGGTGCTGCGGAACTCCGTGATGGCGGTATCGATGGCCCGGCGCCAGGCGTCCTGCGCGGGGATGACCAGGTCCAGCGCCTCGGCGGACGTGCCCAGGCGGTTTAGGTGTGCCTGCACCTTGCGGGCGCGGCCCTCGACGGCCAGAAGCGACTCGAACACGCCATCGCCGCGTGTCGCACCGAGGTCGGTGGCCATGAGCTGCGGCTGGCTGGGATCGACGATGCGGCCGTTTTCGAAGGCGGGGTCCAGGAAGACGAGGACCGTGGGGGCAGGAGAGGTCATGCCTCAAGCTTAGTGCGGCCCCATGTCCGCGGCATTGACTGGGCCCACGATGCCCGGGTTCCCTGGCCGAAGCGAAGCGAGGTTAGGGAGGCATTGGGGATTAGCGCCTAACTTGCTCCCCAACCTCGCTGCGCTCGGCCGGGGCCCCTCGCATGGGCCCACGATGCCAGGGTTCCCTGGCCGAAGCGAAGCGAGGTTAGGGAGGCATTGGGGATTAGGCTGGGGCTCACGGTTTGTTGTGACCATCAAGTTCTTGGACCATGGGGGTTGTCGAGTGCTTTTTCCGTTTCCGCTGGGACTGGAATGGACGTGGCTGCTGGGCGTCTGGGCCATCGGGGAAATCATCCTGCGCATCGTGATGCTGGGCGTCATTCCGGGGAACCGCCGGCCCACCACGGCCATGGCCTGGCTGCTGGCCGTCTTCCTGATCCCCTCGGTGGGTTTCATCCTCTTCCTGCTGTTCGGCAACTTCCGGCTCTCCCGCCGCCGCCGGGAACAGCAGGAGGAAGTCAACCAAAGGGTGCGGGCCGGCACCTCGGCGCTGGCCGACGTCGCAAGCCACTACGACGGCCCCGAATGGGTGGTCTCGGCCGGCGAACTGAACCGCCGGCTCGGCTCGCTGCCCATGGTGGACGGCAACACCGTGGAACTCATCCCCGGCTACGAGGAATCCATCAAGGCCATGACGGAGGCCGTCCGCGGCGCCAAGGAGTACGTCAACGCCGAGTTCTACATCATGAGCAGCGACTCCGTCACGGACGAGCTCCTCACCGAACTGGAGAACGCCGCCGTCCGCGGTGTCGCCGTCCGGCTCCTGTTCGACCACATCGGCACCCTGCGCATCAAGGGCTACCGCCGGCTGGTCCGGCGCCTCAAGGGCAGCCGCATCCAGTGGCGGAGGATGCTGCCGCTGCTGCCGATCCACGGCCAGTGGCGCCGCCCGGATCTGCGCAACCACCGCAAGATCCTGGTGATCGACGGCCAGGTGGCCTTCACGGGCTCGCAGAACCTGATCGAACCCTCCTACAACAACCCCGCGCACCGCCGGGCGGGACGCAAATGGGTGGAGCTCATGGCCCGCATGGAGGGCCCGATCGTGGCCACCCTCAACGTGGTCTTCGCGACCGACTGGCTGAGCGAAACCGACGAATCGCTCGAATACCAGCTGCGCCTGCCCGCCAGCCCCGCGCCGGGGCGCGTGACCGCCCAAGTGGTCCCCAGCGGCCCGGGATTCGTCACGGAAAACAACCTGAGGCTCTTCAATACCCTCATCTACTCGGCGCAGCACCGGATCTCCGTCTGCAGTCCCTACTTTGTGCCCGACGATTCCCTTCTCTATGCGATCACGACGGCGGCGCAGCGCGGCGTTGACGTGGAACTGTTCGTCTCGGAGAAGGGCGACCAGTTCCTGGTGCACCACGCCCAACGCTCCTACTACGAGGCACTGCTCGAGGCCGGCGTGCGCATCTACCTCTACCGGGCGCCGTCCGTGCTGCACGCGAAGCACTTCACCATCGACGACCAGGTGGCCGTGCTTGGCTCCAGCAACATGGACATGCGCTCGTTCTCGCTGAACATGGAGGTCTCGGTGATGCTGCTCGGCGCGGAGACCGTTGACCTGATGCGCTCCGTGGAATCCGGCTACCGGGAGGTGTCACGGGAACTGACGCTGGAGGACTGGCTGCACCGGCCCATGATCGCCAAGTACGTGGACAACGTGGCGCGGCTGACGGCGACCCTGCAGTAGCCCCATGGGGACTGATGCCCATGGCAGCGGGCGGACCGCCGTGCAAGGATATGGACCGGCGATACGCCACTGACCGAACAACTTCCCCGGGGGACGGATGACCTTCTACGGCGCTGATGTAAACCAGCTGCGCGCGCTGGCCAAGGCCGCGGACAAGGCCGCCACCCTCCTCAGCAACAATGCCTCTTCCTTGCAGGGGCAGATCATGGCGGCTCCCTGGAAGGGCAACGACGGCGAGAACTTCCGGCAGGACTGGACCAGCCGCCACCACCCCGGCATCGAGCGGGTGGTGGCCAGCCTGCGGGAGAACTCCCGGGTCCTGCTGCGGCATGCCGAGGAGCAGGAGAACGCGTCGTCCGCGAGCACCGGCGGCAGCCGCCCCTCCGTGCTGGACAAACTTACGGGGAAGATCGGGAGCGGCCTGGACTGGCTCCAGGAGCGGGCCCGCGAGGCCGCCGCCGCCGAGAAACACCGCAATGGGCTCGAAGCGGGCCTGGAGGCGATGGCCAATGCCAGCCCCGAGGAGCAGGCCAATTGGTGGGCCGGCCTGTCGGCCGAAGACAGGAAGTACCTCATCGAGGGCGAAGGCGAGGGCGGGCCCCTTGCGTTGCAGCTCATGAAGATGGACGGCGGTATTCCGGACTCCGCCCAGGACCAGGCCCGGAAACACCTCCAGGAGCTGGCCACGTCCGATATTCCGGTCTCCAAGCAGACCGACAAGGCGACTCTTGACTGGCGGGCAGCCTGGCTCCATGGCGGCGCTGAAGTCGGTGCCGAAGTCGTCGAAAATGCCGACGGCACGGCCACCATGAAGGTCTACGGAAACCTTGGGCTGGGAGTCAACGACACCTCAGGAACGGCCGGAGTCACGCTCGAGGGCGAAGCATCACGCGAGTACTCCTTTGACAGCGTCGAAGAAGCCCGGGCCGCGCGTGACCAGATGTACAAGGACCTGCCGCCGGACAGCATCGGCGAGGTCAAGGACGCCGCCTCGAATACGCCGGACTACGTGCTGGACACCATCAACGAAGCCGCCGATGACAATGGATCCACGGGCCAGCAGGACAAGGTCAAGGGTTCACTGTCCCTGGATGTTGAGGCTGCAGGCGCCGGCTCCTCGGCCAACGCCTCGCTGTCGCTGAGCTACGAGAAGAACCTGGGCGACGGAACCTCGACGGGCACCGGGGAGGCCACCGCCGCGGCGTCCCTGGACTTGGACGGTCAAACGTTCGAGGCGTCCGGAAAAGGTGCCCTGGAAGTGAAGCTGGACAAGGACAACCGCATCAGCTCCGTGGCGCTGTCCATGGAGGGGACCGTGGCCCAGGGCTTCAAGGAAGGTGTGGACCTCAAGACGGCCAACGTTGAATCCAGTATCACGGCCGGAACGCAGGGCACCGTGAAGGTCGACATTGCGTACACGCCGGAAAACAAGGCGCTGATTGACAGCTATCTGCAAAACGTGGCGATGCAGAACCACTCCGCCGCCGCGGACGATGCAGCCAAGCTCTACGACGCCGGTTCGGCCACGGTCCAGGTGAATAGCGTGCTGACGGCCAAGAACGAGGCAGGGGCCGACTTCAAAGCCGGCGAGGTCAAGCTCAGCACCGAGAGCCAGACAACAACCAACGTGACGACGTACCACAAGGTCCCGAACGACGGGAAGCTTGAGCGGCTCTGAGACCGCTGTCAGACAGTCCCGTCCCGATCTTGCTGAGGAGCAACCACACTATGCCAACGCACATTGATTCCCCTTTGGGCTTTACCGCAGACTTTCCGGAGTTCACAGAGCTCATGACGGAGTCGACGGCGGGTCCCAACACCGAACAGTACGGACTCCTGGGCGGCATCCTGGTGACGGTTATCGATGATGGCCAGTCAGTTGACAGCCCCGCCGGGGCCAACGCCTGGGCACACATCAAGTCTGACTATTACCTCAACGAGCGTGGCGGAAGCATCCTGGCCGAAGGCGAACTGCAGCTGCCCGGCAAGGCGACGTACGCCGTCGTGACCGGTTACCTGGACGCGGACGGTGCGGCGAAGTCCGCCGCGACAGTGGGCGTGTGGGAGAACAACCGGTTCCTCGGCATCGTGGTGATCTGGCCCGTGGTCAATCCCGAGGTGGAGCCCCGGATCGATCTGCTGAAAGAGATTGTGGGCGCCGTCAGCGTGGGCTGACGGCATCCATGAGTCTTCAGTAGGTCAGCGTGACATCTTCAGCTGTGCACTCACCGGCGTTGGCGAACACGGCATCGCGGATGGCGTCCTGGGACTGCTTCGAGGGTGTCTCGCCGAGAGAGCGATCGAGCGCCAGCATGCTCACGGCCGCGAAGAGACCCTTGATGTCGCCGGTGGCAGCGTCCTTGGCCTCCTGGGCGCGGAAGTAGATGTCATCGTAGCCATCGGAGTCTTCAGCCTTCACAGCCCTGAGATCGACGACGAGGGAGTTGAAGCGCTCGCATGATTCCTTGACGCCTAAGGCCCCCGTGGAGGCACCCGCCGACGCGGACTTCGACGGCTTTGCGACACTATTGCCCGACGCCGGCGCGGTGCTGGCCGGTGCAGGGGCTTCGCTTGCCGGGGCGCAGGCCGTGAGGCCGGCGAGGCCGGCCATGGCGAGTGCTGCAATCAATTTCCTCATTTTGCTCCTGTTTCCCCAAGGCCTTAAGACCACACATTTCCGCTCATCCACCCTATGCGGATCGCCGCGCCGGCGCATTCCGGGCCCATGGGTAGTTCTCCCCGTTGCGGGTCCCGGCACCATTGCACGCCCCCGGGCCGCGTGCAATAGTGAAACTCCTGCGGCCTATGCAGGCGGCCGTCGTATTCGGAGGCGTCATGGGGCTGAAAGACGAAATTCCCAGTGCACCGGTACCGCCCGGGCCGGGTGACGAGCATCCGGAGAAGGTGCGGATCCTCGCCGAAGGCCGCCTGGTCAGCGACAGGCTCTGGAATGAGGACCTTGCCCCGGCCAGGCAGCGGAACTGGCGGGTCCGCAGCCTCTTTGCCCTGTGGATGTGCGATGTCCACAGCATCGCGGGCTACACCTTCGCGGCGGGCCTCTTCATCACCGGGCTGGTGGGCTGGCAGGTCTTCCTGGCCCTGGTCGTGGGCATCACGCTGGTCTACTTCCTCATGAACTTCGCCGGCACGGCGGGCCAGAAAACCGGCGTCCCCTATCCCGTGCTGGCGCGGATGTCCTTCGGGCTCTTCGGCGCCAACCTGGCCGCCCTGATCCGTGCCCTGATCGCCATCGCCTGGTACGGCATCCAGACCTGGCTGGCCTCCGAAGCCGTGCTGGTGCTGCTCTTCTCGGTGTGGCCCGAACTCATGCCGCTGGACGGACCGGACGTGCCCCACGTCCTGGGCCTGACCCCGATCGGCTGGGCCGCGTTCCTGGTCCTGTGGGCGGTCCAGCTGCTGGTGATCCGCCGCGGCATGGAAACCGTCCGCAAGTTCCAGGACTGGGCGGGCCCGGCCATCTGGGTGGCGATGTTCGCCCTCGCGATCTACATCGTGGTGCAGGCGGGGGACAAGTTCAGCCTCTCGATCCCCGGCGTCGCACCCCTGGACGGGCCCGCCGCTGTGGCGCAGTTCTTCTCCGCCATCGCCCTGACCGTCACGTACTTCTCGGCCCTGCTGCTCAACTTCTGCGACTTCTCGCGGTTCGCCCCGGACCGTAGGACCATCCTGCGCGGCAATTTCTGGGGTCTTCCCGTCAACTTCATCGCCTTCGCCCTGGTCACCGTGGTGGTCACGGCCGGCGCGGCGTCCTACTTCACCGAGTCGCAGTACCGCGGCCAGGACATCTTCAAGGTCATCACGGACCCGGTGGCCATTGTCCAGGCCATCGACAACCCCTGGATCACCATCATCGCCGCCGTGACGTTCGTGGTGGCAACGATCGGCATCAACGTGGTGGCCAACTTCGTTTCGGCCTCCTACGACCTGGCCAACGTGGCCCCGCACCGGATCGACTTCCGCCGCGGCGGCCTCATCAGCGCCGTCCTGGCCATCGTGATCCTGCCCTGGAACCTGTTCAGCAGCCCGGTGGTGATCGTCTACTTCCTGGGCGGCCTCGGCGCGCTGCTTGGCCCGCTGTTCGGCGTCATCTTCACGGACTTCTTCCGCATCCGGCACCAGCGCTGCAAAGTCTCGGACCTGTACCACGAGGACGAAACGGGCCTCTACTTCTACACGAAGGGCTGGAACCTGAAGGCAATTGCCGCGCTGGTCCCGGCCGCCGCCGTCGCGGCCGTCATGGCGCTGGTCCCGGCGCTGCAGACCTTCCTGCCGGGAGGCTCGGGCCTGGGCCCGTACTCGTGGTTCGTGGGGGCCGTCCTGGCCAGCGTCTTCTACTATTTCCTGACCCGCAACGACGCCCGCACCGTGCGGGCCCGCACGGAGGAGCACGACTGAACTCAGCCCGCGGGGAACTCCGCGCCGAGCGCCGACAGCACACCGAAGGCCTTTGTCCGGATCTCCTCGTACTCGTCCTCCATGGAGGAATCGGCCGTGATGGCACCGCCGACGCCGAGGCTGAGCGTGCGCCGCCCGTCGCCGTCGGCGGCCATCACCAGGGTCCGGATCACGACGGCGAGGTCCGTGGCCGCGTTCAGCGAGAAGTAGCCGATCGCCCCGGAATAGACGCCGCGCGGGCCGGACTCGAGGCGGTCCAGGATATCCATGGTGCTGATCTTCGGCGCCCCGGTCATCGATCCGGCCGGGAACGCGGCCGCGACGGCCTCGGCCCGCGGCGCCCCCGGGCGCAGGTGCGCGTCGATGGTGCTGACCATCTGGTGCACCGTGGCGTAGCTTTCGATCGCGCACAGCCGGCTCACGGTCACCGAGCCGGGGACGGCGAAATGGCTCAGGTCGTTGCGGAGCAGGTCCACGATCATGATGTTCTCGGCCCGGTCCTTGAGCGAAGTGGCCAGGTCCTCGCGCAGCGCGGCGTCCGCCACGGCATCGTCGGCCCGGCGGCGGGTGCCCTTGATCGGCTCGGCCCGCATGCCGCCGTCGGAGGCGATCCGCAGGAAACGCTCGGGCGAGGTGCTGGCCACGGCCAGGCCGCCGAAGCGCAGGTAACTGGCGAACGGGGCGGGATTGCGCCGGCGCATGGCCAGGTAGCTCTGCCACGGGTCCAGCCCCGGGTCCGCCGCCTCCAACGTGGTGGTCAGGCAGACCTCGTACGTGTTGCCCTCGTCGATTTCGTGCTGGGCATCGGCGATCTTGCCCTTGTATCCGGTGGCGGTGTCGCGGCTGCTGAACTCGAGCGGGAAAGCGGGGCTCCCGACGGCGGCTGTCGCCTCCGCGGGGGTTGTTTCGCTGAGGCGCGGGGCGGCTTCTCCACGGGGCGGCGCGGCGGCGGCCCGCACGGCCTCGGCTGCCAGCCGGAACCAGTCATCGGCGTCGGGGGCGTCCAGGGCCAGGAGCCAGACGGCCCGCTCGCGGTGGTCGATCACCACGGCCCGGCCCGCGAAGAGCAGGGCGGCGTCCGGCGTTTCGGAGCGGACGTCGCTGCCGCCGGTTTCGCGCTTGAGTTCGTAGCCGAGGTAGCCCAGCCAGCCCAGGGTGAACTGGCCCTCGTAGCCGCGCGGGGCGCGCACGGCGCGGCGCCCCCACACGGAGTCCAGCCAGCGGAAGAACGGCCCGCTGGTTTCCACGGTGGCGCAGCCGGCCGTCAGCCGGGTGGCCCCCGAACTGTGCAGGACCGACTGGCCGAACGTCCCTGCGTCGTCGGCGAGGATGCTGAAGCGGCTGCGCTCGGCGGCCGGGCTGTGGACCCGGCCAGCGTCGGGGACAGCGCCGGCCGCCACAGCGCCGTGCACCGTGGCGGCGTTGGAGGAATCCAGCCACACGGCGTTGTCCGATGCCCCGTACAGGGTCTCGAAGAGGGCGGCCGCATCCGGGACGGCGTCGAGCTTCTCGGACCGCAGCTGCAGGCCGCGGCGGGCGCTGAGTTCGGGGACCAGCACGGAGGCAAGGGCGGGCAGGTAGTTCAGGGCCTGCAGGACATCGCCGGGGGCCTTGCCGTCGGCGTGGTTGAGGACGCGGATGTCGGCGCTGCCCTGCACGGGGTCCGCATCCAGCCATTCCTGCTCCTGGGCGGCCCAGCGGTCCCAGTAGGGTTCGTAGCTGCTGCCGTCGCGGGCCAGGGCCCGGCGGCGGCGTTCCTCACCCGGGGCATCCACCCAGACGACGGCGTCCAGCATGGGCCGGGCGGCCGCCGCGGCGGCGCCAACGCCCTCCACGATCACGATTTCCGCCGGCAAGGTGACGAACTGTGTGCCGTCGTAGTGCTTTTCCCAGTCCCAGCTGACCCATTCCGCTGCTGTGCCCTGGCTCAGGGGCGTCAGGACCGTGGTGACATACCGTTCGATGCCCGCGGCCAGGCCGTTCCAGCCGGGGTAGATGTCCTCCAGGTGGAACAGCGACACCTTGTGATGCTCGCGGAGGCGGGCGGCCAGTTCAACGGCCAGGGTGGTCTTTCCTGCGCCGGACCGTCCGTCGACGGCAATGATCACAGGTGCGGGGGTCATGAAATAGAGGTTACCTGCTTATGGTCCAGGCGGTTCCCTCCGAACGGCTTGCCGGAGCTGTCCGTGATGGCCGTGCGGGCGTGCTCCACAATGCCCGGAATGGCGGCCTGGATGAGGGTCCAGGTGGAGTCGAAATCCTGGTGCCCGCCGTACCAAGGGTCCTCGATGCCCAGGTCCAGGGTGCTGCGGCCGGCCATGGCGGGATCGAAGCTGCGCAGCATGCGGATCTTGGCGAGCGATTCGCCGTCCGGGGCCGTCTCGTGGAGCCAGCCGTAGTGGTCCACGTCCAGGGCCAGGATGAGGTCGCGCTCGCCGAACCATTCCTGACGCCACGCCCGGGCAACATGGTGGGCCGAGTGAATGTGGTGGGCGTCGAGTTTCCGGGCCGCCCGGGGATCTATGGGGTGTCCGGCCTCGTACGCGGTGGTCCCCGCGGAGTCGACCTCCACGTCCCCTCCCAGCCCTTGGGCCTTCAAGGCCTCGGCCAACATGAGCTCCGCCATGGGGGAGCGGCAGATGTTGCCGGTGCAGACAGTAATGATGCGGTATGGGCTCGACGCTGAGTACATGCAGCAAGCATCGTGCATGCCGGCCGGTCTTGGCTAGACCCCGGAGGCCCCCGGCCGCGATTTTGTAAAATCGATGGTGTGTGAAGGCCGGGCGGCCGGTTTTCGAGGTCCCGGGGTCAGGTGCAGACCAGATCCCGACGGCGGTAGCCCGCCAGCGCCGATACCAACAGCACCGCCGCAATCGCCAGCGTCCACCACACCGGCAACCAATCGGCGTCGGGCGCTGAAACATTCGGCACCACATGGAACGGGCTCGTGTTCAGCAGCCAGTCCGGGAGCTTCAGCACCGGGCCGAACATCGTCAGCAGCAACCAGTACACCAGCAGCAGCCATGCCAGCCCTCGCAGGCGGGGAGCCAGGCCCACCAAGGCCAGGGCGACGGCGGCGGCCAGCCACAGCGCCGGCAGCTGGGCGAGGGCCTGCCGCAGGACCGTGCCCGTGTCCGCGGCGGAGCCCGTCACCTTCGCCCCGGCCGCCAGGGCCAGGGCGCCCAGCATGAGGCCCACGGCCGGCGCCAGGATGGCGAGGACCGCCGTCGGCGTGAAGTACCCGAGGCGGGACAACGGCGCGGACAGGACCCACTCCGCCCGGCGTTCCTCCTCCTCCGCGTAGAAATGCAGGGCGAGGTGGATGCCGAAGGCCCCGCTGATCAGCGTCAGCACCAGCAGCAGCACGCCCACGAAGGCCATGAGCAGCTGCTCCTCGGTGGCCACCCGGAAGGCGATCATCTGCTTGATGAAGGGGTTGTCCGCGAACACCGTGGCCATGGTGCTGGTGACCAGCCCGTACACCGATCCCAGCGCCACCAGGCTCACTCCCCAGGTCCAGAACGCCCCGCGGTCCAGCCGGGAGGTGAGCCCCCAGATTCCCGCCTGGCCCTGAGCGGGACCGGGCCGCCCCGGGATAATGCCCAGGCCGAAATCCCGCCGGGAGCGCAGCCACGCGGCCAGCACCGTGAGGATGGCACCCGCCGCGGCAAGCAGGGCCAGCGGCCAGAAATTGTTGTCCGTGGCCGGCCGGATCCGCTCCGCCCACCCCATGGGGTTCGTCCACAGCAGCCAGCTTGCATCCGTGAGGGTATCGCCCAGACCCCGCAGCAGGTAGCTGATCCCGAGCACGGACACGGCCAGGGTGTTGGCCGTCCGGGCCGCCGAGCCAAGCTGGGCCGTCACCGCCGCGACTCCGGCGAAGGCGACGCCCATCCCCGCCAGCAGCGCACCGAGGGCGAAAGCGCCCGACGGCGGGGCTCCCGCGGATGCCAGCGTCCCGCCCACCAGCAGGCCCACCGCGGCGGACGCGATCCAGGCCAGGAGGACGGCGGAGGCCAGCCTCGCGTGCTGGCCCACCACGCCGGAGTCCACCAGCTCGGCCTGGCCCGAGTCCTCGGCGGCACGGGTGTGCCGGGTGACGGCGTAGACCGCCATCAGCGCCACGAAGAACATGCTGAACATCTGCACGCGCCAGGTGACGAAGCCGATGGCCGTGGTGAGGTCGGTGGCCGGTCCGAACAGCAGGGCGAACGCGGGGTTGGTGGTGAGGGTGGCCTGGAGCAGCAAGGCCTCGGCGGGCGAGGTGAAGATGGAGCTGTAGGCGGCGTATGTCGCCGTGGGGATGGCCCCGAAAATCAGCAGCCAGGGAAGCAGCTTCCAGCGGTCCAGGCGGATGGCATGCCGCAGCAGGAGCAGGGTTCCGGTGAACTGGGTGCCGCTCACTGCCGGAGGTTCCCTCCGCCGTCGTCGGTGTCACGGTGGTCTTCACCGTCGTCTTCACCGTCGTCGGGGTGGAGGCGCTCGCCGTAGTGCTGCAGGAAGAGGTCTTCCAGGCTGGGCGGCGTGACGGTCAGGGCAGTGAGGCCATGCAGGGCAAGGGCGCCCATGGCGGCCGCCAGCGATCCCTCGTCCACGCTGAACCGCACGCGACGGCCCTCGATCCTGAGATCGTCTACGCCGGGCAGCCCGCCGAGCGGGGTGGCACCGTCGCTGAGGGTGGCGGTGACGTTGGTCCGGACGTGGCGGCGCATCTGCTCAAGGCTGCCCGTCTCCACCACCTTTCCCCGGCGGATGATGCTGATACGGTCCGACAACGCTTCCACCTCGGCGAGGATGTGGCTGGAGAGCAGGACGCTGCGGCCGCGCGCCCTCTGCCTGCGGATCTCCTCGCGGAAGATCGCCTCCATGAGCGGATCCAGGCCAGCGGTGGGTTCGTCCAGGATGAGGAGCTCGGCGTTTGAGGACAAGGCCGCCACAATGGCCACCTTCTGCCGGTTGCCCTTGGAGTAGGCCTGGCCGCGTTTGGAAGGGTCCAGCTCGAAGACCTCCAGAAGCTCCGCCCGCAACTTCAGGTCCAGACCGCCTCGGAGCCTGCCCAGCAGGTCGATCGCTTCGCCGCCCGTGAGGCTGGGCCACAGGCTGACGTCCCCCGGCACGTAGGCGATGCGCCGGTGGAGCGGAACAACGTCCCGCCATGGATCGCCGCCCAGGATTTCCACCCGTCCGGAATCGGCCCGCAGCAGGCCCAGCAGGATGCGGAGGGTGGTGGACTTGCCCGCGCCGTTGGGGCCGAGGAAGCCGTGGACCTCGCCTTCGCGGACGTCCAGGTCCAGGCCGTCCAAGGCCCTGAAGCCTCCGAAGGACTTGACGAGACCCGCGATGCTGACTGCAGCCGACATGCACTGAGCCTACGCTTGCTGCGCCCCTGCGGACAGGCAACAGGACAGGCGCCGCAGTGCTTGGCTACGGCGCCTGATTGATCCAGGTGGGATGGCTACACGCCTGCCGGTTCCACCACGTGGCCGTGGCGGAAGAGGTTCTGGGGATCCAGGCTGGCTTTGGCCTCCACCAGCCGCTCGTAGGCCTCAGGTGTCCAGGCTTTGGCCCGGTCCGCGGCATCGCCGAAGCGACCGTGCAGGTTGATGAAGCTGCCGCCCGTGGAGAACGGGGCCAGGGTCTCCCGGATCCGCGCAAATTCGCCGGGCAGCGCCGCCACGAACGGCGGCACGGCCAGGCCGGCTCCGAAGAAGCTGAAGGCCGCGTCCCGAGGCCCGATGCAGTCGCCGCCTGCCGGCGCCGTGGACAGCTCGCCGCCCATGAGCCGCAATTCGGCCAGTAGCAGCGGGCTTTCGACGCCGGGCCCCAGCAGCGCCAGCAGGGCCTCCACGGCGTCGTCGTCCAGGCGCTCCAGCATGAAGCCGCCTTCCCGGACGGGCACGGGCTGGTCCGGATCCTGGTGGATCGAGTCCATCTCCGTGTACGGCAGGGGGCGCACGCTGTCCATGGCGATGGGGGCGCATTTCCGCATGGGCCGGAGCAGCTCCGCCCCCTCGAACGCTGTTCCCTGGTGCGCGAAGCGCAGGTGCATCATGAACTGCCCGCGCAGCGGTTCCGGCACGATCTCAAGATCGGGCAGGCGCAGGAAGGCCAGCGACGCCGACACATCAGCCGGGAGCGACGGCGCCCAGGCCTTGAAGGCGGTGAGCACCTCCCGGGCATGCCCGCCCGGATAGTAGATGCCGCCGGCGTAGAACTCCCCGAGCAGGAACAGCTTGAACTCCATGGCCGTGACGATGCCCAGGTTTCCCTTGCCGCCCCGGAGCAGGGAGAACAGCCGGGGGTCGCTTCGCGGAGTCACGCGCTGCTGGGTGCCATCGGCCGTCACCAGCTCAAAGGCAATGACGTGGTCGCTTGCGAAGCCGTACTTGCGGCCCATCACGGGCAGGCCGCCGCCCAGCGTGTAGCCCACCACGCCGACGTCGGTGGTGGACCCATGGAGGCCCATCAGGCCCAGCGGGCCGGCGGCGTCAACCACGGCTTTCCACTGGACGCCCGCGCCGACCCGGGCGGTCATTTCGAGCGGATCGATCTCCAGCTCCTGCATGCGGCGGGTGCTGATGAGCAGCCCGCCCTCGATGGCGTTGGTGGCTCCGTGCCCGGTGGACTGGACGGAGATGGAGAGGCCGCGTTGGGCCGCCCACGCAACTGCCGCGGCGACATCGTCGGCGTCAAGTGCCCCGACAACGACGTCGGGGGTGTGCCTGGTGGAGAGGTTGAAGGCTGCCACTTCGGCGTCAAAGCCAGGGTCCGCCGGCGCGAAGACCGGGCCGCGGACGCTGTAGCGAAGGGTGGAGATTTCCAGGGAATCAATGAGGGGGAGCATAAGCATCTTTCGTATCGAAGGACGGCCCCAGCAAGCCTCAATCAGTTTATCCATCGAATGGAAATGAGAGAAGGCTTTTAAATCACGCATAATCGGATGGTCTTCGCGGGCGCTTGACGGTGCTTAACAGGACCTGCCCCCGCCGAGCCACGAGGGCACGGCGGGGGCAGCGCTGGAGGAAAGCTAGGACGCCAGGCGCCGTTCCACGTCTTCGACTGCCGGGTAGGCAGCCTGGGTGCCCTTCTTGGTGGCGGCCAGGGCGGCGGCCACGGAGGCGAAGGAGGCGGCGTAGGCCAGGGATTCCCCGGCTGCGAGCCGGGCGGCGACGGCGCCTGTGAAGGCATCGCCCGCACCGGTGGTGTCAACCGCGTTGACCTTGGTGGGCGCAACCCGGGTGATCCGCGAGCCTTCGGCCGCCTGCGAGTCGAGCACCACGGAACCGTGGGCGCCGAGCGTCACCAGCACACGCTCCAGGCCGCGGGCGGCGAACTGCATCCGGACGGGCTCCCAGGCCGCGGCGTCGGCACCGGCGCCAGGCACCTCGGCATCGCCCAGGAACAGCGAGGCCTCGTGCGCGTTCACCAGCAGGACATCGCTCAGGTTCGCGAGGCTCTGCGGGATCTCCGCGTACGGCGAGAGGTTCAGCAGAACCGTTGCGCCGGCGTCGTGCCCTGCCTGTGCGGCGGCCGCGACCGTCTCGAGGCTGACCTCAAGGCAAAGGCAGACGACGGCGGCGCGCTCGAACGCGTCCGTGGCGTCCGCGACGTCGGCGGGGGACAGGGTGCCGTTGGCGCCTGCCGAGATGATGATGCTGTTCTCCCCGTGCGCGTCCACGGAGATGACCGCCACGCCGGTGGCCGCGACCGAGGAGCTGCGGACGCGGGAGATGTCCACGCCGGCGCCGGCGGTGGAAGCCAGGAGCATGGCCCCGTTGGCGTCGTCGCCCACCGCGCCGACCAGGCTCACGTGCCCGCCGAGCTTGCTGGCGGCCACCGCCTGGTTGGCGCTCTTGCCCCCGGGATTGACGGCAAAGCCGTTGCCGTGGACGGTCTCGCCGGGGAGCGGGAGCCGCTCGCAGTAGATGGTCAGGTCCGCGTTGAGGGATCCGACGACGACGATCCGGCCGCCTGTGGTTTCCGGCGTCACTTGGCTACCTCGGCCTCGACGGGCTTCGGGATCAGCAGCGAGGCGGCGAACGCCGCCACGGTGATGACCAGCCCGGTCACCACCACGGTCAGGTAGGAGGCCTTGGCGTCACCCAGGGCGGAGGTTGCCACCAGGATGGCCGGCAGCACCAGGAAGCTCAGGCCTGCGCCGAGGTTGAAAGCGCCGGCGTTCATGCCTGGCAGGAAGCCGGGGTTGCCCTGCGGCGAGAGGACCACTCCGAGTCCGTTCAGCATGATGTTGACCGTACCCGCATACATGATGCCCAGCAAGGCTGTTCCGGCGATCATCATGGGCAGGCTGCTGAGGCCGAAGAAGGCGATGATGGCCAGGGCCGCGATGCTGCCGACCATGCCGATGCGCAGGACCTTGGTGTAGCCGAGGACCGGGGCCAGGCGGCCGCTGATGGGGCCGATGACCCAGCCGAGCAGGGCGTACGGGGTGAGGATGATGAGCGACATCTCGGTGGGTCCCACGCCGAAGCCCGGGGCCGCCGCCTGCACATAGGCAGGGACAATGCCGTTGATGACGGCGAAGATGCCGGTCATGGTCAGGGTGGTGGTCAGCAGCGGTGCCCAGGTGGAGCGCTGGCGCAGGTGGACGGTTTCCACCATGGGTGCCTTGGCGCGCTTCTCCACGGTCCAGAAGGCGAAGAACGCTGCGGCGGCAACCACGGTCAGGCCGATGGCGAGCATCAGAGGGCCTGTGGAGAATGCGCCCACCAGCTTGGAGCCCTCGTTGAGGGCCGTGAGCAGGGCGCCCACCGCGATGACGATGAAGAACACGCCCAGCCAGTCCATGGTGGTGCCGGCCGCGGGCTTGCTTTCGCCGGCCAGGAGGGCGATCAGGGCGGTGGCCACGAGGGCCAGGACCACCATGAGCCAGAAGATGCTGCGGAAGCCGAAGTTCTCGGCGAAGTAGCCGCCCACGAAGGAGTCGACGCCGGCCACGCCGCCGTTGACGGCCGTGATGAGGCCCATGAGGGTGCCGTACTTGCGCGGGTTGCTGACGGCGGAGCGCAGCATGATCAGGCACAGCGGCACCGTGGGGCCGCTGACGCCCTGGATGATGCGGCCCACGAAGAGCCAGGTGACGTCCGGGGCCATGGCCGCGATGACCGAGCCGACGGCCATCAGCAGCATCATGCCGAGCAGGATCTTCTTGCGTCCGATGATGTCACTCAGGCGCGGCAGGAACAGGGAGAACAGGGCCGCGGCGGTGAAGAACCAGGTCTGGGAAAGGCCGATGACGGCCTGGTCCGTGTGCAGCTCGTTGCCCATGGTGACCAGGGCCGGGCTGAGCATGGAGGCGTTGAGCTGGAAGGCCACGCAGGCGGCCAGCAGGGCCACCATGAGGGCGGTGACGTTGCCGCGGGTAGTCTTGGTTTCAGTGAGGAGCGTGCTCATTACTTGGCCTCCGCGGTTGCTGCGGCTGCGACGGCCGGTGCTGCGGCGGCTGGCGCGGCGGTGCCGGGCTCGCGGGGCTCACCGGGCTCGCCGATGCGGACGAGGGCGTCCGTGACGAGGTTCCAGAACTTTTCGTGGTCAAGGTCGACGGCTACGGAGGTGTGGCAGTCTTCGGGTGCCGGGGCGCGGAAATCGGCCACGGTCATGCCGAGCGTGAGCTTGCCCTGCAGTTCGATGTCCACGGGGACCTTGCGCGTGGTCATGACGGTGGGATCGATGACGTAGGCCACGGCGCAGGGATCGTGCACCGGCGGGTAGTCGAAGCCCTGGGCGTCCTTGTAGGCCTGGGTGAAGAACTCCATCAGTTCCATCACGAACTGGGCCGGCTTGGTGCCCACAGCGGCGATCCTCTCGACGACCTCCGGGGTGGCCAGAGCCTGGTGCGTGAGGTCCAGGCCGACCATCACCACGGGCCACTTCTCGTTGAACACGATGTGCGCGGCCTCGGGGTCGATGATGATGTTGAATTCGGCCACGGCGCTCCAGTTGCCCACGTGGTAGCCGCCGCCCATGAGGACGACTTCCTTCACGCGTTCAACGATGCGGGGTTCCTTGCGCGCAGCCAGGGCGATGTTGGTGAGGCCGCCGGTGGGGACCAGGGTGACCGTGCCGGGCTCGTGGGCCATGATCGTCTCGATGATGAGGTCGACGGCGTGGCGCGGGTCCAGCTCGATGGTGGACTCGAGCTGGGCGGGGCCGTCCATGCCGGTCTCGCCGTGGATGGACGGCGCGGTTTCGATGGTGCGGACCAGGGGCCGGGCGCAGCCGGCGGCGAAGGGGACACCGGTGATGCCGGCGATGGTGCCTACCGAGAGGGCGTTGCGGGTGACCTTTTCGAGGGTCTGGTTGCCCACCACGGTGGTGACGGCGAGCAGCTCGATGTCCGGGTTGCCGTGCGCCAGGAGCAGCGCCACCGCATCGTCATGTCCGGGGTCGCAGTCCAGGATGATCTTCTTGCGTTCAGGGGTCATGGTGTTGGGATCCATGTTCATCTCCACGTCATTGGGGCCTGCCAGGCAGGGCGCTAGGTCATTCAGAGAGATCTTGGCACCGCAATGCCCATTACGTCAAGCGCTTAACGTAGATTGCGTCAAGCGCTTGATGCCTTGCGGCAGCAGAAGTGGCGAAATCCCGGCTACGATCGATGCATGGAACCCGCGGAACGAGTGCAGCAGCCCCCTGCTGGTGGACCCGCCCCTGCTGGGGGACCGGCCGCTGCTGGTGGACCATCCGCCGCCCGTGCGCACCGCGTCACCGCGGCGATTGTGGCCGCCCGGGCCGGAGTCTCCACGGCCACGGTGTCCCTCGTGGCCAACGGGAAGACTCAGGGCCGCGTCTCCGACGACAACGTCTCCCGCGTCCGCCAGGCGATCGCCGAACTCGGCTACGTGGTGGACAGCATCGGAAGTTCCCTGTCCAAGGGGGTCAGTTCCATCGTGATCCTGGTAGCCCCGGACATCGCCAACCCCTTCTTTGCCAAGGTCATTGCGGGCGTCCGCGAATCGCTGGGGTCCGACTACCAGCTCCTGCTTTCCGTGACCGATGCCGGCGAGTTCCCCCGGGCCGACGACGTCCGCAAGCTCCTGGCCCTCCGTCCCGCGGGCCTGTTGGTGGACGCACCCAGCGCCGGGTTCCTGGAGGAGTTGTCCGTGGCAGGGCCCATGGTGCTCCTGGACGCGCCGGGCCTGGAAGGGTATGCCCCGTCGGTGAACCTTGACGTCGCCAATGGTGCCCGCGAACTGGCGGCGCACCTGGCCGCCATGGGGCACCGGCGCGTGGCCTACGTGGACAGCGTCACGGGCACAGCAACGTTCGAGATCCGCCGTGCCGCGTTCCTGGATGAGGCCGCCGCCTGCGGGATCACCGTGGCCGATGAGCACATCATCAGCACCACCATCGACGTCGGGGCGGCCGCCGTCGCGTTCGCGGCAGCCTGGCCGCAGTGGCAGCAGGCCGGGGTCACCGCCGTCGTCTGCAGTACGGACACGCACGCCTATGGCGTGCTGCAGGAAGCGCGGGTTGCCGGGGTCCGCATCCCGGAGGAGCTGGCCGTGGCGGGCTTCGACGACCTGCCGTACTCAGCCACGTCCAACCCGGGCCTCACCAGCGTGCACCTGCCGGCCACGCCGCTGGGCCTCAAAGCCGGCGAACAGCTCCGCGGGCTCATGGAGGGCCGGGTGCTGGAACAGCCGCAGCTCACGCTGGAGAGTTCGCTGGTGGTGCGCGGCTCCACGGCGTAGGGCCGGCCTCGGTCCAAGGGGCTCCGGACTCCTAATGGATGGCGGCGAGGAGCACGCCCACCAGCACGAACAGCACTCCGAAGGTCCGGTTGAGGACCTTCTGGCCATGCTCGTTGTGGGTGAAGCGCTGGAAGGAGCGGGCCGCCAGGGCGAAGAAGAACCACATGACGGCGATGTCGATGAGCACAATCGTGACACTGAGTACGGCGTACTGCGGGATGAGCGGCTGGTCCGGGCGGATGAACTGCGGCATGAACGCCAAGAAGAAGACGATCGCCTTGGGGTTGAGCAGGTTGACCCAGACGCCGCGCTGGAACATGGACCAGGCCGGCTCGTTCCGCCGGGCCTCGACCTTCTCCTTGTCCAGGTCCGGCCGGTGCAGGAACTGCCGGATGCCCATGTACACGAGGTACGCTGCGCCGGCGTAGCGGATCACGTTGAAGATCACGGGTGAGCTGGAGACCAGGACGCCCACGCCGAGGGCCACGATCACAATGTGGATGACCAGGGCCGCCTGCTGGCCCAGGACTCCCCAGATGGAGCGGCGGAACCCGGAGTTCAACGAATTGCTCATGGTGGAGATGGCGCCGGCGCCGGGCGTGAAACTGATGAGGGTGCCGGCGCCTACCAGGGCCAGCCAAAGGGAAAACTGCACCATCTCAGCTTATGCCGGTGAAGCGGGTGCCACGGACGCGGGGCCAAGCTCCTCGGAGAACCGATGCTTCGCAGAGGCGTTTGCGGCAGACTGGTGGCGTGAGCGGAATCCGGTGGGTGCTGCACGTCGATCTCGACCAGTTCATCGCGGCGGTCGAAGTGCTCCGGCGGCCTGAGCTGGCGGGCAAGCCGATCATTGTCGGCGGCCGAGGGGATCCCACGGAACGTGCTGTGGTGTCCACGGCATCCTACGAAGCCAGGGCGTTCGGCGTGGGTTCCGGAATGCCACTGCGCCTCGCAGCCCGGAAAGTGCCCGACGCCGTGATCCTGCCCGTCGATCAGGAGGCTTACCTCGCGGCGTCAGACATAGTGATGGCGACACTGCGCGCGCAGCCGGGCGCGACCGTGCAGGTGCTGGGCTGGGATGAAGCTTTTATGGGCATAGAGGCCGAGAACCCGGAAGCCTACGCCCGGCAGGTGCAGGCCGCCGTGCTGGAGCGAACCGAGCTGCATTGCAGTGTTGGCATCGGCGACACACTGGTCCGGGCCAAAGTCGCCACGGGTTTCGGCAAACCGGCTGGTGTCTTCCGTCTCACTGCCGAGAACTGGCTCGACGTCATGGGCAGCCGGCCCACCATTGACCTGTGGGGCGTCGGAACCAGGGTGTCGAGCCGGCTGGCCAAACTCGGCATCAACACGGTCGCCGAACTCGCCGCGTCCGACCCCCAGAGCCTGGTCCCGGAGTTCGGCCCGAAGATGGGTCCTTGGTATGCACAGCTCGGACGCGGGGACGGAGCCAGCGTTGTGGACGACACCCCGTGGGTTGCGCGCGGGCACGGCCGGGAGACCACTTTCCAGCAGGATTTGACCGAGCCCGCCCAGGTCGACGACGCCGTAAGGGAGTTGACGGCGCGCGTACTTGAGGATGTTGTGGCCGAAGGGCGGCCGGTGGTCGGGCTGACGCTCAAGGTCCGGTACGCGCCGTTCTTCACCAAGACCTACGGAAGGAAGATCCCCGAGACATTCGACCGGGAGGAAATCCTCGCGCGGGCCCTGGACCTCACAGCAGGAATCGAGCCGGACCGGCCGATCCGGCTCCTTGGACTGCGGGCCGAAATGTCGATGCCCGACGATGCCCGAAAGGGACACACGCCGACGCGCGGCGGCTGGTGAAGTGGCCGCGCCTGCTACCGGCAACGAAGCTCGGGCAGCGCCACGTTCCAGCCAGCTACCAAAGAGCCTCCACCAACGGGAACTCGTGAAACACCGGGTCCGCGGTGATGATCACCATCGACTCGACTATGGCCTGGGACGCGATCATCCTGTCGAAGGGATCCCGGTGCTCCCAATCGAGCTGCCCCGCGGTCAGTGCATGCGCTCCATTGATGGACAGTTCTTCATTGCAGAGTTCGGCGATGTGGCGGGAATACCCCAGAAGAAGGCCATCCAGCTCGGGAAGCCGCCCCAGCCGGTGCTTGTAGCCGAGCTCGTAGGCAGTGGCCGCCGACGCCACCAGGTGGTGGTCCAGCGACTGGATGACGCGGCGGGCCCTGGCCGAGAGCTTCCGTGGTTCGGTGAGTGCCCAGGCTAGGACATGGGTGTCGAGGAGGTAAGCGGTCCTTCCCATTGTGCAAGGTCCTCCTCACCCATGGGCTCGAGGAAGTCTTCCGGGAGCCGGCCCTTGACGAATCCGAGGCGCCGTTTGGTAGGCCGCTCAACCTTGACAAGCCGGGCGACAGGCCGCCCGGCCTTCGCGATCACCACATCCTCGCCGCGCTCAACCTTGTTGAGGAGCTCGGAAAGGCGGGTCTTGGCATCTTGGACGTTGTATTGCCCCATGTTGACCAAGTCTACTTGGTCAACCTCCGCGAAGTAAGGCTCCGCCGAGTAGAAGGGGGGAGGCTCGTCTGCGTAGTAGTAACTCATGAAACGAGCCTAGAGACGGCACCCCGCTGCCGGCAGAGACCACTTTCGCTATGTGGACAACGGCCCCAATTTGGACGCTTTCCCTATCAAATATTGCCGCTCCTGCAGGCTGCCCGTCTTCTTCGCCGCGGCCATGAACGAGGCCCGGGCACCCGCCGGATCCCCGGCCATTTCCAGCAGGTGCCCGCGGACGGCGTCGAGCCTGTGGGTCTGGGCCAGCCCGGCGTCGAGTCCGGCCAGCAGCTCAAGGCCAGCCGAGGGTCCTTCCACCATGGCCAGCGCCACCGCGCGGTTCAGGGTGACCACAGGGTTGGGGGCGAGGGCCTCAAGCACCGTGTAGAGCGCCAGGATCTGGGGCCAGTCGGTGTCTTCCGCCGTGGCGGCCTCCGAGTGCACCGCAGCGATGGCGGCCTGCAGCTGATAGGGACCAGCGGGGCCGCGGCCCAGCGTTGCGGCCAGCAGGGCCAGGCCTTCCTCGAGCTGCTCCCGGTTCCACAGGCCGCGGTCCTGTTCGGCCAGGGGCACCAGCGTTCCGTCCGCCAGCGCCCGGGCCGGACGGCGTGAATCCGTGAGGAGCATGAGGGCGAGCAGCCCGGCCGCTTCGTGCTCGGCCGGCAGCAGCCCGTGCAGCAGGCGGGCCAGCCGGATCGCCTCCGCCGTCAGCTCTTCGCGCTGCAGCGACGGCCCCGAACTCGCGGCGTAGCCTTCGTTGAAGATCAGGTACAGGACGTGAAGCACGACGCCGAGCCGCGCCTTGCGCTCGTCCCTTTCCGGCAGTTCGAAGCGGGCTCCGGCCTTCTTGATGTTCTGCTTGGCGCGGCTGATGCGCTGGCCCATGGTGGCTTCCGGGACCAGGAAGGCGCTGGCGATTTCCGCCGTGGTCAGCCCGCCCACCGCCCGCAATGTCAGTGCAAGCTGGGATGGTGCAGACAAAGCCGGATGACAGCAGAGGAACAGGAGGGTGAGCGTGTCATCGGAGTCAGGCGGGGCTCCGGCATCGGGTGACCACCCGTCGTCGGGCGCTCCAAGCGGCGCAGGTTCCAGCGCCACGGCCCGTTCCTCCCGGGTGCGCCGGGCACTCTCGCTGCGCCACTCGTCCACGAGCCGCCGGGATGCCACCGCCAGCAGCCAGGCCCTCGGGTTCTCCGGAACGCCGGCCGCGGGCCACTGCAGGGCGGCCTCCAGCAGCGCTTCCTGGACGGCGTCCTCGCAGGCGTCGAACTGGCCATGCCGGCGTGCCAGCACGCCAAGGACCTGCGGCGCGAGCGTGCGCAGCAGGTCCTCGAGCTGTGGTGCCGCGGTCAAGCGGCTCGGGCAAGCATGGCTAGACCTCCGGCGGCCCGTCCGGGATGGCGCGCAGCTCCACCACCTGCGAGTACTTGACGATGCTGGAGCAGATCTCCACGGCACGTTCCTCGCTGGCCACGTCCACCACCCAGTAGCCGATCAGCGATTCCTTCGACTCGGCGTAGGGCCCGTCCGTGGTGATCACGCCGTCGGGGGTCTGCTTGACGAGCTTGGCGGTGCTGCCGTCGGCCAGGCCGGCGTTGAAGACGAGCTCGCCGGAATCGCGCAGATCCTTGTCGATCTGGATCATGAACCCGATCATTTCCTTGACCCACTCCGGGTCGGCGGTCTCCATCATGCCCTCGGCCGAACCGAACATCATGATCATGTATTTCATCTCGAACTCCTTAGGAGGGGCGCCCTGTTTGGGTGCTTTCACTCATGGGTCGGAACTGCGGCGGGGTTTTCTACATGGTCGACGGAACTTTTTTGGGAGGGCGGGCAGGAAGGCACGCTCAGGCCCGGGCGATGACCTCCCCGTTGGGAATGAGGAAGAAGCCGTCGTCCGTGGCGCCCCAGCGGTGCCAGCCAGCGGCGATCCTGGCGAGGTCGGCCTCGTTCGCGAAGCCGTATTCGAGGGCCTGTTCGGCGAAGGCCGAGTGCAGCACCCGCTCGCTCCACACCCGGGACTGCCAGGCCCTTTGCTGCGCCGTGGCGTAGAGCCAGTTGCTGCTGGTGGGCGCCACCTGGGCAAAACCGGCCTGCTGCGCCCAGGACACCAGGCGACGGCCGGCGTCGGGCTCGGCCCCGTTGCGGCGCGCGATCTTCTGGTACAGCTCCATCCAGTCATCGAGTTCCGGGACGGCCGGGTACCAGCTCATGCCGTGGAAGTCGGCGTCGCGCACGGCCACGATCGCCCCGGGCTTGGCCACGCGGCGCATTTCGCGCAGAGCCGCCACGGGATCGGTGAGGTGCTGCAGGACCTGGTGGGCGTGGACCAGGTCGAAGGTCTCGTCCTCGAAGTCGAGATCGTAGATGTTTCCGGTGCGGAACTCCACGTTGGCCACCCCGCGCTCGGCGGCCAGGGCCGTGGCCTGGGCCAGGACTTCGGCGGAACGGTCCAGTCCGATGACCTGTGCCGGCGCCACGAGCTCCGCGAAATCGCAGGTGATGCTGCCCGGCCCGCACCCGACGTCGAGCACTGACGTCCCGGCGGTGAGATGGGGCAAAACGAACGCCGCGGAGTTCTCGGCGGTCCGTGAGGCGTGGGCCCGGACAACCGACTCGTGGTGCCCGTGGGTGTAGACATCTTCAGGCTTCTGCGCGTTCATAGGGAAACGCTACCCCCAGGGCGTCGGATTTTGGCGGATCCTGCCTCCAAAGATGGAGCCCGGTCCTTTGACGGAAATCGGGCGCTTTCCGGGAGCCGCAGCCGTACCGGATAATCGGAGCTGTGACTCTTGCTTCCTTGATTGCCTTCGCCGGACTCTGCCTCATCCTGTCCGTGACCCCCGGTCCGGACACGTTCCTGGTGCTGCGCATCGCGTTGAACCGGCCCAGTGCGGGAATTGCCGCGGCCGCGGGTTCGGCCGGCGCCGCCATCGTGTGGGCCGCCCTGGTAGGCATCGGCCTGGCCGCGCTCCTGGAACAGTCCGCTGAACTGTTCCGCTGGCTCAAGATCGCGGGCGGCCTGTACTTGCTGTACCTCGGCATTTCCTCGTTCATCAAGTCCCGGAAGGCCGCCAAAGCCGGCATCGACGGCACCGGTCCGGATACGCCGCTTCCGTACAGCAGGCTTTCCGCGTTGGGGGCCGGGGCGCTGTCCACGCTGCTCAACCCCAAGGTGGGCCTGTTCTACCTCGCCGTGGTGCCGCAGTTCATCCCGCACGGCGGCGACACGATGGGCACGTCCCTCATCCTCGGCGTCGTGGTGGCGGTGATTGCGTTCGCGTACCTCTCGATCGTGGCCGTCGTCGCGTTCAAGGCGATGCGGTGGTTGAAGCGCCCCAAAGTGAGCACCGTCGTCGAGCGCACCAGCAGCGGGATCATCGCGGCCCTGGGACTCGGGGTGGTGGCTTCCGGCGCCAGCAGCTAACTGGTTCCGGGCGGGCGGAGCGGCCCCGAAGATTCGGCAGGATATCGCCGCCATCCGGCGGTTTCGCTGCTGCCGCCCGGACGCCGCACGGTGTTCAGTTGAAGGGTGAGCGAAGCAATCAGTAAACCGGGCCTGGGTTTGTTCCGGGCGACCGGGATCTACGTCGGAGCAATTCTCGGATCCGGGGTGCTGGTGCTTCCGGCCATCGCCGCGCAGGCCGCCGGTCCGGCATCGCTCCTGGCCTGGGCGCTGCTGCTGGTCTTCTGCACCCCGGTGGCGTTCAGCTTCGCTGAAATGAGCCGCCAACAGCCCGACGCCGGCGGCATCGCGACGTTCGTGACCCGGGCCTTCGGACGCCGCGCCTCGGTGGTGGCCGGCTACCTCTTCTACTTCGCCATCCCCTTTGGGGCGCCCGCGACGGCTGTGATCGGCGGCGAATACATCGCCCACGCCATGGGCGGCGGCCGGGAGACGGCGCTCATCGCGGCCGGGCTGATCCTCGCCGCAGGCTTCGCGAGCAACGCCGTCGGCATCCACATCTCCAGCAGGCTCCAGCTGCTCCTCATGGTCCTTCTCGTGGCGCTGCTGGCGGCGGCCGTCGCAGTGTCCGCGCCGTACGGGCGCGCGGAGAATTTCGTCCCCTTCGCTCCGAACGGCTACTGGGCGGTGGGTGGGGCGGCGAGCCTCCTGTTCTTCTGCTTCGCCGGCTGGGAAGCCGTGACCCACCTCGCCGGCGAATTCCGGCATCCCGAACGCGACCTCAAGCGCGCCACCTGGCTGACGCTCGTCGTCGTCGGCGTGGTCTACATCGGCTTGGTGGCAGCGTGCGTGGCCGTGCTGGGACCCGGCCTGGCAGGAAGTTCCGTGCCCGTCGCCGAGCTGCTCGCCAAGGGGCTGGGCCCGGCGGCGGCGCCAGTCACCGCCGTCGCGGCAGCCGTGCTGACCTTCGGCCCGCTCAACACTTTCGTGGCGGGAGCCAGCAAGCTTGGTGCCCGTCTGGCGTCCGACGGCGTGCTGCCGCGGGCTTTCGCGCGCGGCGCCGCACCGGGCGAGGTGCCGTCCGTGAGCCTGGCGGGTCTGGCGGCCATGACCTCCCTGTCCTTCGCCGCCGCGGCCCTGGGCCTGCTCAGCATGGAGTTCCAGATCGGGGCGGCCTCGGCCTGCTTCACTGCCGTGACCGCGTTCGGCCTCGCCGCCGGGGTACGGCTGCTGCGGCGCGGGACGCCCGCCTGGTACGGGGTGATCGTGGCCGCCGTGGTGATGGTGGTGGTGCTGCTGTTCAGCGGCTGGGCGCTGCTGGTGCCGGCCGGTCTGGGAGCCGCCGCCGTGTGGGCCGGGCGCTTGTATTTGAAACCCGCTCTGCCACAATTGAGCCATGGCCGCAGCGTGGTCAATTCCTGAAGGTCTCGGCAGGGAAGCATCCCCGGACGCACTGCGCCGCCCGTTCTTCATTGCGGCCGTCATTGTCTTCGCCATCGTGGTGCTGGCCGAAATCGGCATGTCCCTCCTGCTCGGCGGAACCGCCGTCGAGCCCGTCTCGCTGGCCGAGGCCGGGAAGCTCGGTGTCCCGCCGGAAGTCTTCCTCAACACCCAAGGCGCCGACGCCGCGCCGCCCGGCGCAGGCATCGGCTTCCTCGCGTTCCTTGACGGGCTGCTGCTGTTCACCGTGGTAATGCTTGGCCTGAGCCTGGTCATCGATCTGCGCACGTACGGGCGGGTCCAGGGCATCACCACGCTGATCGTGACGTTCCTGTGGGTCCTTGCGGCATTCTTCACGGCCCTGCTGGCCCTGGCCAAGCTGTTCCTGATGTTCGGCCTGTTCGTGGCCGCCCCGTTCGGGACCATCGCCTACCTGGCCCTGTGGGGCAGCTTCCCGACGGGACAGGCGGCCGCGATTCTGGGACTCCTGCTCCTGCTGAAGATCGTGTTCGTGGTGCTGCTGATCCTGAGCCAGCCCAAGTTCCTGAAGGTCACCGGCCTGGTGGTCCTGCTCCTGGTCTCGGTGCTGCTGCAGCTCATCCTGGGTTTGATCCACGACTTCCTGCCCGGCCCGCTGGTGTCCATCGGCGACCAGTTCTGGGCGCTCATCACGGTGGTGGTGGCACTCGTCTGGGCCGTGATCATGCTGATCACGTCCATTCCGGCCGTCATCAACGCCCTGCGCGTGAGCGGGTCCGCGGGGGACTAGGCACTGTTCGCCGGCCGCTTCGCAAGCGCTTGCGAAAATGACGTGGCAGTGGCTACCTTGGTGTCATGACGACTTCTGTGGGCACGGTTGCCGAGATCGCTGGTGTCTCGGTTTCCACGGTCTCCCGCGCTCTCCGGGACGTCCCTGGCATCTCTGTGGAAACACGCAAGCGCGTGCAAAGGATCGCCCGTGAGTTGGGATATGTGCCGTCCTTGGCCGGTTCCCGTCTTGCCACCGGCAAGACGGGAACCGTGGCAGTTCTAACCCCCAGCCTGTCCAAGTGGTTTTTTGGCCAGGTCCTGGCCGCCGCGGGCGGCGTCCTGCGTGAGGCCGGCTACGACGTCCTGCTGTACGAATTGGCGGACGATGCAACGCGGGAGCGGTTTTTTGATGCGCCCAAGCTCCAGGGCCGGGCCGACGGCGTGCTCATTCTCGCATTGCAAGCAACTCCTGAAGAGCTGGCCAAACTGGGCGCCCAGGGGCTGCCTGTGGCCATGCTGGGCTCCGCGCAGCCGGGCATCCCGGGGATCCAGGTCCGGGACAGGGGGGCTGGCCGCTCGGCCGTTCGTCATCTCCTGAACCTGGGGCACGAACGGATCGCCTTCATCGGGATCCAGGAGGTGGCCGGCAGCACTTTGGGCGGTGTCCCGCCCGCCCAGCGGCTCCTCGGATACCGGGACGCCCTCGCCGAGGCCGGGCTGTCTGCGTCCCCTGACGATGAGGTCCTCGGGGAAAACACGATCGCCGGGGGCACTGCGGCGATGGCACAGCTGCTGTGTTCCGCGACCCCGCCGACGGCGGTGTTTGTGGCATCCGATGAAATGGCTTTTGGCGCCCTCCGCGCTCTCCGCAGAGCAGGGATCAGTGTTCCCGAGGACATGTCCGTGGTGGGATTCGACAACCACGAACTGGCCGAGTTCCTGGATCTCACCACCATGGACCATGCCGTCAGCCACCAAGGCAGCCAGGCGGCGCAGCTCCTGCTCGCGGCCCTCAGCTCCCCAGGTTCTGCGCCCCCGGCCCTGACCATCCCGGCCACCCTGGTCATCCGGGGCAGCACCGCGCCCCCGCGGCCCCTGCGCACCAAAACGTCCCACCGCGACACCGTCAATTAGTCAGCCACCCCGAAGGAAGCAGCACATGGAATACCGCAAACTCGGCGCATCCGGCATGTACATCAGTGAACTTGCGTACGGCAACTGGGTCACGCACGGCGAGCAGATCAACCAGGAGGCCGCAACCGCCTGCGTGCGCCAGGCCCTGGACCTGGGCATCACCACCTTCGACACCGCCGACGCCTACGCCGCAACCAAAGCCGAGACCGCCCTCGGCGAAGCACTCAAGGGCGTCCGCCGCGAAGGCCTTGAGATCTTCACCAAGGTCTATTTCCCCACCGGCCAGGCGGGGAAGAACGACCGCGGCCTGTCCCGCAAGCACGTGATGGAGTCCATCAACGGTTCCCTGCGCCGCCTCCAGACGGACTACGTGGACCTCTACCAGGCCCACCGCTACGACTATGAAACCCCGCTCGAAGAAACCATGCAGGCTTTCGCGGACATTGTCCGTGCCGGCAAGGCACTCTATATCGGTGTATCCGAATGGACGGCGGACGAAATCCGTGCCGGCGCCAAGCTGGCCAAGGAACTGGGCATCCACCTGATCTCCAACCAGCCGCAGTACTCCATGCTGTGGCGCGTCATCGAGGAAGAAATCGTTCCCGTCAGCGAGGAGCTGGGACTTGGCCAGATCTGCTGGTCCCCCATGGCCCAGGGCGTGCTCACCGGCAAATACGTGCCAGGCCAGGCCGGTCCGGCCGACTCCCGGTTCACCACCGACAACGGCGAGCTCAAAACCGACCACCGCTACCTCAGCGACGACGTCCTGACCCGAGTCCAGCAGCTCAAGCCCCTTGCGGCGGAAGCGGGCCTGTCCATGGCGGCCCTCGCGCTGGCCTGGGTGCTGCAGAACAGCAACGTCTCCGCCGCCATCGTGGGGGCCTCGCGTCCGGAACAGCTGGTGGACAATGCCACCGCGGTGGGCGTGAAGCTGGAGGCGGATCTCATGGACCGGATCGACACCGTCCTGGAGTCCGTCATCGAACGGGACCCCGGCAAGGTCGAATCCTTTCTGACCCGCCCCTGAGCGAAAGGCCGCCATTGGCTGAAGGCCTCCCCCCGGACCAGTTCAACTGTCCGGAGGGAGGCCTTCAGCATGGACGATGTGCCGAGGTGCGTCACGAATTTGAGTTAGGTTAGCTTTACCTTCTATCGTTGAGGCGGTGACCATACAGCCAGACTTGGCCGGTATTTCCTTCGCCACCGATCTGGCGAGGTTCGGAGGCCGGACCGCAATTCGCTTCAACGGTGGTTCAGCGAGCTATCGCGAGCTTGCTGGCCAGGTGGAATCCATTGCCCGTTCCCTGGGGCCTGTTCGCCGGCTCGTAGCACTGGAGGCGGACAACACCCTGCCGTCCCTACGGGTGTACCTGGCAGCGCTGGCGGCAGGGCATCCCTTGCTGATCCTGCCTCCGGGGGGAAGCCCGGCCTCCGCAGCCCTTGTTGCCGCCTACGATCCCGACGTCGTTGTCCGCCTTGCGGACGGTAATGCTGTGATGGACTGCCGGCGCGAAGGGACCCGCCACCAGCTGCATCCCGAACTGGCGATGCTCGTGAGTACATCAGGGTCAACGGGCTCACCAAAACTCGTGCGCCTCTCCGCTGACGGCATCCAGGCCAACGCGGCCGCAATAGCCCAGTACCTGCATTTGCGTCCCGAGGATACGGCGGCCACCACACTTCCACTGTCCTACTGCTACGGGATGTCGGTCGTCAACAGCCACCTGTCGGTAGGTGCCTCGCTCGCCCTTACGGATCTGTCAGTAGTGGATCCGTGCTTTTGGGACCTCGTACGTGCACAAGAAGTGACTTCCTTCGCGGCCGTGCCATACACCTTCGAGCTCCTGGGACGCGCGAGGTTTGCGGACATGGAGCTGCCGAGCCTGCGGTACATCACGCAAGCGGGCGGCCGCCTGGATCCCGAGCGCGTGCGTTCGTATGCGGAATTGGGAACCCGTCGTGGCTGGGACCTGTTCGTCATGTACGGGCAGACGGAAGCCACCGCCCGGATGGCCTACCTGCCTCCGGACCTGGCGTCCGAGCATCCGCAGGCCATTGGCGTTCCGGTTCCCGGTGGCGAGTTCCGGCTTGAACCGGTTCCTGGCCTGGATGACTGCGAACTCGTCTACTCCGGGCCCAACGTGATGCTTGGTTATGCCGAGCGGCCCGAAGACCTGGCACTGGGGCGCGTCGTGGAAGAACTCCACACCGGAGATCTTGCGCGGCGCACCGACGACGGGCTCTATGAAATAGTGGGGCGGCGCAGCCGCTTTGTGAAAATCGTCGGGTTGCGCGTGGACCTGGGCCAGGTGGAGCGGCTCCTGGACGGGCTGGGCGTGTCCGGGGCCGTGGCGGGCACCGATGATCGCATTGTGGCCGCGGTTGAAGGCACCCACGACCTTTCCTTGCTTGCCAAGACACTTGCGCAGGACCTCGGCCTTCCGCGTGCCGCGGTCCAGCTTCACGGTGTGCAGGCGATCCCGCGCCTGGGCAACGGAAAGCCGGATTACCCGGCCGTCCTGGACCTGCACGCCGAACGTGACGACGACGGCGGTACGCCCGGCTCCGCCGCTGGCTCTCAATGCGATGATGCCCGGCGGATTTTCGCCGATGTCCTGGAGCGGGAAGACGTTCAGGATTCCGATACCTTTGTTTCCTTGGGCGGCGACTCGCTGTCCTATGTTGCTGCCTCGGTCCGGCTGGAGCGCTTCCTCGGGGAGGTTCCGGCTGGCTGGCATCTCATGCCGGTCGCCGAGCTGGTTCCCCGTACCGTGCGGGGCGGCCCCACTGGAGACGTTCCCGGAGGCTTTTCGGATGGCCGTGCCGGCGGCCGGTTCCGGTCGTGGCGCCGCCGGCTGCTGGCGCCGATGGAGGCCGGAATCGTGCTGCGGGCCGTTTCCATCGTTTTCATCATTTCCACGCACATCGGGTGGTTTTCATGGGAGGGCACGGCACACGTGCTGATGGCCCTCGCCGGCTACAACTTCGCCCGCTTCCAATTGTCTGGAGCGCGCCGGGAACGGCTGCGGAGGCACGTGCGGACGCTCGCCCGGATCGTCGTGCCAAGCGTCGCCGTGATCGGCTTTGCGTTCGCTGTGACCGATACCTACAGCTGGGCCAATGTATTCCTGCTGAACGCCGTCCTCGGTCCGCCGGGGTGGAGCGACTTCTCCCGCTTCTGGTTCGTGGAGGTGCTGGTCCACATTCTGATCGGCGTCGCGGCCCTCTTGGCCATACCCGCCGTGGACCGTGCCCAGCGAAGGTGGCCGTGGGCCTTCCCGCTCGCCCTCGTGGCCGCCGACCTGCTGGTCCGTTTCCATGTTGTGGACCTTCCGTTTCCGGGGCAGGGCCCTGTTCTGTGGCTATTCGCACTGGGCTGGGCGGCGGCTGCCTCTGCAACCCTGTGGCATCGGGCCGTCGTCACGGCTCTGGCATTCCTGGCCATCCCGGGGCTCTTCGACGACGAATACCGCAACGCCACCATCCTGGCCGGCTTCCTGGTGCTTGTCTGGGTGCCGACCCTGCTGGTACCGCGGAGACTGCACAAGCTAGTGGCCGTACTGGCCAGTTCTTCGCTCTACGCCTACGTCACGCACTGGCTCGTCTATCCGTTGTTCGAGCAAGCAGGAAAGGGCGTGGCCGTCGCTGTTTCCTTGGCGGTCGGCGTCGGCTACTGGGCCCTTGCCACGCGCGTCATGGGGGCCGTGGAGCGCTGGTGGCGGCGCCGAGGCAGCCGGACGGCTAGCTGACGGGTGGTCCAGGGAGGCCGCGCTCAGCGGTTCCGGTACGCCGCCAGGAACATGGCGATCCTGCGCACGGCTTCCTCAATGTCCTCCACGGCCGGCAGGATCACGAAACGGAAGTGGTCCGGCGTGGGCCAGTTGAACGCGGTGCCGTGCGACACCAGGATTTTCTGTTCCTGCAGCAGCTCCACGACGAACTTCTCGTCGCTGGCGATCGGGTAGACCTCCGGGTCCAGCCGCGGAAACAGGTACATGGCACCGGCCGCCGGAACGCAGCTCACGCCGGGGATGGCGGTGAGCAGCTTCCACGCGAGGTCCCGCTGGTTGCGCAGCCTGCCGCCGGGCCGGATGAGTTCTTCGATGCTCTGGTAGCCGCCCAGGCAGGTCTGGATGGCATGCTGAGCGGGGACGTTGGCGCAGAGCCGCAGCGACGCCAGCAGCTCCAGGGACTCCCGGTAGGCCGCCGTCGCCGCGAGCGGACCCGTAACGGCCACCCAGCCGGCCCGGTAGCCGGGCATGCGGTAGGCCTTGGACAGGCCGCTGAACGTCAGCACGCAGATGTCGTCCGCCACCGCGGCCGTGTGGATGTGCGGGGCATCGACGTAGCGGATCTTCTCGTAGATCTCGTCCGAGAACAGCACCAGGTTGTGCTTGCGGGCGAGCGCGGCGAACTGCTCCAGGATGTGCCGCGGGTAAACGGCGCCCGTGGGGTTGTTCGGGTTGATGATGACGATGCCGCGGGTGCGCTTGGTGATCTTGGCCTCGACGTCGGCCATGTCCGGCCACCAGTTCTCGTCCTCATTGCAGAGGTAGTGCACGGCGTTGCCACCGGTGAGGGTGACCGCCGCCGTCCACAGCGGGTAGTCCGGGGCCGGGATGAGGATCTCGTCGCCGTTTTCCATGAACGCCTGCAGCGTCATGGAGATCAGCTCGCTGACGCCGTTGCCGATGAACACATCCTCGACGCCGATATTCATCAGGCCGCGCGTCTGGTAGTACTGCGAGATGGCCGTCCGGGCGGAGAAGATGCCCTTGGAATCGCTGTATCCCTGGGCGCCGCGCAGGTGGTGGATCATGTCCACCACCACGGACTCCGGCGCCTCCAGCCCGAACGGTGCCGTGTCCCCGAGGTTCATCTTCAGGATCCGGTGCCCCTCGGCCTCCATGGCCTTGGCCGCCTGGAGGATGGGACCGCGGAGTTCATAGCGGACGTTCTGGAGTTTGCTGGAGTGCTGCATCGGACGCATGGTTGATCTTTTCATGGCATGGCTCTCCTCGCCCACATTGGCCGTGCCGCGGACATTGGCCGTGCCGGGCTGGAACTCCAGCGCTCAAAAACCTAGCTTGGTATTGCAGATGTCCGGGCCGATCTTGCACATGTTCTGCTTGGGGTCCACGAAGATGCCGATGTCCCGCTGTTCCGTCTTGACCAGGACCAGGGTGTTGGGCTGGACCTTCTCCCCGGCCTCCCGCGTGGCGCCCACCACCACGCAGCGCTGGAACAGCCCGCCGGACGAGGTGCAGGTGGACCCCTGGCTGAGGTCCAGGGTGATCTTGGCAGCCGCTGCCTTGGACTTCGCGGTCTCGATGGTGGATCCGATCATCTCCGGCACGGTGCTCTTCACGGGCACGGCGATTTCCAACTGCACGGTGGACCCGCGCCCGGCGGCTGTGCCGCCGTCGGGCACTTGCTTGACGACCGTCCCGGCAGTCTGCGCGCTCTCCGTTTCCGTGGTGCTAACCCCGAAACCGGCGTCCTTGAGCATCTGCACGGCTTCGGCCTGCGGCCGACCTTCCGTAGAGGGGACCGTGGCGTCCTTGAACAGGAACCACAGGACCCCGCCGATGACGGCCAGTAGCACTACGCCGCCGATGATCACCCACAGCCAGGGAAAACCCGGCGTGGGCTTGGGGTCCTCGGCCTTAGGCACCACCAGGGTGACCACGTGGGCCTGGTCCGCGTAGTCCTCCGGGGCGTCGTCGGCCGAATAGGCGATGAGCTTCACCGGGTAGCTGCCCGCCGCCGCGCCCGTGGTGTCGAAGCTGACCACGTACTGTTCCATGGCTTTGCCGGCGATGACCCGCAGCGGGTTGGCGATGGTGGTGACGGGAGGCGTCGGCGGCGTGCTGGGCGCCGGGAACGCCCCGAGCACCACCCGTTCGGGCGCGTCGGAGCCGTTGGTGACGGAAGCGGTGAGCGAGCCCTTGCCGTCCTTCAGGTCCACGTCCGGCGAACTCAGGGTCATGGTGATGCTGGTCATTTCACAACAACTCCTAGGATCACGGCGATTTGGAGGGTCACACGGGTGCCGGGTGCCACGCGGCTGCCTTGGGGCGGGGTCTGCAGGATGACGGTTCCGGGGCGCTCGAAGCTGGACACGATCTCGATGTCCACGGCCAAGCCCAGGTTCTGCAGGACCTGGCTGGCCTCCTCCTGACGCAGCCCCACCACATTGGGCACCAGCACGGTGTCCGGGGCGGAGACCTCCAGACTGATGATGGAGCCGGGATCGGCGCGGCTGCCGGCCGCAGGGCTCTGGCTGAGCACGGTCCCGGGTGGTTCCGGGCTCTCGACCTTGGCGCTGGACACCGCGTAGCCGGCGTCCAGCAGGATCGCAATGGCCTGGTCCTGCTGTTTGCCCTTCACGTCCGGGACGCCGCCGCGCAGCAGGAACCACAGGACGGTGCCGACGGCGGCAAGCAGCACCACGCCGCCGATGATGACCCACAGCCACGGGAAACCACGCCGGGGTGCGGGCGGAACGGTGTCGGCCGGCACCACCAGGGTGAGCACATGGGCCTGGTCCGCGTAGTCCTCCGGGGCGTCGTCGGCCGAGTAGGCGATCAGCTTCACGAAGTAGCTTCCGGCCGCGGCGCCGGCGGTGTCGAAGCTGACCAGGTACTGCTCGGTGGCGCCGGCGGCCAGGGTCCTGAGCGGGTCCTCGATGCTTGCATATGTGGGCGACGGAGGCACGGTGGCCTGGGCCGGAAACGCACCCAGCACCACGCGCTGCGGGGCCGCGCCCAAATTGGACACGGATGCTGTCAAGGATCCCTTGCCGTCTTTCAGTTCCACGTCCGGGGAACTGAGCGTCATGCTGATGGCGGTCATCTCAGCCTCCTGCTTCCGAAAGCTTCAGGACGCAGTTCCCCACGGTGCCGCAGGTGATGCCCAGCTGCCCGCCGGAGGTACCGAAAGTCACGTCCACGGTGTCGCCTGCCTCGACATCCTGCTCCGCCCGGGTGCCCTCCACGAACAGGGTGACGGTGACGTTCTGCTGCGGGGCCAGTCGGGCGCGTTTGGTGGGCGTGCCGAAGGAGAACAGTCCGCCGAACTCCTTCACCACGAAAGTGCAGCTTCCGGCGACCACCAACTGCAGTTGCGACGCCGAGCACGAGCCCCCGGATGTGGACAGGTCCGCGCCGGTGAGCCGCCCGCCCTTGGCCGCCTCCGAGAAGCCGTCCTGCCAGTCCGCGGCAGCGTCGTCGTTGCCCCCTCCGCAGCTGACGCCGAACACCAGCACCAGGATGGCGATCACACCGCAGATGACCACGATGATGATGGGCTTGCGGTTTTCCTCGTTCACCCGGCCCCCACCTCGATCTCATCGGTGACGTGCGCCGGTTTGATGCCCTTCACGATCCGCCGCACCAGGTCCAGCTGCCCGGCAGCCGGGGCCGGGACGGTCACCTTGATGTGGAAGGCGCCCGGGACGGACTCGACGCCGAACCCCGGGACGCCGGTGGCCAGGTGCAGGAAGCGGGTGAGCCCGTCCACGGTGCCGCGCCGGGCGGACAGCTGCGCGGCGCAGGCGATGAGGTCGCGCTGCCGGGAGACCGGTACGCCCGCGGCGGCGCTCCCGGCAGCGTCCGGGCCGGGGAGGGTCAGCCAGTCCAGGTCCACCCAGCGTGACAGGAAGGGAATGAGCGACGACGGCGAGCGGCCGGGGTCCGGAACGGTGTGGATGCGGTCCAAGATGCCGCGGACGGGCGCGTGCAGGTCCTCGGCCACGGCGAGCAGGGCCTGCAGCGGCGCGCTGGTATCGGCCGCCACCTGGAAGACCTCGGGCAGCACCCCCAGCAGTTTCGGGGTCTCAGCCATTGCCGTGCACCACCTCGATCCGGTGCTCGCCCGAGCAGAACAGCCAGGTGTCCGGCAAGGTCACCACGTCGTCCACCACGCGGCGCGTGCAGCTCTCCCAGTTCGCGGTGTTGTCACGGCTGCGGTAGATGCCCTTGGTACCGGCCGCAAGGACCAGGACGCCGCCGTCCGGGGCCAGCGCGCCGGACACCGAGCGCACCGGCTCGAAGCGGGTCCGGTCCCGCAGCGGCAAATTGCAGTTCACGTCCGGCACGCTCCACTGCGCGGAGGCCTGCCCCAGCTGCAGCCGCAGCACGCCGCCGCTCTGTGTGGCGGCGTAGGCGGCATTGCCCATCACGTGTACGCCCCAGCAGCTGCCCCCGGTCCACCCGGTGCTGAACTGCTCCCAGGAATTCATGAATGCGGCATCGAACTGGGTGCGGGCGAGTTCGTCGATCTTCAGGCGAAGGCAGCCCGTCCCGGTGCCCTCCGGCACCGAGCGGCCGAGCCACACATAGCTCGCGCCGCCGTCGTACTGGACCGTCATGCAGCGGATGTCTTCCCCGGCCGCCTTGACCTGCTTGAAGCTGCCGGCGGTCCCGGCGTCCGGGGAGAGCCAGACTCCGGCGGAGGCCTCGGCCGCCACCACCACGCCCGTGCGCCCGCGCACGTCCACCAGCGCGTCCACGGCGTAGAAGCCGCGGTCCGGCTGAGCCTTGTCCACCACGTTCTGCACGGGGATGGCGCCGGGATCGGTGGAGAGCTCGTAGAGTCCGCGCTCTCCGGCGAGGAGCAGCAGCGGGGCGCCCTGGCGGTCCACCCAGCAGAGATCGGCGACGACGAAGCCCAGTTCGGCGGCGCGGCGCCACGATTCGCCCAGGTCCTCGCTGATGTAGATGCGGGATCCGGTGGCAGTGGAGGTGCTGACGGCCACCAGGCCCGGATGCTTCTCCGGGCCGAAGCGGCCGGGCGCCGCCGAACGGAACGGTGCGATGGAACGCACGGTCTCCTTCGGGGCTGCTGCCTCGCCGGCCGTCTCGCCCGGACCGGATGCTTCGCCGGCCCCGCCGAACTCCGCGCAGGCTTCCCAGCCGTCGCCCGCGTTGGTGGTGCGGAACAGCGCGCCATCCTGCGCCACGAACCAGGTGTTCTCCTGCCCCTCGGCCTGCACCAGGCACATCGCATCCTTATCCGGGACCTTGTCCACCTCCAGCCGGACCCGGTCCACGTACTGCACGCCCGGCTCGGCCTCCTCCATGGCCCGGTACAGGTTGGACACCCGCAGCGGCCTGCCGAAGCCCGAGCCGTAGCTGGAGGAATCCGTGCCCAGCGGGCTGATGGCCCCGGCCAGGCGGCCCACGATCCGGGACTTCACGGCCTCGGCATCCTCATCCGGCCGGACCACCACGCGGGCGTCCACCAGCACCTGCTTGTAGAGGCCCCAGCGGACCACGGGCTCGGCGCCCACGGTGGAGCGGCGCCGCAGGTACTGCTCCACTTCCAGCCGGACGCTTTCGCGGGCTTGCGCGTTGAGGTCCGCGGCCCTCAGCGGCTGATCGCTTGCCGTGCGGGTGCCGGGCACGTACGGCACCAGCACCACCTCCACCTCGCCGGGGCTGGCGAACGCCCACAGCTCCTTCCGGGTGAAGGCACGGGCACGTGCCACTCCGCCGTGCCGCCGGGCCAGGACCTCGTAGTCGCGCACCGTGACGGCCCGGTCGCGGGCCTGGAAGTCCTGCGGGGCGCGGCGCAGGGCGTTGTCCAGCGTTTCGCCGTCCCGTCCGCCGGTGGCCGCCTCGGGGTTGCTGACCTTGGCCCCCGGAACCGGTGTCCGCAGGACCGTGAGCTGGCCTGCGCCCACGTTGCCGCCCTCGCCGCCTCCGCTGCGGTACCAGGCGCGGACCTCGGCGCCCGGGCCGGGAACAGCCGGCAGGCCGCCGGCATCCTGAACCGCCCCCGTCCACCCTGCGGACTCCTCGTCCCACCAGGCGAACATCGCGACGCCGGCGGTCCGGTCGATCCGCACCGGCATCTCGCCGGGCCGGGCATCCGCGAACGCCTCCACCTCGCGGCAGTACCGGAAGGGCTTGCCGTCCACCAGCACCGCTTCGCCGCTGCTGAGCCGCGTCCCGGCAGGGACCTCGACGGCGATTGCCAGTCCGGCGCCGGACACGATCGGTGCGTTCGGGATGACCAGGCTCTGGCCGGGTCGGCCGGTCCCCGCGCCGATCGGCACGGCGTCGTACAGGGTGACATCGGCTGCGGGGACCAGCACGCTGGCCTGGCCGGCGGCCAGCACGGCCGCCGTCGTCGTCGTGAAGACCGGCTGGGGGGAGCCGGGGACGCCGGGCGGGCAGCTGACCTGGGTGCCGCGCGGGATGCGGATTTCCTGGCCGGCCGCGCCGCTTCCGGCGGCCGAGCGGCTGAATTCGAGCATCGTTTCCGCCGTGCTGGGAGGGTACAGCGAGGTGCCGAGCAGGTTCAGGTAGACCGCGTACAGCTTGTCCGGGACCCGGTTGAGCCGGTACATGAGCGTGTCCGTGAGGTATGCGAAGGCCTCGATGACCGTGATGCCGGGATCGTGGACGGAAAGATCGGTCCATTCGGGGGCGATCTGGCGGATGCGCTCGCGCGCGCCGGCCACCAGCTCGGCGAAGCTGCGGTCGTCCAGATTGGGCACGGGGATACTCATGCTGCACCTCCGGAAGCAACGGGCAGGGCGATGGCGATCTGGTCCTCGAGCTGGGTTGTCCGGACGCGGTATTTGAGCCGGATCTCCATCACTTCCGGGTCCTCGGGAGACCGGGAAGCGTCCAGGGACAGCATGGTGATGCGGTGCTCCCACTGCTCCACGGCGCGGGCCACGTAGTGGATGGCCAGGCCGGCGGTGGTGTCGTCCGCGGGTGCGAACGCCAGCCGGAACAGGTGGCAGCCGTACGTTGGGCGGTTGACGCGCTCGCCGGGCCGCGTGCTCAGGAGCAGCAGCAGGGCCTGGCGGATCGAGGCGGCGTCCGTGACGGTGGCCAGCCTTCCTGCGGGACTCAGCCGTAGGCCGGGGACCCCCGCGGCGGCATCGAAATCCGGATGGATGAAGGCCAGCGAACGGTATCCCTCCTTGCGGCTTCCGGCGGCGCTCACGACCCGGCCTCCACGAATTCCTGGCCTGGGCGGCGCACGGTGTACTTGACGGCGCCGGGCGGGGTGCCGTCCGTGAAGCCTTCCACGGTGTCCAGGCAGATCGCCTTGCCGCCGATTTTGATGAACGTTGAGTAGCCCTTGAGGACGGGCAGGGTCTTGTTGCAGGGCTTGATGTTGAGGCCCACGTTGGGGCACATGCTGATGTCCTGGCCCTGCGGATCGTTGTCCACCAGCACCGGGGATTCCGCCACCCGCACCCACTCCTGCGAAGGGACGTTCTCCACCTTGCCGTCGTGCCCGCAGCGCAGGATGGCCTCCTTGACCAGGATTCTCACGGCGCCCACGTGCCCATTCAGGCCTCCTCGAAATCGACGGTCTTGGCCCGGATCTTCATGGCCTTGCCCGGTGCTTCCAGGACCAGGTCCGTGGCGGCCGTGATCCGCAGCTTGTCCGGCCCCATTTCCACCGTGGAGCCGTGGCCGTCCGTCAGGCTGACGGTGCGGGCACCGCCGTCGAGCACGATCTGCTGCCCATCCGCGCTGCGGAAGGTGTAGCGGCTGTCCCGGGGCGTGTTCACCGCGTTGTCCGGCGTCTGCCCGGAACCGTAGAGGCCGCCGAGCACGATCGCCTGGGCGGGATCCGTGGCGGGCAGGAGCACCAGCACCGTGTCGCCCGGGGCGGGCGGCACCACCAGGCCCTTGTCCGGCCCGGCCGCGGTGGTCAGGACCGGCGCCCACGCGGTTTCGAGCTCCGGATACGCCGGCAGCTGCACCTTGGCCCGGCCGCGGCCCTCCGGATCCTCCACGTCCACCACCGTGCCCAGGGTGAAGACGTCCGGGCGCCGCTCGGGCGGGGCGGCAGGCGGGTTGGTGGTCAGGGTGGTTTCGTAGCCGGCGCCGTCCAGGCGGTGCGCGGCGCTGGCAATCGTGTAGGTCCCCTCGAGCGAGGCGGCGAGCCCGCGCACGCGGACGCAGCCGCCGGCGCGGAGCCGCGGATCGCCGTCGGCTACGAAGACGGCGGTGACCTGGCCGGCCAACCGCACGTCCAGTTCCGCCTGGGCCAGCCCGTCCGCGAGCGCCGTGGACGCGAGGGCCTCGTTGTCCCGGAGCAGCTTGCCGCCGGCGCCCACGCTGGCCAGGGCAGGGTCCGCGGAGACCTGGGCCTTGGCGTCGCTGCTGCCCGCCGCGGCATGGTGGACGGAGGCATCGTCCGCGCGCCAGCCGGTGGTGGCGGCGCCCGCGTAGGCCGTTTCCTGGCTCAGTTCCACCTCGGCCGAGTGCAGGCTGGTGCCGAGTTCCAGCTCCAGGGGTTCGCCTTCGCCGCCGAGCCCGGTGAGCCGGAGGGTGCCGTCGTGCACCACGGGGTAGGCGCCCACGCGGGCGCTCTGCTCCACGAGCAGGCTGAGGTCCGAGCGCGCGCACTGGTACACCTGGCCCAGCCGGGCACTCCCGCCCACCACCTCCAGGCCGGTGCCCTCGCACAGAGTGCGGGCAAGGCCCGCGAGGTCAACGTCATGGTGCAGCCGGGTGAACTGCCGCTTCCGGAGCCGGTGCAGGGCGTCGTAGGCGCGGACGCGGACTTCCTGCGAGAGGTCCGCGCCGTAGCTGTGCTCCACCACGGTCACCTCGCCCACGAACAGGGGAGTGCGCTGCCCGCCAAGTTCCACGCGGAGGGCGTCGCCGGGGGCAGGGTCCACGCCGCCGCGCGCCGCGGCCGATCTGCCTGGTCCGGGGCGCCAGCTGATGAGGCACTGGGCGGGGCGGGCGAGGACGCTGAGGACCTGCACGGAGATAATGGCGGCGGTTTCGGCCGCGGAGAGCCGCCGCCGCCCGAGGGTGACGACGAGTTCCGGCAACGCCTGCAGCTGCCTCATGACGGCCCGCTCATGGTGCCTCGCCCACCGGCGGGACGGCCAGCGGCCCGTTGAAGTGGGCGGGGTCGTCGATGTTGTTGTACTCCAGCAGCAGCTTCCACAGCAGGGGCGTGCCGAACGCCTCCACGGAGAGTCGCCCCAGCTCGGCGGGAGGGACCTCAGGAACCAGCTCGCCGCCGTCGGGCATTCCGGCCTCCCGGTCCGTGCTGCCGTCGCCGCTGACCATCAGCGTGTCCACCGGCGGGGCCGTGAGGTCCACGGCGGGCAGGCGCTGGGCGAGTTCGTAGTTTTCCCCGCCTTCCTCGTCTGCCGCCTGGCCAACGCGCACGAACACCATCCGCATCCACGAGCGCAACGGCGAGCCATCGGGGGAGAAGCGGTCGAAGCGTTCCGCGACCTCCGTGACGATGCCGGGGACGTTCCAGGCCCTGCCCCACACGAAGCGGACCGACGGCGGCCGGCGCTGCCGCTCCACCTCGGCGGAGTTTTCGGCGAGCGCCCAGATGGGCCGGGTCATCTGCCGCACGTCCTGGACATGGAGCGACGCCGGCGCGAGGTCGACGTCGAACAGGAGGTCCAGGCGGAGCTCGGTGTGGCCGCCGCCGGTGAAGAGGAGAGGATCGTCCGCCAGCCCGGTGCCGGTGAGCTTGCCGCCCGCGGAGCGCCGCGGCTCCACGCCCGCGGTCCGCTGCATCACCACGGTCTCGGGGTTGAGCAGGCAGCCGAGGTGTTCCCCGGTGTCCTCGATCAGGAAGGCGACCCGTTCCATCTCAGACCGCCTGCCGTTCCTCGTTCAGCCGGGCGGCCCGGGCCAGCGCGCCCTCGAACCGCTCCGGTGGGGTCTGTTGCGGCCCGGGCGCTGGGCGCGGGGCGAGTTCGGGCCAGATGCCGCCGAGCGGTGGTGACGGGGAACGGTCCGGGACCGTGCTGGGGTGGGCGTGGGGGTGCTGTTCGGGGCGTGCCGCTTCGGGGCGCACCGCTTCAGGGTGCACCGCCTCGGGGTGCACGACGACGGCGCCCACGGCTTGCGCGGGCGTGGCGGCTTCCGCAGGGGTTGGGGGAGCCTCGGTGGGCTGAAGCGAGGTAGTGGGGATTGGGGCGCGGCGGGCTGTTGCGGCGAAGTCATTTGGATGGCGTTGTGAGGCCCGCTCTACGGTCCTAAGGAGTTCCGAGGCACGTAGAGCAGGTCTCACAACGGGAGGTTCTGTGTGTAGGGCAGGGCCGGACGCGGCGACATCTGCGTTTGCCTCAGCAGCACGGCGTGGGCGGATCCGCAGCACCGGCGAGGCAGAAGGGGTTGCTTGCGCTGACTCCCGGGGTGCGTCCGCTGGAGCGCTGGCAATGATCCGTTGCGAGGCCTGCTCCACGTGCTCCGGGAGTCGCGAGGCACGTAGAGCTGGCCTCGCAACGGGAAGTGCTTCGCTCGGCACGGCTGGTCCTGGCGTGGGTGCAGCGGGCACGCGGGGCCTCCGGCGGCCCAGCACCAGGCGGGGAACCGAGGGACTCTGCTCGGCGCCTGTGGAAACCGGTGCCGCCAAGCGCCCATCTCCCGGACGAGGAGCCGCCGTCGTGGGGCTCTTTGCCCATGGCAGCCAAGGCAGGGCCTGCGCCATTCCGGCCCACAGCCGCGAACCAGGGTGCGAGATCGCCGCAAAGTGCCCCGGGACGGCGGGGGCGTCCGGAACCGAGGCGTCCGGAGCCCGAACCTCAGGCGGGGAGCCTAAAGGTGCCGCCAGTCCGGCGTCGCGCACCAACCGTGCCCAGTGCTCCGGTGCGCCGGAAACGTCCAGGCCTCGAACATCCAAACCGAGTGCCGTCGTCGGCCGCGCGTCAGCACTGTCTGCCGCAGATACGGTGCTTGCCTCGATGGCGCGGCCTCCGCGGGGGTCGATCCGCTCGGCGAGCTCCCGCAGCCGCCGGGCCGCGGCGCCGCGCCACCGCGCCGTGCCCCTCTCGGCGGACGGCCCTCCGTTCCCCGGCCCCTCGTCAGGCCACGGGCGCGCGGGCATCATCGAGCTCCAGGCGGTCGTAGGCGATGCTCAGGGACTCGATGGCGAGGTCTTTGCCGAGGGCGTCCAGCGGGGCGCCGAACCAGTCGCAGGGCCAGGCGCCCAGCAAGTTCCAGCGCCGTACCTCCACGGAACCGGCGTCGTTGAGCATGGCGATGGAGACGTTGCGGCGTTCCACGTGCCCGTCCACGGCCTTGAAGAGCCACTGGAGCATCTCGGTCGAATCGGTGAGCCCGTATTTGAGCGTGACCGGGGTATATTCCACCTGGCCCGGGATGACGCGCACGGTGCTGTTTTCCCCGCCGGAGCGGTACAGGATGCGGTCGATCTTCAGGCCCAGGCCCTCCACCTTGGTGAAGTGGCCCTGGACCACGCCCTGGATGACGAGCTTGAAGTTGTACGCGCGGTACGGATCCACCACGTTGCCGGGCTGCGCGGCAGGGGCGGGGGTGCTTGGCTGCTGGCTCATTTCAGGCTCCTGCGTTCTCTGTCTCGCTGGTGTTGTCCGCCGACTGCATGAGCTTGAAGATCACGAATTCGGCCGGTTTCACGGGGGCGATGCCGATCAGCGTGACCACCTGGCCGGCGTCGCGGACCTCGGGCGGGTTGGTTTCCTCATCGCATTTCACGAAGAACGCCTGCTGTGGAGTAGTGCCCAGCAGGGCTCCGTCCCGCCACACATTGGTGAGGAACGCTCCGATGTCGCGGCGGATGGACTTCCACAAGGTGTGGTCGTTGGGCTCGAACACCACCCAGCGCGTGCCGTCCGCCACGGATTCCTTGATCATGTTGGTCAGCCGGCGGACGTTGACGTAGCGGTATTCGCTGGCTTCCGGCGCCTTGGTGCGAGCGCCCCAGATGCGGATGCCCTCGCCCGGGAAGTAGCGGATGCAGTTCACACCGGCCGGGTTCAGGACCTCCTGCTCGCCGCGGCTGACGCGCCGCACCAGGTCGAGGGCGCCCTGGATGGGTTCGTTGGCGGGTGCCTTGTGGACACCGCGTGTCGCGTCCGTCCGGGCCCACACCCCGGCGATGTGGCCCGACGGCGGCTGGGTCACCTTCTTGCCGGAGACAGGGTCCGTCATTACGATCCACGGGAAATACAGGGCAGTGTAGCCGCCCGGCGACTGGGGCGCGCCGATCGCGTCCTCGCCGACCCCGGCCCCGACGGCGGCGGCCGAAGTGCTGGCGGGGTGGGCAGACGGCGTCGGGCGGGGCCCGGCGTCGGGCTCTTCCGTTCCGGAACCGTCGGCGTCCGGCTTGGCTGGCTCGGGCTTCGCGGGTTCGGGCTTGCCCGGCAGACCGGAAGTGGCCGCGCGGGTGAGGGCCCCGACGTCGTCCACTTTTTCCACCGTGTCCATGATCGCCATGCGGTCCTGGCGGAGGGGATGCTCCACGTGGGCCTGCAGCGCGGCGTAGGCCTCGGCGTCGGCGTACCCCGGCGCGGCGACCATGGAGATGTCGTCCACCGCCTCGAACAGGGTCAGGCCCGTCGGTTTGGCGGCGGTTCCGGTGAGGCTGCCGCCAGTGCCGATGTTGACCACGTAGCAGCGGCTGCCGCCGTTGGCGAAGAAGCCGAAGACGGCGTTGGACAACGGCGTGCCCGCGGTGGCCTTGCCCACGTACTGGTCCACGAACTGGGTCCAGTTGTCCAGGACACGGACCTCGTCCCGATGGGCGAGCGGGTCCGGGGCGACGCCCACGAACCCGGCGATGCTGGTGCTGACCTGTCCGATTGAACGGGCGCCGCTGGGCACTTCCTGTACATAGACTCCGGGCGCCTGATAGTTCGCCATGGTGCGCTCCTTTTCATTCCCACCGGATGATGACCGGGAGGCTGCTGGTGCTGGCCGAGACTTCACGTTCGGTGCCGCGGACTGCCACGGCAAAATGCTGGATTTCGTCCGCCGAGGCCAGGACCTCGAAGTGACCGGTGGCGTCGCTCACGACGGCGGTGGCGGACGAATGGGCGCGGATGTAGGCATCGGGGATGCCCTTGTTGTGGACGTCCACCAGCCGGCCGTGGAGGCGCCGGGCTGTGACGGTGGTGGCGATCAGCGGCTCGAGCACGGGCGGGCCGGAGGGCTCGTCGAAGCGCAGGGCCACGGGGATGCGGACCAGGAAGCCCAGGCCCTGGCGGACATTCGGTTCGTATTCGCCGGGCTGGAATTCGCCGCTGGACACCACCGAATACTGGCTGTTGCGTTCCACGGCCAGCAGCAGTTTCTCCATGTTGTCCAGCTGCTTGGGGCCGTGGCATTCGACGGCGACCCTCAGCTCCAGGTCCAGCACGGGACCCTCCCGGCGGGACCTGCCCACCCTGTTCAGGGCGACGGCATGGACGGTGACGGGTGCCTCAGGGGTCCCGGGTTCCGGGGTCCCGGGTGCGGGATCGGCAGGGCCGGTCTCCGAGGTGCCGGCGGAACCGTCGTCGAAACGGACACGCTCAGGGGACACGGCGTCGGACAGCACTCCGAGCAGCTCGGTCAACGATGAACGTACAAATCCCACGGTGACACCCCAGTCCAAGGTGGTCCACTAGAGCCGATGTGCTCTAGATTACTCCCGCACCGGCCTGCGAGTCACTGGGGCCTCAGGAATAACTCCATTCGATTGATGATTAGGGCTGGAGACGGGGGACGTGACGTCCTGGCGCCCCACCGCATAGGCCTCGCGCAGCCAGCCTTCAAGTTCGCCGTCAACGTCCGAGGGGTCCAGGAGCCGGACCGTGTGGATGTGAGTGCGCGGCGTCAGGGTTTCGATTCTGTGGAACCTCTCGGATTCCACGCGGCGTGTCAGCCAGAACTCCACGTCGAGCCAGCGCTTCCTGGGCACGGCCCCGGCGAACCGGACCCGGACCATGAAGGCGACTCGGTCCTGGTGGGGCACCAGGATGACCGGGCCGATGGATTCGATCGCGTGGCGGACCAGATCGAAGAGTTGGCGGACGTGGTCCGGCTTGCTGCGGAACGGATCGTCGAGCGAGTGCTGCTGGCAGGAGTGGTACATGTTCGGCGTGACAAACTTGCGGCCGCACGATGGGCATGTCCACAACGCCCGCTTGGCGCGGGGGCTGGGCGGCGGCACATCCCTGCCGAGGGACTGGGCCACAGTCTGTTCGATCCTGTGCGCCCGCGTGCCTGGCGTCCGCGCATCTTCAAGGAACCGGATGAGTTCGCGCCGGTGCGCGGCGGGAAGCCGGTCCCATGCCTGCCGGGCCCCGGCAGCATCGTTCAGGGCCGAGGCCAAATCTTCGGGCGGCCTGGCCTGGTGCGGCGCCAGTGGCAGGATGTCCAGGGTGGCGGTATCACCCACTTTCACGCCGGACGCGGCCCGCAGCCCTCCGGGTACGTACAGGACATGGCCGCTGGGCTTGACCGGCATCAGCGTCGCGTTGAACTCAACGCCGTCAAGCCGTCCGGTGACCCGGATGCGTCCGCTTGCCGCGAAGGGCTGAAGCTCTTCACTGACCCTGACGGGAACATCGACGCAGGGATTTGGTCCCCTAAAATGCACCGTCGCGGTGAAGCTGACCATGCTGCCATTGTCCCGCCGTCGACGCCGGCCGTGCCAGGGTCCCGCGGCGCCGCCCAACGCAACGGGCGCTCAGTGCGCCGTTGCGGGTTCCCGCTCCAGCCACCACCCCACGGTCGCGGCGGCGGCTTCGTCCAGCGGCGTCGGTTCCAGCCCGAGTTTCTCCTGGCTGGCCGAGGAGTCCATCACGAAGGGCCGCTCGAACTGGTACAGCAACTCCGCGAGTTCGCGCATGTCCGCGGAAAACAGCCCCGTCGCCCGCATTAGCCAGCCGGGGATGGCGCCGACTTTCGGGGCGGGCTTGCCCGCTGAGCTGGCGAGAGCCGTAGCCAATTCCCGCATGGTGAGCGGCGCGCCGCTGGGTGCATGCAGCACCTGGTTCCAGAGCCCCGGTAGCTGCGCAGCCTTGACCATGGCGGCGGCCAGGTCCGGGACATAGGTAAAGGCGTGGGGCTGCGTGGCGCTTCCCACAGCCTGGACTGCCTTGCCCTCGAGGATCCGCGGGACGAGCCGTTCCCCGGCGTGCGCCATCAGCACCCGCGGCCCGAAGAAGTCGCCTGCCACCACGCTGACGGTGTCGGCGGCGTGCGCCCCGCGGGCACGGAGCAGTTCGGTGCGGACACCGCGCTTGCCGCCGCTTGCCTCCCGCGGGCTGCTTTCGGTCATGGTCCGGTCCGGCTCGCTGTAGGAGTAGAGGCTTTCGGGAAAGACGACGACGGCGCGCGCGGCCGCCGCTGCATCCATCACCGCCTGCTCGGCCCGGGGGAGTTCGGCGCGCCAGGCCTTGGCGGAGTAGGCCGAGCCATGGATGCAGTGGAACACGGCGGCGGCGCCGGCGAAGGCCCCGCTGAGCTGCGCAGGGTCCGAGACGTCGGTCCTGCGGCGTTCAATACGGGGATGCTCCGGGCCGGATCCCGAGCGGGTGAGGATGCGGACCTCGTGGCCCTGTTCGGCGAGCTGCTCGGCAACGGTCCAGCCGACGGGGCCGGCTCCGGTGACAATGTACATGGTGGGCATGGTGTGCTCTCTTTCGGAAGTTCAGGGTTAGAGAGCGGTGCTCTCTCAATTCAGGATGATCCCGCGTTCGGCTTAAGTCAAGAGCACTGCTCTTCTTTGTTGACGGCGCTCTCTCTTGTGGCAAGCTGGGTCCATGAATCCCGCAGCTCCGCCCGCCGACGCAGCCCCACCCGCCAAGCCCCAAACGCCGCGCGAGCGTGCCCGCACGCAGACGGTCGCCGACATCGTCCGGCTGGGCCGCCAGCACCTGGCGCTCCACGGGGCCGCGGCACTGTCCCTGCGGGCCGTCGCCCGGGACCTCGGCGTCGTCTCCTCGGCGGTCTACCGCTATGTGGAAAGCCGCGACGAACTCCTGACGCTCCTGCTCATCGATGCCTACAACGAGCTGGGCGACGAGGTGGACGCCGCCATCGATGCCCTTCCCGAGGAGGATTTCGCCGGGCGGTTCCGCGCGCTGGGCCGCGCTGTTCGTGGCTGGGCCCTGCGCGAGCCGGCCAGCTACGCGCTGCTCTTCGGCAGCCCGGTCCCCGGATACCAGGCCCCCGGTGAGCGGACCACCGTGCCCGGCACGCGCGTCGTCTACCGCCTGGTGGGCAACTTCGACGCGGCCTACCGGACCGGTGCGCTCACCGCGCAGGCGGCTCCCGCCGTCGTCGTTCCTCCTGCGCTGGCCGAGAACCTGAACGCGATCCGCTCGGAACTGGGGCTTGCGGTCCCCGAGGCCTCCGTGGCCCGCGGCGTGCTGGCGTGGACCTCGGTGTTCGGGGCGATCAGCTTCGAGGTGTTCGGCCAGTACGGACGCGACACCTTCTCCGCCCGCGATGAACTGTTCGAGCACCAGCTCGGTGTCCTGGCGGAAGTCGTTGGGCTAACCTCCGGACGGTAAAGTATCCAAATGGTTCGTGGACTGGCTGACATCGGTGCGGAGGGCGTCCTGCTCGCCGGGGCCGGGCGCGCCATCTTGCTCCAGATCGCCGATCCGGCCGTGGGCCACGGCGTCGCCGAGCACAGCAATTTCGCCGAGCGCCCGCTGGACCGGCTGCGTGCCACCATGACGTATGTGTACGCGGTGGTCTACGGTTCCGAGGAGCAGTTGGCGGCCGTGCGCCGCGCCGTGAACCGCGCCCACGCCCCCGTCCGGCGCGAGGCCGATGCCGAGTCCGCCGGCTACAACGCCTTCGACGGGCAGTCCCAGCTGTGGGTGGTGGCCACCCTCTACGACACCGCCGTCACGGTCTACGAAAAAATCCACGGAACGCTCGACGACGACGCCGCCGACCGCGTTTACCGCGAGTATGCGCAGATTGGCACGGCCCTGCAGTTGCCCGCCGAGCTGTGGCCCGCCGACCGGGCGGCCTTCGCCCAGTACTGGGACGCGCGCATTCAAACGCTCATGCCGGACGCCGCCGCCAGGCGGGTGGCGCGGGATCTGCTCGAGCCCGCCGCGGGGCCCGTCCTGTTGCGCTTGTTGATGCCGCTGGCCCGCTTCCTCACCGCAGGACTCCTGCCGGAACACCTCCGCGCGGGCTTTGGGCTTGCTTGGGGCAACCGGCACAACCGGCGCTTCGAGCGCACCATGCGGGCCCTCGCGGCCGTCTATCCCCGGCTGCCGCAGCGGATCCGGCACTGGCCCAAGAACCACTACCTCGGGCAGCTCGTGACGGCCGGCGCCGGGGCCGGCCAGAAGGCCTGAAGGACACCCTGTCTGAACGGCTGGTCACGGCACGCCGGCACAAGATGGGCCACGCCGCGTTCCTTGTGCTGCTCCTCGCGGACGAGCTGGCACTCCGGGATTCCCACACCCGAAGCGACACGGTGGTCTCACATCGCTGGCAAGCGACATATGACCGATATCGTGTGGACCATGAATCCTAGATTGGCACGTGTCTGGCACGTGTCTGGCACGCGGCCACCGCGGCGTGCGTCGCCGTCGGTGTGACCGTTTACTTCGTATTGAACTGGCAGAACCATATGCCGGTGGTGGCAGAGACGGGCGAGCTGTTCCAGCGGTTCGGCGGGAGCCCACTCGGCCGCGGCCTGAACATCTTCGCTTTCTTCACCGTCCAGTCGAACCTGATCGTGGGCGTCACGAGCCTGTTGCTCGCCATCAATCCGAACAGGTCCTCGACCGTGTTCTCGGCGTTCAGACTGGCCGGGCTGGTCGGGATCACGGTCACTGGCGTTGTCTTCCATGTCACGCTCAGCGGCCTGTTTGAGCTGGACACCTGGGCCAAGGGCTCCGACCGGCTGATGCACTTCGTGGTGCCGATCATGGCCGTGGTCGGGTGGCTGGTGTTCGGCCCACGCGGCCTGGTTTCATCGCGGGTCGTGAAACTGGCGGTCCTGTTCCCCCTCGCCTTCATGCTCTTCACGATTATTCGTGGCCCATTGGCGTCGGACTGGTACCCCTACCCGTTCGCTAACGTGAAGGCCCTCGGGTACCCGCGGGTGATCATCAACGGCGTGTGGATCAGCCTGCTGTTCGCCGCCCTCTGCGCTGCGGTGGCATGGCTGGACAAGCGCCTGCCCACCAAGAAGACGCCCACTCCCCAAGCGGTGGTGTCGGATGAAGCACCGCACGCCGACGGCCCCAAAGTGGATCGGCCTGGGATTCGTTCCGTGCTTTGATCAATAATGGAGCTGATGGCTACTAAGGACACGCCGGTCCTTCGTGAGTGGGCCCTGCGGATGCCTACGGAAGCGCGCCCGGATCGCCCGAACCTGACGACTGCGATCCGGCGCGTCCCTTTGCTGCTCGGCATGGGGTGAGTCTTCCATATCTGTCAATCTGCGATTGGGATCGCGCAGGCTCACCGAGTTCGGGGTATTCGGGCTGAAGCAGGCCTGGGCCTGCATTTTCGGGGCCGCCCTGCTCGCCGTGATCCTTGCCGCGCGCCTTTGGTACCCGGACAGCGCCGGGCTGGCTAGGAACGACTCTCTCACCCTGGCCGCCGTCGCCATCCAGATCATCTTGGTGGCCACCAGGCTGGAAACCCTCCGGGAACTCCGGGTGATCGTGCTGTTCCACCTGGTGGGGACGGCCATGGAACTGTTCAAGACCGATGTGGGCTCGTGGAGCTACGAGGCCGAAGGCGTCCTGCGCATCGGCGCCGTGCCGCTCTTCAGCGGCTTCATGTACGCGGCGGTCGGCTCCTACATGGTGCGCGTCTACCGGCTTTTCGATCTGCGTTTCGCCCGGTATCCGCGGCGGTGGGTCACGGCGGTCCTCGCGGCGGCCATCTACGTCAACTTCTTCAGCCACCACTACATCGCCGACGCCCGCTGGGTGCTGCTGGCTGCCGTCGCGCTCGTCTTTGGCCGCTGCGTCATGCACTTCCGAGTGTTCCGGAGCCGCTTCCGGATGCCGCTGGTGCTGTCGTTCCTGCTGGTGGCGCTGTTCATCTGGATTGCCGAGAACATCGCCACGTGGTCGCATGCCTGGCTGTACCCGAGCCAGCAGGCCGGCTGGCACCTCGTGTCAGTGGACAAGCTGGGCGCCTGGTTCCTGCTGATGATCATCTCCGTGGTGCTCGTGGCCTGGGTCTACAAGCCGGTCCCGCCTGAAGCGGACGGGTCTGCCTCCGCCTGACGGAACACCCGCCGTCGGGCGTTCACGCTGGGCGAAATCGCCCGGAAAGCCCGCAATCAAGCGGATCCCGGGACCGTGAAATTCAAAGTTGAGCGGACTTGACTCAACTTTGAATTGACATCGATCCGACCCCGAGTACAGTTGAGTGCAGAACGCTCAACTAGCCGATTGTTGAGTGGTCCCCGGATCCGGAACCCGCCCTGCGGGCCCTGCTGACGGGGGAAATCTCCAGCATCGGCCATTGAAAGGAAACAACATATGTCACGCGCAGTAGGTATCGACCTCGGAACCACCAACTCCGTGGTTTCTGTTCTTGAAGGTGGCGAGCCCACCGTCATCGCCAACGCCGAAGGCGGCCGCACCACGCCCTCCGTCGTTGCATTCTCCAAGTCCGGCGAAGTCCTGGTCGGCGAAATCGCCAAGCGCCAGGCCGTCAACAACATCGACCGCACCATTGCCTCCGTCAAGCGCCACATGGGCACCGACTGGAGCGTCGCCGTCGACGACAAGAAGTACACGCCGCAGGAAATCTCCGCGCGCATCCTCATGAAGCTTAAGAACGACGCCGAGAGCTACCTCGGCGAAAAGGTCACCGACGCTGTGATCACCGTTCCGGCCTACTTCAACGACGCCGAGCGCCAGGCCACCAAGGAAGCCGGTGAAATCGCGGGCCTCAAGGTCCTGCGCATCGTCAACGAGCCCACCGCGGCTGCACTGGCCTACGGCCTGGACAAGGGCAAGGAAGACGAGCTCATTCTGGTCTTCGACCTCGGCGGCGGAACCTTCGACGTTTCCCTCCTTGAGGTCGGCAAGGACGAAGACAACTTCTCCACCATTCAGGTCCGCGCCACGGCCGGCGACAACCGCCTCGGCGGCGACGACTGGGACCAGCGTGTTGTCGACTTCCTGCTGAACCAGCTCAAGGTCAAGGGCATCGACCTGTCCAAGGACAAGATCGCCCTCCAGCGCCTCCGCGAAGCAGCGGAGCAGGCCAAGAAGGAACTCTCCTCCTCCACCAGCACCAACATCTCCCTCCAGTACCTCTCCGTCACCCCCGACGGCCCGGTCCACCTGGACGAGCAGCTGACCCGCGCCAAGTTCCAGGACCTCACCAAGGACCTGCTGGAGCGCACCAAGAAGCCGTTCCACGACGTCATCGCCGAGACCGGCATCAAGCTGTCCGAGATCGACCACATCGTGCTGGTGGGCGGCTCCACCCGCATGCCGGCCGTCTACGAGCTCGTCAAGGAACTGGCCGGCGGCAAGGAGCCCAACAAGGGCGTCAACCCGGACGAGGTTGTGGCCGTTGGCGCAGCCCTCCAGGCCGGTGTGCTGAAGGGCGAGCGCAAGGACGTCCTGCTGATCGACGTCACCCCGCTGTCCCTGGGCATCGAAACCAAGGGCGGCATCATGACGCACCTGATCGAGCGCAACACGGCCATCCCCACCAAGCGTTCCGAGACCTTCACCACCGCTGACGACAACCAGCCGTCCGTGGCCATCCAGGTCTTCCAGGGCGAGCGTGAATTCACCCGCGACAACAAGCCGCTGGGCACGTTCGAACTGACCGGCATCGCCCCGGCACCCCGCGGCGTTCCGCAGGTTGAGGTCACCTTCGACATCGACGCCAACGGCATCGTCCACGTCTCCGCAAAGGACAAGGGCACCGGCACCGAGCAGTCCATGACCATCACCGGCGGCACCGCACTCTCCAAGGACGACATCGACCGCATGGTCCGTGAAGCCGAAGAGCACGCAGCCGAGGACAAGGCGCGCCGCGAGGCCACCGATACCCGCAACTCCGCAGAGCAGCTCGCCTACTCCGTGGACAAGCTCATCGCCGAAAACGCCGACAAGCTGCCGGAAGAGGTCAAGACCGCGGTCAAGGCCGACGTCGACGCCCTCAAGGCCGCGCTGGAAGGCACCGACGACGCAGCAGTGAAGTCCGCCTTCGAGAAGCTGCAGGCTTCCCAGTCCAAGCTGGGCGAGGCCATCTACTCCCAGGCTGGTTCGCCGGACGGCGCAAGCAGCGCTGCGGGCGCCTCGGGTGCCCCCGCCGGTGACAAGGCTGCCGACGAGGACATCGTCGACGCCGAGATCATCGACGAAGACACCGCCGACGAGAAGAAGTAGCCATGCCTCACCACGGCAACGACGCAGAGCACCCTGAAGGCAACGAGCAGCACAAGCCCGTCATCCGGGACAACCGCAAGGTTGACCCGGAGACCGGGGCTGCCCGCCACCCGCACGGCGAAGCCGCGGCTTCTCCCGAGGGTGACGCCCTGTCCCAGGCTGAGGAAATCCTCAACGGGATGGAGGTCCCGGCCGAGGAAGCGGTGGCCCCGGGCGCCGCGGCTGAAGCCGAGGCAGCTGAGCTCCGCAACGACCTGCTCCGCCTGCAGGCCGAGTACGTCAACTACCGCAAGCGCGTGGAACGCGACCGCGCCGTGGCAGGGGAAATGGCCGTCATCGGCGTCCTGAACTCCCTGCTGACGGTGCTGGACGACATCGACGCCGCACGCCAGCACGGTGACCTCGAGGACGGCCCCTTCGCCGCGATCGCCACCAAGCTGGAGACCGCGCTGAAGACGTACGGCCTGGAGCGCATCGCGGAAACGGGCGTCGAATTCGATCCCACCATCCACGAGGCCCTCATCCAGCAGCCGGGCGCCGACGTCGAGGTTGATACGGTCAGCCAGGTGCTGCGTTCGGGCTACAAGTCCGGCGAGCGGGTCCTCCGCGCAGCACAGGTCATCGTCGCGGTTCCTGCGTAGCTGACGCGGTACCGCGAAGCGAGACAAGGGGCCCCGCCCCTACGCGTGGCGGCTTTTGTCCTACGGACTCAAGCCACCACGCTCCGGCAGGCCCGAAGCCACTCCCGGGCCCCTTGTCTCGCTCCGCTTCGGCGGTCGGGTCACCTGACAGGAATCCGATCATCCGCGACGGCGGTTATCTCACCTAAGGTGGGGTGAGCGCAGCAGCTGCTTATTTTTGATTTGAAAGGAAACGCCCTTGGCCAGCCAGGACTGGGTTGAGAAGGATTTCTACGCGATCCTTGGTGTCGCCAAGGACGCCTCTGACGCCGACATCAAGAAGGCGTACCGCAAGCTCGCGCGCCAGTACCACCCGGATACCAACTCCGGTGATGCGGCGGCCGAGAAGAAGTTCAAGGACATCTCCGAGGCGTACTCCGTGCTCTCCAGCGCCGAGGACCGCCAGCAGTACGACGCCATCCGGGCCATGGGCAGCGCTCGCTTTGCCCCGGGTGCTGGGCGCGGTGGAGCCGGCGCCAACGGCGGCTTCGAGGACCTCTTCGGCGGCCTGTTCGGCGGCGGTGGCCGGCAGCCGGCCGGTGCGGGCGGCCTCCCGCCCGAGTTCGCCGACCTGTTCGGCGGTGGGTTCGGTGGTGCCGGCCAGACAGGCTTCCAACGCGCCCCGCAGAAGGGCGCGGACCGCAACGCGTCCACCAGCATCTCCTTCGCCGGCTCCATCCGCGGCACCACGGTCAGCCTGCGTGAGGCCAACGGCAACGTCATCGACGTCAAGATCCCCGCGGGCATTAAGGACGGCCAGAAGGTCCGCCAGCGCGGCAAGGGCAATCCGGGCCCTGCTGGCAACGGCGACCTCATCATCACGGTGAGCGTCAAGTCCCACGATTTCTTCACCCGGACGGATGACAACATCCGTATCCATGTTCCGGTAACTTTCGCGGAAGCCGCCTTGGGTGCCAACATCCACGTGCCAACGCTCGACGGCGATACCGTCACCCTCCGCGTCCCGGCCGGCACGCCCTCCGGGCGCACGCTCCGGGTCAAGGGCCGCGGCGTCACTACGTCCAAGGCGACGGGCGACCTGCTGGTGACGATCGACGTCGCCGTCCCGCAGAACCTCAACAAGGAAGCGGAGGAGGCGGTCAAGGCGTTCGCCGCAGCCACCGCCGACGCCGATCCGCGCCACGACTTGGCCGCCAAGGCCCGGCTGTAGGGACGCCGTGATGGGCATCGACGCGTACGATCCGATCTTCGTCATCTCGATGGCGGCGGAGCTGGCCGACATGCATCCGCAGACGCTGCGCCAGTACGACCGGCTGGGCATCGTCTCGCCCAGCCGGGCCCCGGGCAAGTCGCGCCGCTACTCCCAGCACGATATCGATGTCCTGCGCGAGGTCCAGCGCCTCTCGCAGTCGGGCGTCTCGCTGGAAGGCATCAAGCGGATCCTGGAACTTGAGAACCAGGTGGCCGCGCTGAAGTACCGGGTGGCCGAGCTGACGGACGAACTGTCCCGCCGCCGGAGTCCTGCGGATGCCCGCATTTTCGCGGCGGGAGCGGCCGGCGACGTCGTCAGCCTGGCCCGCGGCCAGCGCCCGCGCGCGCGGTCCCAGGCCGTGGTGGTGTGGCGTCCGAAGCCACAGGGTGGGGCAAGTGAGCAGTAACGTGTGTCTTGCCTCGGTTATGCTCCCTTGGGTACCAGTTCTATTCTGATAGCTTCCATGCGCTTGGCGAGGCCCGTGGTGCCCGAGGTCTGCCCGTCGACGACCGGGGACTGCCAGCCTATGTCCTGCACGTGTGCTGCGTATCGAATGGTGTAGTGCGCCGCCAAGTCTCCGGTGAGCCTGATCTCAATGGCCTCCATCCGGAGGCCCTGGCCGACTGTGCCCGTGAAGTCAGGCGAGTCCGTCCATGCCGTCCAGCCGATATTCTGGACATGTGATCGGTACTCAAGGTTGCCAGCGTACTCTCCGCTGGATACCTGGGCCCGAAGTGCCTCCATCGCGATGCCGCGTCCTGTGGTTCCTGCGACGGCCCCGTCCTGGACCTCGGGCATCCACCCGATGTTCGCTACGTGTGCCCCGTAGGAGACCGACGACCCCGAGTTGGCGGGTTTTTCCGAGAGACGGATCTGGATTGCCTCGATCTGCAGGCTCTGTCCCGTTGTTCCGGCCAGGGCTCCGTTCTTGATCCAGGACATCCACCCAATGTTCTGCACATGCACCCGATACTCGATGTCGTACCGGGTAGCGAGCTGATCGGTAAGGGTGAACTCCACGGCTTCCAGTTGCAGGGAACGTCCTGTTGTTCCCAGCCTGGTATTTCCGTTTTGCCACGCGCTCCAACCGATGTTCTGCACGTGAGCCCGGCTGCGAATCGTGCCTGGGAACGGGCTGGACCCCAGTGAGATGTCGAGCGCTTCGGCTTGCAGGCCCCTGCCCGAGGTGCCCGCAATCTGACCGGATGTCATCGCGTTCTGCCAACCAATCTCCGCCACATGGGCGGCGTACTTCAGGACAGGCGTGTCTTTTCCGTAGACGGCCGCAAGGTGTCCGGCCTTTTCCGCCACCCAGTCGCGGAGGTACGCCACTTCGCCTTGCCAGCTGTCAGCCACCATCCGGGTGCCGGAAAAAATGGATGGCCTGCCGAGGACATTTGGCCAGCGTTCGAAGTTGGCTTCTGCCGAGGACGAGATCGCTGCCGCATTTGCATCGATCTTTGCAACGACGGCGTCCACTTTCGCCTGGAGTTGCTCTTCGTAGAATTTCGCAACGAGGGCAGCGAACTCCTCATTTCGGAACAGTTCGCCGAACCAGCCGTTGCCGCCGTCGCGTAGGAATTGGGCGTTCTTGATGTAGTCCTGCACAGGATCGCCGCCCAGGGACTCGGTGGTGTAGCTGGCGAACGCGCTGTCGAAGTCCCACACAGGTCCGGCATGCAACACATCATTTGTCCCGTCCCGCCAAAAGAAGACGCTGGACTGGGTGATCTCGGGATTGGCTCCGAGTTCTTGGACGAAGTGGTATTTGATAAACGATTCCACGTCGATCATGGAACTGATGGCAGCCCAGTCCTGGTCTGCGGCGTACAGTAGGGACTCAAATTCCTCGAGGTAGGCCTGGGTGTTCGCATAGGACTCTGCCAGCGCCGCGTCCAAGGGGGCCGCGACTTTCGCAACGGCGTCCTTGAGGACGAACAGCGTGTTGCTCCGGCTGGTGGTGAAGTGGAAGTCCTCGGCCAAGCCGTAGCTGTTGTCCAGCTCAAGCAGCAGTCCACCCGGATCGGCCAGCACCAGGCGGTTCTTCTTGACCTCTACCTTCTCGCTGAGCAGGTAGTTCCCCAGGTAGTCACCACCTATGGTCAGATCCACGAACCGGGAGTCTGGTGACGCAGGCAGCCCGAATTCGACAGCCAGGTCGTAGGCCGTTTTGTTTCGCAGCAACGATGCGTCCGCGTGGTTGGCCAGCAGGATCCACGTCTTCGCCGTTGGCAGTCCCAGCACGGGGGTGGTTGTATCGAACTTGATCTGGTAGGGCTTTTTCTCCAGGGCCCACGTGAAGTTGCCGCGGCTCTTGACGGACTCCAGCGTGACGTCGGTGAGGTTGTTGGCGGCATTGGACGGATCGACGATCGTTGCCAGGGAGTGCTGTTCCAGGGCCGGGTCCGCAGGAATGTCGTTCTTGGACCCATTGAGGTCAGCCAAGGTGTATCCCGGGGGCAGCTGGATGGAAAGGCTCGGGATATTCGTGATCGCCGCGGGTGATGGGCTCGGATCGGTAGTCGCGCTTGGTGAGGGCAGCACGGTTGGAGCAGCGACGCCGCCCGCAGGCACTGCGACCGCGCCTTCGGCGCCTGCCAGCAGCAGGGAACTGGCGAGGGCGAGGGCCGCCCACCGAGAACGAGCTTGTCCCATGGTGCACTCCCTAGCCTTGGAAAACCCTGCGGCTATATACAGCAGTAGTTCCATTCAAGGTTCGGGGGGGTGGTGAGTCACGAGTAGTGAGTACTCGTCTTTCGTTGGCTTCCGAGTTCCTGACTACTTGGACCCGCAGCGGTGTACTCGGTGGTTTCCCACGCACCGGCGGGGATCGAAGCAATGGCGCCCCTCGCAGTCGGGCGTCTCGCTCGAAGGCACTAAGCGGCTCCTGGAACTTGAGAACCAGGTGGCCGCGCTGAAGACGTCGTCAGCTGGCCCGCGGCCAGCGTCCGCGTGCGCGTTCCCAGGCCGTGGTGGTGTGGCGTCCGCGTCCGGGGGGCCCGCGGGCGTAGGGCTCCGTGTAGCTGCTGTCAGCTGGTCAGGCTGTCACCTGGTGACGGTGTCGGCGTGCCGATGTGCCACCTTCCATGCCCCGTCTTCGCGGCGATACACCTGCGTGGCCCGCAGGACATAGCTGCGGGGTTCCCCGTTGACGGAGACCGAGGTGTGCTCCAGACCCATCGTGTAGGCCATGTCGCCCACAACGTCATAGGACTGCACTTCGAACTCGTACGAGGTGCAGTCGGAGAAACCCTTTGCGAGGTCGGTGAAGAGATCGTTCAGTGCATGCTGCCCTAAGGCGTTTCGCCACGCACCCAGGACACTTACGGGTTCGTTGCGGGACCAGAGCGCCCGGCGTGGGGCCGAGTCGCCGTTGTGGAGGGCCAGTTCTGCGTGGTGCAGCTCGGACGTGACCCAGGCCAGGAATTCATTGCGGTCGGTCATACCTCAGTATGCTCTTGGCCCAACCTCCGGCGCAGCCCTCCTGAGCAGATGGGGAGGAGGGCAGAGCTAGCGTCGAAGCGAGGCCAATTCCACCGGCGTTTCCTGTCCGGCCCAGATGCCGCGCAGGGCAGGACCTTCCGAGGGCTGCCGGCCGAGGCCCAGGACCCGATTGACGAGCAAGGTGAGCTCCCCGGCGTCGATGGTGGTGACGCCGTTTTCGGTGACGGGAGCCTCCGGCGCCAAGGCGGGGACGCCGACGTCGGGCGTTCCACTGCCCTTCACGCTCACCGTGCTGGGGCGCGGCTCCAGCTTGCCGTCCGCCTGCACGAACTGCTCGGCCTGCTCCTGGCCCGTGAGAATGGCAGTGGCGAGGGCCGCGGCGTAGACGGGATCGGCACAGGCGTCGTAGACCCAGCGCTTGCCCAGGACCGAGTGGTCCGTGGTGCCCACCAGCCACGCTTCGGCGCCCGGAAGTGCGGCATCGCGGTAGCTCAGCGGGAGCTGGTAGATCCTGCCGCCGTGGGAAACCAGGTGGGTTTCCAGGCCGACTTCGCCGTCGGGATCGTCAAAGCGGTAGGCACCCACCAGCTCCGGCTGCGCGGAGTCGTCCTGGACGAACCAGGGCTGCAGCGGCAGGTGCTGCGCGATGAGTTCAAGCTTTGAGGGAGTCAGGGTTGCCTTGTGCAGAATCGCCATGGGCTCCAGCCTAGGGCAGTCCGGAGTCCGTTGGTGCCCCGTCCACGAATGCGGTCACCACAAGGAGCCCAACGCCCCGCCTGTGCACCATTGGTTCGAAGGCGCGAGCGTGAACCTGGTTCGCTGACGGCGCGCTGAGCCCTCGCTGACGCACCCGGCCCCGCCCCGCTGACGCACCCGCCCCCTAGGAACCCGGGTTGGGGGCAAGGGATCCCCGCGCCGCGCCGACCATGCCCTCCACCGCGCGGGCAAGGTGGGTGCCGCGATCGTTGACGCCGTCCCATCGGACCAGGGCCTGCGCGTTCAGGCCGTCCACCATTCCGAGGATCTGCCACGCGACGGCGGCGGCATCGGAAACGTCGAACGCTCCGGCCGCCACGCCGTCCTCCACCACTCCCTGGAAGACCTTCTGCCAGGCATCCATCTGCTCCCGGACCGAGGCGGCCAGGGCTTCGTTGCGGCGTCCCAGCGTCCAGGCTTCCACCCAGATGGCCGTGACGTCGAGCCTGCTGTTGTCCAGGAGCGTGTCCACCAGCAGCCCGAGCCGTTCCGAGGGGCCGGGGAGCTGGCTCAACAAGCCTGCAATCTCCCGTGTTTCCGCGGCCACGATGGTGGCGAACGTGCTTGACACGAGCGCGTCCATGTTGGGTTGGTAGTGCGCCACGAGGCCTGGGGCGACTCCCACGCGGGCGGCAACGTTGCGCAGCGTGAGTGCCATGAGGCCCGCCTCGAGTGCGATGTCGCGGGCGGCTTCGGTGATTTCTGCGGCGCGCTCTGCCGGTGACTTCCGGACCGCGCGCTTCTGTGGAGTGCTTGACATTACAGAACAGTCTAGATTACCTTTTCAACATTGTTGATCGTGCGATCAACAAGCGAACGAATAAGCGCGTGAGCAAGCGTAAGAAGACGAAGGAGTCCCCCATGGCTTGGAGAATGCCGGCCGAAACCGCCCCGCACGAGCGCACCTGGATGGCGTTCCCCCGCACCGGCCTGACCCTCGGCGACGACGCCGCCTCGGCCGAAGAGGCATACGCGGCCTGGACCGCCGTCGCCCACGCCGTGGCCGAATTCGAACCCGTCACCATGGTGGTGGACCCGAGCGAGCGCCAGCGCGCTGCCCGCATGCTCGGCAGCGACATCGAACAGGTCGAGGCGCCGCTGGATGAGTTCTGGATGCGCGACGTCGGACCCACCTTTGTGCTGGACGACGAACGTCCCGGCGTGCTTGGCGCGGTGGACTGGATCTTCAACGGCTGGGGCGCCCCGGCATGGTCCGAATGGCAGAAGAGCGCCGGACTGGCCCGCTTCATCGCCGAAGAATCCGGCGCGGAGCTGGTCAGTTCGCTGCTGGTCAACGAGGGCGGCGCCATCCATGTGGACGGCGAAGGCACCGTTCTGGTCACCGAAACGGTGCAGCTGGACCCGGGCCGGAACCCCTACGCGGACAAGGCGGCCGTTGAGGCCGAACTCTCGCGCACCATCGGCGCCAGCAAAGTCATTTGGGTGCCACGCGGCCTCACCCGCGACTACGAGGACCTGGGCACCCGCGGCCACATCGACATGGTGGCCACCCTGCCCGCTCCCGGCCGCATCCTGCTGCACTCCCAGACCAACCCGGAGCACCCGGACTACGAGGTCAGCCGAACCCTGCAGTCATTCCTGGAAGCCCAGACTGACGCGGCGGGCAAGCCGCTCGAGATCGTGCCGCTGCCGGCCCCGGAGACTCTGCGCGACGAGGAAGGCTTCGTGGACTGGAGCTACGTCAACCACCTGGTGGTCAACGGTGGCGTCATTGCCTGCGGTTACGGCGAAGAACGTGCCGACTCGCTCGCCGCCGAGATCCTGGCCGAGGCCTACCCTGGCCGCCGTGTAGTGACCGTGGACGCCCGGCCCATCCTGGCCCGCGGCGGCGGCATCCACTGCATCACGCAGCAGCAGCCCAAACTCGGTGGGGGTGCAGCGTAATGCCCCGCTTCGACGTCGTCGAGGCCTCCATCGCGCAACTGCGCGAGGCCCTGGAAGCCGGCGCGGTGACCAGCGAGGAACTCACCCGGGCCTACCTGGACCGCATCGAGGCCTATGACCTTAACGGCATCAAGCTCAACGCGATGGTGGTCATGAATCCCCAGGCCCTGGCCGATGCCCGCGCCTCGGATGCGCGCCGGGCCCAGGGCGCCCCGCGGGGTCCGCTGGACGGCATCCCCTACACGGCGAAAGACAGCTACCTGGCCAAGGGCCTCACGGCCGCGGCCGGTTCGCCCGCCTTTGAGCACCTGGTGGCGCAGCGTGATGCCTTCACCATCGAGCGCCTGCGGGACGCCGGCGCGGTGCTGATCGGCCTCACCAACATGCCGCCGATGGCCAACGGCGGCATGCAGCGTGGCGTGTACGGACGGGCCGAAAGCCCGTACAACGCCGACTTCCTGACGGCGGCGTTCGGTTCCGGTTCCTCCAACGGTTCCGGCACCGCGACGGCGGCAAGCTTCGGTGCCTTTGGCCTGGGCGAGGAGACCTGGTCCAGTGGGCGCGCACCGGCGTCGAACAATGCTCTATGCGCCTACACGCCCTCGCGAGGGGTCATCTCGGTGCGCGGCAACTGGCCGCTGGTGCCCACCATGGACGTTGTGGTGCCGCACACGCGGACCATGGCAGACCTGCTGGAACTGCTGGACGTGGTCGTGGCCGACGACGCCGAAACCCGCGGCGACTTCTGGCGCGCGCAGCCGTGGGTTCAGATCCCCAAATCGTCCGAGGTCCGGCCGGCGTCGTACCTTGCGCTGGCACCGGCAGACGCCGACGGCGGACGGGCGGCTTTGCGGGGTAAGCGCTTCGGAGTGCCGCGCATGTACATCAATGCGGACCCCGAGGCCGGCACCAGCGATGAGCCGGGCATCGGCGGACCCACCGGGCAGCGCATCGAGACGCGGGCTTCCGTGATCGAGCTCTGGGAGGCCGCGAAGCGTGACCTTGAAGCTGCCGGCGCCGAGGTGGTGCTGGTGGACTTCCCGGTGGTCTCCAACTACGAGGGCGACCGCCCCGGGGCACCCACCATCGCGACCCGCGGCTTGGTCAGCCCCGAGTACCTCAAACGCGAAATCGTGGACCTTTCCTCCTGGGCGTGGGACGACTTCCTGCGCGCCAACGGCGATCCGGCGCTCAACAGCCTCGCCGACGTGGATGGCGCAGCGATCTTCCCGCACCCGGAAGGAGCTCTCCCGGACCGCTACCGGGGGTTCGACGACGACATCGCCGAGTACCCGGAACACGTCCGCGAGCACGGTGTTTCCCGGTTCACCGAGATCCCGGAGCTGGAAAACGGGCTGCGTGGCCTGGAGGAGACAAGGCGCGTCGACCTTGAGGAATGGATGGACGGGCTTGGACTGGACGCCGTCCTGTTCCCGGCCTCGGCCGACGTCGGGCCCGCCGATGTGGACGTCAACCCGGCTTCCGCTGACCTCGGCTGGCGCAACGGCGTGTGGGTGGCCAACGGCAACCTCGTCCCTCGGCACCTCGGCATCCCCACGGTCACCGTGCCGATGGGCACCATGGCCGACATCTGCATGCCCGTGGGCCTGACATTTGCGGGTCGCGCGTACGACGACACGGCCCTGCTGACGCTTGCCGCCGCCTTCGAAGCGACCGGCTCGCGCCGCACCGCGCCACCCCGGACACCGGCGCTCCAGCCGTTTGCATGACAGAGGCGGGGCGGACACCTCGGTGCCCGCCCCGCCTCTGTAGTAGGGCGCTCTAGCGGACGCCAGCCTTCTGGTTCTCGCCCTCCGCGTCGCCGTCGAGCACGTCGCTCTCATACGCGCGGCTTGCCAGCCCGCCGCCCCCAGCCACGGACGCGGGAGCGGCGTCCTCGGTGCGGCGCTTCGGAATCATCGCCACGGCACCTGCCGCGAGCACGGCGATGCCGGCGAAGATGGCGAAGTTGTACTCGAACGGCAGCTTCGAACCGGCAATCCAGCCGCCGATCAAAGGCCCGGAGATGGCGCCCAGGCGGGCGAAGCTCAGGGCCCAGCCCGTGGCCGTACCGCGGATCTTGGCCGGGTAGTAGTCGGCGATGTAGCCCGTCAGGACAAGCGACGTGGAGATGGATCCGACGCCGGCAAAGGCCACGAACAGCAGGTTGACCACCATGGTGTTGGGGAAGACGAGCAGCATGATGCCCAGGCCGCCCAGGATGTAGAACACCACCAGGATGAGCTTCTTGCCGTACTTGTCGGCCGCGCGCCCCAGGATCAGGCCGCCAATCGCAGAGGCAAGGCTGAAGACCAACAGGAAGGTCAGTGACGAGCCAAGATCGTAGCCGGCCTTCTTCATGATGCTCGGCAGCCAGGTGTTGAGGCCGTAGACGAGGACCAGGCCGCAGAACAGCGAGATCCAGAAGAAGACCGTGGATTGCAGGTACTTCCGCGAGAACATGGTGGTGATGGTCCTCCACCATGGCTCCGCCGCCTGCGAGCCAGGACCGCCCTGGGCTGCCGGAGCAGCCGGGACAACCGGCACGTAGTCGTCGATCTTCAGCCTGGACGCCAGCGAGCGGGCCTCCGCCTTCCGTCCCTTCGACTCGAGGTATTCGAGCGACTCCGGGAGGAACTTCCAGATGATGGGCAGCAGCACGATCGGCGCTGCGCCGATGGCGATGACGGCGCGCCATCCACCGGTGGGAAGCACGAACAGTGCGGCGAGCGCGGCCGAAACGATGCCCAGCGAGTACCCGGAATACATGAGGCCGTAGTTGAACGAGCGCTTGTTCGGGGCCGAGTATTCAATGGTGAGGGCCGCCGCGACAGGGATGACTCCGCCCATGCCCAGGCCACCGATGAGGCGGAAGAGGCCGAACAACTCGGGCGTCGGCGCCCACGCTGCACCCGCCTGGGTGAGCGTGAAGATCACCATGGACGCCAGGAGCATCTTCTTGCGGCCCACCAGGTCGCTGAGGGTGCCGATGAACAGGGCTCCGATGAGCATGCCGATCAAGGCATATGAACCGAGTCCGCCAAGCTGCAACGGGCTCAGGTTCCATTCCTTGTACTCGGCAAGCGCGGGGAGCACCGCACCCAGCACGCCGACGTCGTAGCCTTCGGCGAGGATCGCCAGCCAGCAGCAGAACAACACCAAGCCGGTGGTCCGCGTGGGCACTTTCCAGTCGTTGACCGGAGCGTTGGCCATGGCTACTTCACCAGTACCGACGCGGCGGCGGACGCGGCGGTCCAGCGCAGGTGCGTGTTGAGTTCTTCCGCGTCCGGTTCCTTGAGCAGGGACAGGCGCGGACGAACAGCATCGGTGCGGGAGCTCGGCGGCTTGCGACGGCCGGCGCGGAACTGCGGAATCCACTGGGCACCGGGGCCCTGGTATTCCTGCTCGGCGGCGGCGTGCAGGGTCCACTGGGGGTCGTAGAGGTGCGTGCGGCCCAGCGCGATCAGGTCGGCGCGGCCGGCGAGGAGGATGGAGTTCACGTCGTCGTAGCTGGAGATGGCGCCGACGGCGATCACGGCCACGCCTGCGGGAGCGGCAACTTCCTGGCGGATGCGGTCTGCGAACGGCGTCTGGTAGCTGCGGCCGAACGCGGGCTTCTCTTCCTTGGCCACCTGGCCGGTGGAGATGTCCAGGCCGGCTGCACCGTGGGCGACGAAGGCGTGGGCAATTTCGATGGAATCGTCGGAGGTGTTGCCACCCTCGATCCAGTCGGTCGCGGAGATGCGCACCGTCACGGGCTTGCTGGCAGGCCAAGCCGCGCGAACGGCGTCGAACACTTCCAGCGGGAACCGCAGGCGGTTCTCCAGGCTGCCACCAAATTCGTCCGTCCGGCGGTTGGAGACCGGCGAGAGGAAGGAGGACAGCAGGTAGCCGTGGGCGGCGTGGATCTCGAGGAGGTCGAAGCCTGCCTCTTCGGCGCGCAGGGTCGCGGCGACGAACTCTTCCCTGATGGAGTCAAGGCCTGCACGGTCCAACTCGACGGGCGTCTGGTTCTCGGGACCGTAGGGCAGCGCGGAGGGGCCGACCGCCGTCCAGTTACCGGACTCCAGGGGCTGGTCGATGCCCTCCCACATCAGCTTGGTGGAGCCCTTGCGGCCGGAGTGGCCAAGCTGGGCGCCGATCTTGGCGGTGGAACGGGAGTGGACGAAGTCCACGATCTCCTTCCAGCTATCGCGCTGGCCGTCCGTGTACAGGCCGCTGCATCCTGGGGTGATGCGGCCGGCTTCGGAAACGCAGACCATTTCGGTCATGACCAGGCCGGCGCCGCCCAGGGCCTTGGAGCCCAGGTGGACCTTGTGGAAGTCGCCCGGGATGCCGTCCACGGCGGAGTACATGTCCATGGGCGAGACAATGATGCGGTTCTTCAGCTCCAGTTCGCCGACGCGGAATGGCTGGAACATTGCCGGCGCTACCTCGGCCAGCCCCTGGGACTCGGCGAAGTTGCGGTCCACGGCTTCGGCGAAATCGGGGTCGCGCAGGCGCAGGTTTTCCTGCGTGATGCGGCGGCTGCGGGTCAGCAGGTTGAACGCGAACTGGGTGGGGTCCTGGTCCTTGTACTGGCCGATGCGCTCGAACCATTCGAGCGAGGCCTGCGCGGCACGCTGCGTGGAGGCGACCACGGGCCGGCGCTCGGCCTCGTAGGCAGCCAGCGCGGATTCAACGTCCGCGTGCTCGTGCAGGCAAGCCGCCAGCGCAAGGGAGTCCTCCATGGCCAGCTTGGTGCCCGAGCCGATGGAGAAGTGGGCCGTGTGGGCGGCGTCGCCCAGCAGAACCACGTTGCCCTTGCGCCAGCTCTGGTTGCGCACGGTGTTGAAGTTCAGCCACTTGGAGTTGTTCGTCAGGACCTCGTAGCCGTCCAGTTCTTCGGCGAAGATCGAGCGGATCTTGGCAATCGCCTTCTCGTCGGAGACGCCGGGAGGGAAGACATCGTTGGCGGTCTCGTCGAAGCCCGCTGCCTTCCACACATCCTGGTGCATTTCCACGATGAACGTGGAACCCTCATCGGAGTACGGGTAGCCGTGGATCTGCATGACGCCCCACTGTGTTTCCTTCACGAAGAACTTGAAGGCCTCGAACACCTGGTCCGTGCCAAGCCACATGTACTTGTTGGTGCGCGGGTCCAGGTCCGGCCCGAACGCGTCGGCGTACTTGGCGCGGATCTGCGAATTGACGCCGTCCGCGGCCAGCACGAGATCGTAGTTGGCTTCGAGTTCCTCGATCGGCGGCGCCATGGTCTGGAAGCGCAGGTCCACGTTGAGCTCAGCGCAGCGGCGCTGGAGCAGCTCCAGCAGCTCTTTGCGGCTCATGGCCGCAAAGCCCTGGCCGCCCACGGTGATCATTTCACCGCCGAAGTGGATGTCGATATCGGTCCAGCGGGCGAACCGGCGGCTCATGTACTCCGCGACGACGGGATCGGCGTTGCCGATGCCCCCCAGCGTCTCATCGGAAAACACGACGCCGAAGCCAAAGGTGTCGCTGGCAGCGTTCCGTTCCCAGAGGGTGATGTCGTGGGACGGGTCCAGCTGCTTCATCAATGCTGCGAAGTACAGGCCTCCGGGGCCGCCTCCAACAATTGCGATCTTCATGGTTGTGCTCCTTCTCAAGCCTGGCACTGGCCGGCAGGGGTAAGTTCTTGGGTTTCGCTCGCGGGTCCGTCTTTGACGAGGCCGTCGCGGAGCTTGAAGTGCTGCAGTTTGCCGCTGGGATTGCGGGGCAATTCAGTGACGAACCGGATGTCCCGCGGGTACTTGTACGGGGCGATGGTCTTCTTGACGAAGTCCTGGATTTCCTTGCGCTTGGCGGCGTCGCCGTCGACGCCCTCCCGCAGGACGATGAAAGCGCAGACGATGCTGCCCCGCTCCGGGTCCGGACAGCCGATGACGGCGTTCTCCACCACGTCCGGGTGCTGGTCGATGGCCGACTCCACCTCTGGTGCGCCGATGTTGTAGCCGGAGGAGACGATCATGTTGTCCGAGCGGGCCTGGTAGGTGAAGTACCCGTCCTCGTCCTGGGTGAACGTGTCTCCGGTGACGTTCCAGCCGTTGACCACGTAGTTCGCCTGGCGGGCATCGTCGAGGTACCGGCACCCGGTCGGACCGATGACGGCCAAGCGGCCAGTCTGTCCCGGACCAAGCTCGTTGCCGTCGTCGTCGAGGATGGTGGCCCGGTACCCCGGCACGGCGCGGCCCGTGGTGCCGGGCCGGATGTCGTCACCCGATGCGGAGATGAAGACGTGCAGCATTTCCGTGGCGCCGATGCCGTTGACCAGTCGCAGGCCCGTGGCGTCCTGGACGGCCTGCCAGGTCTCCTTGGGCAGGTGCTCGCCGGCAGAAACCGCCACGCGCAGTCCACGGAGCAAATCGCCGCGGTTCTCCTTCAGGATTGCCCGGTAGGCGGTGGGTGCCGTGAAAAGGATCGTTGCCCCGGCCGCAGCCGCATATTCGGCCAGCTCAACGGGGGCGGCACGCTCGGTCAGCAGCGAGGACGCGCCGAACCGCAGTGGGAAGATCACCAGGCCGCCGAGCCCAAAGGTGAACGCGAGTGGCGGGGACCCAGCGAACACGTCATCCGCAGTGGGCTGCAGGATGTAGCGGGCGAAGGTGTCGGCGTTGGCCAGGATGTCCCGGTGGAAGTGCATGGTCACCTTCGGCACACCGGTGGTGCCCGACGTCGGACCCAACAGTGCGACGTCGTCCGCCGAGGTGTCCACCGCAGTGAACTCGCCGCTTTTGGCGGCGCAGCGGGCGGTGAGGTCGCCGTCGTCGTCCGCTCCGTAGGAAAGGACCGCGACGTCGTCGCCGGCCGCCACGGCAAGCTCGTCCAGGAAGCGGTGATCGGAGATCGCGACGACCGGCTTGGTGAGCTGGATCAGCGTGGCGACCTCAGCGGACCGCAGCATGGGCATGGTGGTGACCACCACGGCTCCGGCCTTCAGCACGCCCAGCCAGGCGGCCACAATCCACGGGTTGTTGGGACCGCGCAGCATCACGCGGTTGCCGGGCACCACTCCGAGGTCTTCGGTGAGGACCTGGGCTACTTGGTTGGCGCGCTGCTGGAGCTCTCCGTACGTCCAGACCGTGCCGTCAGGTGTCCGAAGGGCGGGGCGGTCCGTGCCATGCTCGGCGACCGCGTTGTCGATGAGCACTGACGCGGCATTGAGCCGCTCCGGGTACTGGAGTTCGGGCAGGGTGAATTCGAGCGCCGGCCAGGTGTTGGCGGGCGGCAGGTGGTCTCGGGTGAACGTGTCCACGTGGGCCGATGACGTCATGCTCATGGCCGTTCCTTTCAGTGGTGCGTCGTTGAAGCTGGGGTTGGGGTTGGGGGTTCGCGGAGGTTAGGCAAGTTCAGGCTTAGGCGCCGGCGCGGATCATGCCCTCTTGGGCGACGGTTGCAAGGAGCCTTCCTTGCCGATCGAAGAAGCGGCCCATGGCCAGTCCCCGGTTGCTCTGACCGGACACGGCCTCCTGGGCGTAGAGAACCCAGTCGTCGGCGCGGCCGTCGCGGTGGAACCACATCGAGTGGTCGAGGCTGGCAGTGGCGAGTCCGGGGCTGGACCAGTTCAGGCCGTTCACCCTCAGGAGCGGTTCAAGAATGGTGTAGTCGCAGACGTAGGCCAGGGCGGTGCGGTGGAGGTCGGCGTCGTCGGGCAGGCTGTCGAAGGCCTTGACCCAAATGGCCTGCTGCGGCACAGAACCGCCCTCCAACTCGACGTATACCGGTCCGGGAATATGCCGCATGTCGAAACTACGGCCCGTGGACCAATAGTCTGCGGCCGGTCCGGCGGTTCCGTCCAGCACTTCGGCGGCACTGCGCAGCGAATCGGGCTCGACGGCGGCAGGAGCCTGGGGCTGGAAGTCCGGGCCGTCTTCGGGAACCTGGAAGGAACCCATCGCGGCATAGACGGCCTTGCCGTTCTGGAAGCCGCGGACCGTGCGGGTGGAGTACCCCCGGCCGTCCCGCAAACGCTCCACTTCGTAGCGAACGCTGGAACCGACGTCGACGGGCCGCATGAAGTAGCTGTGCATGGAGTGCAGCGAACGGTCCTTGTCCACCGAGCGCATCATGGCCGCGGCCGCCTGCGCCACCATGTCTCCGCCGTAGGCCTTGGGCCACGGCACGTACTGGGTGGTTGCTTCATAGGCATCATCGTGGACCTGCGCCGGGACCGGAGTGAGGTCCACCGCCCTGAGGAAGGTCTCTGACGTCAAAGTTCCAGTGACCATCGTTGCTAGGCCCTGCGGTAGTCGGCGAGGGTTTCGTCGGCCACGTCTTCAAGGTTGACCACGAGGTTCTCGGGCGTGCGGGCCGTAAGCCAGACGAGTTCCTCTGTGACGGACATGTTGGCTTCAACGTGCGGCATGAACGGCGGGACGAAGACCCAGTCGCCGGCCTTCATGTCGATGAATTCGGAGTAGTTCTCGCCGAAGTAGATGCGGCCGTGGCCGCGGAGCACGTAGCCGCCGGTTTCCGCCTCGCCGTGGTGGTGCGGCAGGGAACGGTACCCGGGGGTGTTGGAGACCTGGCCGAACCAGATCTTGGTGGCCGGGGTGTGCTGGATGCTCACGCCGGAGACGCGGATGCAGTCGCCGGACTGGGCGGTGTTGGTGTCTTCGGCGCCAGCCCGGGTTACGACCGGCACTACCTTGCCGTCGGCCTGGGCGTAGATGGAGTTGTCGCCTTCGAGGCGGTATTCGGTGGTGGTCTGGCTCATTGGTCTCTCCTTTTGAATTGGTTTGGGTCTAGGCGTTGGCGGTGACTGGGGCGTGGATCCGGAAGACGTTCTCCAGCCGGCCGATCCCGTCGATTTCAGTGGTGAGGACGTCCCCGTCGTTCAGGAAGCGGGGCGGGGTCATGCCCATCCCGACTCCTCCCGGCGTTCCCGTGAGGACGAGGTCGCCGGGGCGCAGAGTAGTGAACTGGGAAATGTAGGACAGGAGCTTTGCCGGGCCAAACACCAAGGTGCCGGTGTTGCCGTGCTGAACGAGCTCACCGTTGACGTAGCCGCGGACCTCAAAGTCGCCGTCCACTTCGTCAGCGGTCAGCATGACCGGGCCCACCGGCGTGGTTCCGTCAAAGGCCTTGCCCTGGAACCACTGCAGCGTCCGGTTTTGCCAGTCGCGCATGGAAACGTCGTTGGCGACCGTGTACCCGGCGATGGCCTCGCGTGCCCGGTCCTCGGCCGCACGGAACAGTTCAGCGCCAACGACGACGGCGAGCTCGGCTTCCCAGTCGACGCGGCCGCTGCCGTGGACTTCCACAGCGTCCGAAGCGCCGACCAGGGTGTCCGCGTACTTGGCGAAGAGCGTGGGGTATTCAGGAAGTTCGCGGCCCATCTCCTGGATGTGGTCGCCGTAGTTCAGGCCGCAGCAGATGACCTTTCCGGCGCGGGGCAGCAGGGGTGCCAGCCCGGAAGCCGGTACGGAAACGGTATCCGCGTGCGCGGCCGCAGCGGCGGCCTCGGACACGACGGTGCGCCAGGCCGGATCAGCGAGCAGCGCCCCGACGTCGCGGGCCGGGAGCGGCAGGTACGTGTCCTCACCCACGGCGAGCGCCGCCGTCGTGCCGTTGTTGCTGGTCCTCAAGGTGGCCAGTTTCATGAGACGAGTTCCCTTCGTTTTTCAATGTATCGACTTTTTTACGATCGTCACATATGCTCAACGTAGCACGGCAGGAAAGATCTGCACAGAGTCTTTTCAAAAGTTTTCGCAGCTGCCACGACCAGGAGGAACAGCATGAGTCACAAGACGATCAACCCCGGATCACTCCCCAAGCCGTCCGGCTTCGCGCACGGCATGCTTGCCGGAAACACTGTGTTCCTGGGCGGGCAGACGGCCCTGGACAAGGACATGAACATCGTTCCCGGCGGCATTGTGGAACAGTTCACGCAGGCGTTCTCCAACGTCCTCACAACGCTGCGCGAGGCGGGCGGCCAGCCCGAGGACCTCGTCAACGTGACCATCTACCTCACGGATGTGGACGACTACATGGCGAACGGGCGCGAGATCGGCCGGATCTGGCGTGAGATGGCCGGTTCGGAGTACCCGGCAATGGCGGGCATCGGCGTCACCCGGCTATGGCAGAAAGAGGCCCTGATCGAAATCCAGGGCATCGCGGTGATTCAGGAGCGCTAAAGCGCCGCCGAACGCGAAGAGACTTGATGCGAAAAGGGTCGGCCGTTGCGGCCGGCCCTTTTCGCCGTTCAGGGTCGCCGCTGTATTACGGCGCCACAGGGACAACACTGCCGTGGATCAGCTCCTGGGCGTGGGCGGCGGCGAGCGGCGCGGCCAGCCGGTGCACGGCCTGGAACGTCTTCCGGACCGCGGGTCCTTTCCAGTCTTCCGGCAGGTATTCCAGCGGGAGGTTCGGGTCCCGGTAGGGGAAGCGGCGCCACGCTGTCAGCATCGGGATGTAGTAGCGGAACGCGTCGCGGCGCAGCTCGGCTGTCGATTCGGCGAGGGCGGCCTCTGGATCGTCGCCCACGAGCCCGGCCCAGAACTCCCCGGCGCCCTCGTAGAGGTCCAGGAACTCGGCGAACTGTTCATCGATGGCTTTCAGGTCCCACCACGCGGCGACCTTTGGCCCCATGGGTCCGTCAAACAGGTAGTCGCCCTGGAAGAAGTCCACAAACTGGATGAGCCCTCGTGAGGTGAGCCGCTCACGGACCTGCTCCAGGATCCGGGCGGGGGCTATCCACACGCCCGAGGCCACGGACCCGAAACCAAGGCCGGACAGTTCGGAGCGCAGCTGGTGCCGCCGGTTCCGCATGGATTCCGGGACCGAGAAGACGGCAAGCACCCAGGCGTCCAGTGGGGTGGCCCGCTCCGGTGCGAAGATTCTCTGGTCGCCTTCCCGGAAGACGTCGAGGACCGTCTCGGAGAGTTCGTACTTGGCGACCCCGTCCCGGCGGATGCTCTTGAGGACGCCCTTGGCCTTCAGTCGGGAGACGGAGGATCTGACTCCCGGGGCGTCGTAGCCCAGGTCGCCCAGCATGGAGATCAGCACGGACACCGGAAGGGCATCGCCCGAGCTGCGGCCATAGAGCCCGTAGATCGTGACAATGAGCTGCTGGTGGCGCACCGGTGGTGCGGGGACGGCCAACATGGGTGGATCCTCGTTTCTGCGCCAAGGGGTCAAGGCAGCAATCGTTTCATCATAGGGCGGAGCCGCCTTGCCCTGCGATGAGTCCGACGGCGACGCCCAGGAATTGCCGGCCCTCAGCCAGTAGACGCACATTGCCGAAACGACTCCTCGCGAGCCGAAATCCAACTTTGGTATTCCAAATGACATGCTTGGCGACTTGCTGCGCGGTTCATACAGCGAAATCTTCGGGATTTGGCGATTTGGGTATTGCAATGGAATACCAAAACCACCTACTGTGTGCGTATCGAGACAAGGTGACGATCGTCACAAGAACGGGAGGTTTGGGATGCGGGACACGCTTATCGAGCGCGTGCGGCTGGCGCATGAAGCGCCGCCAGTCGACCTGCTCGTCCAGGACGGCCGCATCGCGGAGATCCAGCCGACAGGCATCATCGACGCCGCCGCGGCGGTGCGCGAGGACGGCGCCGGCGCGCTCGCGCTGCCGGGAATGGTCGACGCCCATTGCCACGTCGACAAGACGCTCTGGGGCCGCGGCTGGGTGCCGCATTCCGCGGGGCCCGTGCTCGAGGACCGCATCGCGAACGGCGAGCGGGGCCGCGCGGAGCTCGGCCTGCCGAGCCGAGTCGGCGTGCACACGCTGCTCAAGCAGATGACCGCCACCGGGACGACCCTCGCCCGCACGCACACCGACGTCGATCCAGATATCGGGCTGCGCGGCCTCGAGCTCGTCGCGAGCGTCGCCGAAGAGCTGGCCGATGTGATCGACGTCGAACAGGTCGCCTTCCCGCAGGGCGGGCTGCTGACCCGCCCCGGCACTGCCGAGCTGCTCGAGTCGGCCCTTCAGCAGGGGCTGGTCGGATGCCTCGGCGGCATCGACCCCGCAGCGCTCGAGCGCGACTCGGTGCGTCACCTCGATCTGATCTTCGGGCTTGCCGGGAGCTACGGTGCCCGGCTCGACATCCACCTGCACGAGCGCGGCACCCTCGGTGCGCACACGATGGAGCTCATCATCGAGCGGGTGCTGCGGCACGGGCTCGAGGGCCGGGTCGCAATCTCGCACGGCGTGGCCATCGTCGAGGTCGACCGCGCCCAGTCCGAGTGGATCTCGCAGGGCCTCGCCGAAGCGCGGATCTCCCTGCTGACGGCGACGGTCTACAACACCCCGGTGCTGCCGATCGCCGAGCTGCGAGGGCGCGGTGTCAACATCGGCGCGGGCAACGACGGCGTGCGGGACCTCTGGGGCCCGTATGGAAACGGCGACATGCTTGACCGCACCTTCCACCTCGCATACCGCAACGGCTTCCGCACCGACGAGCAGATAGCCGCGGCATTCGACGTGGCGGTCAGCGGCGGGGCGATCGCCCTCGGGCGCGAACCCGCCCGGATCGAACCCGGCGCACCCGCCGATCTCTTCCTCATCGATGCCGCGAGCATCGGCGAGGCGGTCGCAGCCCGGCCGCCGCGGCGGCTCGTGCTGAAACGCGGCAAGGTCGTCGCGCGCCACGGGAGCCCCGTGCGCACGAGTTGACCCTGGCCTTGGCGAGCGGGACCCCGCTCGCTTCCTCCCCAACCCGTTCCGCATCCCGCGGAACCTCGCACCGAAAGGCAAGAACAATGTCGTTCTCCCGCACCATCTTCGCACGCCGCGCTGCGGCCACCCTCGCGGCCGGCGGCCTCGCCATGCTCGCCTTCACCGGCTGCGGCGTCTCCGACTCCTCGGCCACAGCCGCCGGGGGATCGCAGAAGGCTGCCGCCCTCGACGAGAAGGCGCCCCTCTTCAAGCTGCTGCCGCAGAAGGTCAAGGACAAGGGCGTGCTCACCGTCGCCACGCAGCCCGACTTCGAGCCGGCCAACTTCACCCCCGCCGGCTCGACCGGCATCCAAGGCTACAACGTCGACCTCATGGAGTCGATGGCGAAGCAGCTCGGCATCCCGGTCAAGTGGGAGAAGGTGCCCTTCGACCAGATCCTGATCGGCATGCAGAGCGGCAAGTTCGACGCGGCGATCGCCGGCATGACCGACCGCAAGAAGCGGCAGGAGCAGGTCGACTTCATCGACTACCAGTGGGCCGGCACCGTCTTCATGGTGCAGAAGGGCAACCCCAAGGGCATCACGAGCGCCGTCGACGGCGGCTGCGGCGTCAAGATCGGCGATGTGAAGGGCTCCGATGCCCACCGGCTCGTCGACATGATGGCCGCGGCGTGCACCGCCAAGGGAAAGCCCGCCACCGAGCTCATCTCCTTCCCGAACTCGAGCGACAAGAACCTCGCGCTCACCTCGGGCCGCATCGACGCCATCTTCTGGCCCGACATGGCGGTCTCGGTCATCCAGCGCGAAACCGGCGACAAGCTCGAGTCGCTCCCCGTCGACTTCGAGGAGAAGGTCTACCTCGGCATGACCTTCAACAAGGCGCAGACCGAGCTCCGAGACGCCTTCCTCACCGCCCTCAAGGCGATCCACGAGGACGGCAGCTACGACGAGGTTCTGAAGAAGTGGCATGTCGAGGTCATCGACCTCGACACCCCGGGCATCAATCTGGCGAAGAAGTGATCATGTCCGACATCACCCACCCGCCACTCCCGGCAGCGACCGATCCGACGCACTATGTGCGCAGGCCCGGCGACGAGCCGCCCGTGCAGGAGGCGCCGATCCGTGCGAAGCGGCGCCCCCAATACGGCCAGATCGTCACCGGGTTCGTCGCGATCGCGCTGCTCGTCCTCTTCATCCAGTCCCAGGCCCTGAACCCCAACATGGAGTGGAGCGTCACCAGGGAGTACATGTTCAACCCGGTGGTGCTGCAGGGCGTCGGCGTCACTATCCAGCTGGCGATCTTCGCCATGCTCATCTCGATCGTGCTCGCCTTCGCTATCGCCCTGATGATCCAGAGCAACAACAAGGTCGTGAGCGTCATTGGACGCGCCTACGTCTGGTTCTTCCGCGGCGTCCCGATGCTCGTGCAGGTGCTGCTCTGGTTCAACTTGGCGGTGCTCTTCCCCGTGATCCTCGGGCAGGATACGAACACCCTCATCTCGGGCTTCACTGCAGGCCTCATCGCCCTCTCGCTCGCCGAGTCGGGCTACATGGCCGAGATCATCCGAGGCGGCATCATCTCGGTGCCGACGGGCCAGACCGACGCGGGCGTGAGCATCGGCCTCACCCGCAACCAGGCCCTGGCGCGCATCGTGCTGCCCCAATCGATCCGGGTCATCATCCCGCCGACCGGCAACCAGTTCATCGGCATGTTGAAGGCCACCTCGCTCGTCTCCGTGATCGGCGGCAGCGACCTGCTGACGCGGGTGCAGCTCATCTACGGGCAGAACTTCAAGATCCTGCCCCTGCTCATCGTGGGTGTGCTCTGGTATCTGATACTGGTGACCATCGCCGGCACCGGCCAGCACTTCCTCGAGCGTCGCTTCAACGCCTCGCAGCCCGGCCCGCGCCGGGCGCGCAAGAGCACGGGGCCGGCGACGTCGACCATCACCACGACCACCACCGGAGGTGCGCTGTGACGCAAGTAGTCCCCGCAAGAACTGCGAGCGACACGATGCTCCGCATTGACGGCGTACACAAGTGGCTCGGGCACAACCACGTGCTGAGGGGCGTCGACATCGAGGTCCGCACGGGCGAGATCGTCTGCATCCTCGGCCCGTCGGGCTCCGGCAAGAGCACGCTGTTGCGCTGCATCAACCACCTCGACCCCGTCGACGGCGGCGTCATCGAGGTCAACGGCGAGCGGGTCGGGTACGAGCTGAACAGCGAGCAGCTCTACGAACAGAGTGAGCGCCGCGTGGCCAGGGCCCGCCAGCACATCGGCATGGTGTTCCAGCACTTCAACCTGTTCGGTCACATGACGGCCCTCGACAACGTCACCTACGGACCCACCAGGGTCCTGGGCCGCCCGCGCAAGGAGGCCGTCGCGAAGGCGCGGCAACTGCTGGCCAAGGTGGGCCTGGGCGACAAGGATGCCTCGTACCCGAGCCAGCTCTCGGGCGGCCAGCAGCAGCGCGTGGCGATCGCCAGGGCGCTCGCCATGGAGCCGCGACTCATGATGTTCGACGAGCCGACGAGCGCGCTCGACCCCGAGCTGGTGGGCGAGGTTCTGCAGACCATGCGGCAGGTCGCCGAGGAGGGCATGACGATGATCGTCGTCACGCACGAGATCGGCTTCGCCCGCGAGGTCGCTGACCGGGTGGTCTTCATGGACCAGGGCCGTGTGCTCGAGGACGGCCCGGCGCGCGAGGTACTCGACAACCCGCAGCACGAGCGCACGGCGGCCTTCCTCCGCCGCGTGCACTGAGCCCATGTGTGCACTGAGTCCAGAAGAAAGAAGGAACAGAATGACTGACAAGATATTCACCCTGAGGAACGTGCGCCCGTGGGGTGCCGAGGCCGCGGACGTCACCATCAGCGGTGGCGTCATCACCGAGGTGGCACTCGCCTCGGGTGCGTCCGAACCCGGTGACCTCGACGGTGGCGGACTCCTGGCCGTTCCCGGGTTCATCAACGCACACGCCCACGTCGACAAGAGCTGGTGGGGCAAGCCGTGGGTGTCGTACACCTATTCCGACCACCCCACCGTCGAGGGCTGGATCGCGAACGAGCGCGCCCAGCGCGGGAATTACGACATCCCGAACGTGAATTCGGCCACCGCGGTGCTCCGCGAGTTCCTCCGCCACGGCACCACCGCGACCCGCACGCACATCGACGTCGACCTCGGCATCGGACTGAAGGGCCTAGAGTCGGTACAGGCCGCCGTCGCCGAGCTCGACGGCGCGATCCACGTCGAGACGGTGGCGTTCCCGCAGGACGGCGTGTTGCGCCGGCCGGGCGTGATGCGGCTGCTCGACGAGGCGGCCCAGGCCGGGGCCGACAGTATCGGCGGGCTCGACCCTGGAACGATCGACGGCGACGTCGAGGGCCAGCTCGACGGGCTGTTCCAGATCGCCGTCGATCGGGGCGTCGGCCTCGATCTGCACCTGCATGACTTCGGCTCGCTCGGCGCCTACGAGTACCGCCAGGTGATCCGCCGCACGATCGACGCCGGCCTGCAGGGCAAGGTGAACATCTCGCACGGCTTCGCCATGGGCGCGCTGCAGCCGAGCGTGCAGGAGGAGATCATCGAGGGCCTCGCCGAGGCGGGCATCTCGTGGACCACCGTCGCGATGAGCGGCACCGCGCCGCTGCCCTGGCAGCGGATGCGGGAGCGCGGCGTTCCGCTGGGCCTCGGCACTGACGGCATTCGCGACCTGTGGTCGCCGTTCGGCGACGGGGACCTGCTGCGCGTGGCGTTCGCCTTCGCGCGCCTGCACGGGTTCCGCCACGACGACAAGCTCGCCACCGCGGTGGAGCATGCGACGAAGCACGGCGCGCCGTTCGTCGGACGGGAGCAGCACGACCTCGTCGCCGGTGCGCGCGCCGACATCGTGCTCCTCGATGCCGAGAACGTGCCGGACGTGCTGGTGCGCTGCCCGCAGCGGCGCCTCGTGATCTCTGGAGGCCGCGTCGTCGCCCGCGACGGCGAAGTGCTGGTCTGACTCGCGGCGGAACGTCGAGGGCGCCCGTAGCGCCAGATCGTAAGGATCAAGTGCTGCGGGCGCCGTTGCGTGGCCCGGCGGCCTCGCGGATGTGCGCCGGCCACGGCTGGGCGGTGCTGGATCCCGCGGGAACGTGGGCTACCGTGACGGTTCCGTCGGCAGCAATTCCGCCGTCGGAGGTGCCGTGGGCATGGCCATGGACCTCGAAGGCCAGGGTCATGGAGGTGCGGCCCAGGGTGTGGATCCGCACCGTGGCGGTGACGCGCTGGCCGAACCACAGCTTGGCCCTGTAGTTGATCACTTGCTGGACCCGCGGCGCACTCGGAAAATAGTCCGGCAGCTCCAGGCTGCGGAAGAGCTCGGCCTCCGCCGCCTCCACCCAGCGCACGATGGCGGAGTTGTGCTGGTGGCCGGAGGCATCGGTGTCCACCCATTCGACCGTGCGTTCGATGCTGGCCTGCGGGTTCCGCGGTGCGACGACGTCATTCATGGAGACCCTTTCGCGACGCGGATGGCGAGCGCGTCTGAGTCAAATATATATGGATTATGACGATCGTCAAGAATGATATACAACTGCCCAGTGCTCAAACGGAGTCGTCGGGAGCCCCGCCGAAGCCGATGCCGCCGTAGACGTCCGGGCGGTGCTTCTTCAGCCGAAGGCCCCAGAGCAGTCCGGCAATGCCGGGCACCAGGACCAACGCAGGGAGGATCCACGACAACGCGGAGTCGCCGTCCGAGCCGATCAGGACATTGAAATTGACCACGATCAGCACGAACACGGTGCCCAGCGTCAGGGCTGCCAGGGCCGGCGCGACGACGCGGGTCCAGAGGGAATGCCCGGCCGCGTGTTTGCGGAAGTAGCCGATGACAGCCACCGAAATCAGCACCAGGAGCAGCACCAGGCCGAAGGCCGCGGTGTTGGTCAGCCACGTGAAGAAGGTGAGGACCGGGTACAGCTCGGCCAACTCGGAGCCGATGCCGGCGATGGCGAACACCACCAGCGTGAGCAGGGCCAGCACGGACTGGGCCAGGGACCCGGCCACCGGGGCGTGCCGGGCGTTGACGAGGGCAAAGCTGCGCGGCAGCACGTTTTCGCGGCCCAGGGAGAACACATACCGGGCCACCGCATTGTGGAACGCGATCAGGGCGGCGAGCAGGCTGGTGATGAACAGGAGCTGCGCAATGTCGGAGGCGATCGCGGCGCCGTGGCCGGTGAGGAAGACGAACGGAAGGTCCGGGCCAAACTCCTGGGACTGCGCCACAATCTGGCTGGGGCCGGTCCCCACGGTCATGGCCCAGCCGGAGAAGGCGTAGAAGAGCGCGATGACGCCGACGGCGATGTACGTTGCCCGGGCGATGGACCGGGCGGGGTCCTTGGCTTCCTCGCTGTAGATGGCGGCCGATTCAAAGCCCATGAAGGCCGCCATGCTGAATGCCAGGGCGGCGCCGACGCCAGCCGTGAACAGGTTCGACGGCGCAAGTCCGGCGACGCTGGGGCCCTCCGGGCTCACAGCGAACGCGACAACATCAAAGACGATGACCGCTACGAATTCCAGCCCCACGAGGTAGCCGATGATCCTGGCGGACAGGTCAACCTTGTTGATCCCCAGCCAGCCCACCATGACGAAGCCCACCAGCGCCGTGGCCCACCACGGGACGTCGAGCCCAAGCTTGGCATTGAGGAAGGACGCCGAGGCAAAGCCAAAGAGCCCGTAGATGCCGATCTGCATCGCGTTGTAGGAAATCAGCGCCACCCATGCGGCGCCTACCCCGGTGGCCCGGCCGAGGCCCTGTGCGATGTAGGCGTAAAACGCCCCGGCGTTGCGGATGTGGGCGCTCATGGCTGCGTAGCCCACCGTGAACAGCGCCAGGCAGACACCGAGGACGATGAAGGACAGTGGAATGCCGACGTTCCCGGTGACCGCGAAGTTGCTGGGAATGCCGCCGGCCACCACCGTCAGGGGCGCGGATGCGGCAATGATCATGAAGACGAGGGCGGGCACGCCGAGCGTGCGCCTGCTCAGTCCTTTGGCGGTCCCGCTGCCTGCGCTGGTGCCCGCGGACGGGAGAGTTTGTTCGTGTGACATTAAGACCTCCATTGGGAGAAGAGCAATGCGTTGTCGGCGTGCTTAGCCGTTGATGACCTGCGGGACGCCGAGGGCTTTGAGGCCTTCGGCGCCGAATTCGAGGCCGTAGCCGGACTGCTTGGCGCCGCCGAACGGGATGCGGGGGTCCACGGCGCCGTGCTTGTTGATCCAGACGGTGCCGGCTTCGAGGCGGGCGGCGACCTTGCGGGCTGCGGCGGTGTCGGAGGACCAGACGGAGGCTCCGAGCCCGACGTCGAGCCCGTTCGCCAGGGCGATGGCCTCGTCGATGGTGCTGTAGCGGATGATGGGCAGGGCCGGGCCGAACTGTTCCTCGGTGACGAGGGGGTTGGTGTTGTCGATGTCGGCCACGAGGGTGGTGGGGTAGAAGTGGCCGGGCTGGCCGGTGTCGGGGTTGCCGCCGAGCAGGATCCGGGCGCCGGAGTCGCGGGCGGCGTCCACGAGACGGGTGACGATGTCGTACTGCTGTCGGTTCTGCAGCGGGCCCAGGACGTTGTTCTCGTCCAGGCCGTTGCCCATCGGCATGGCGGCGGCGACCTTGGTGAGTTCCTCGCAGACGGCCTCGTAGATGTCCTCGTGGACGTAGAGGCGCTTCAGGGCGGCGCAGGTCTGGCCGGTATTGATGAACGCGCCCCAGAAGAGGCCTTCGGCAATTCCCTTGGGGTCGGCGTCGGGCAGGACGATGCCGGCGTCGTTGCCACCGAGTTCCAGGGTAAGGCGCTTGACCGTGTCAGCCGACGAGCGAATGATCGCCTTGCCGGTGGCGGTGGAGCCGGTGAACATGACCTTGCCGACGGCAGGGTGTTCGGCCAGGCGGGCGCCTACCTCGCGGCCGCCGGAGACCGCGGTGAGGAGGCCTTCGGGGAGTTCTTCGTTGAGGACCTTGACCAGGGCCAGCACGGAGAGCGGGGTGTATTCGGAGGGTTTGACCACCACGGCGTTGCCCATCCGCAGGGCGGGGGCGATCTGCCAGGCGGTGATCATCATGGGCCAGTTCCACGGGCCGATCGCGCCGACGATGCCGATGGGCTTGTAGTGCAGTTCGGCGTACGTTTCGCCGTCGTCCACCACGGTCTCCGGGTCCAGGCGTGTGGCGGCGGTGGCGCGCAGCCACGCCGCGCAGGCGCCGACTTCGAAGCGGGCGTTGGGGCCGTTCAGGGGCTTGCCCTGCTCGCGGGAGAGCAGCCGGGCGAGTTCCTCGGCGGAGCGTTCGACGGCGTCGGCGGCCTTCAGGAGCGCCGCGGACCGGGCGTCGTGGCCCAGGGCCGCCCAGGCCGGCTGGGCGGCCGTGGCGGCAGCGACTGCCTGCTCCAGGTCCTCGACGGTGTGCACCGGCGCTTCGCCGACGGCGGTGCCGGTGGCGGGGTCGAATATGGTCCGGGTTTCGCCCGAGACCGGTGCGATCGACGTCAAAAGATCAGTGAATGTTTCCATGGTTCCAGCTTCTTTGAGCATCAACGCCCCCGTCTTGTCATTCAGCGAAGGCCTGTTGACTGAAGGCGAACGATCACTGCGGTACACGTACCAAGGTTCTAGGCGCCGCGCCGCCAGTCACTGGGGGACACACCGAAGGCGTCCCGGAACGAACGGCTGAAATGGGCTGCGTCCAGGAACCCCCAGCGGGCGGCGACGGCGCCCACGGCCGTGCCGTTATGCAGCGGGTCCCTCAGTTCGCGGCGGATCCGTTCGAGCCGCTGGCACCGGATCCAACTGGCCACGGTGGCGCCCGACTCATGGAAGATGTTGTGCAGGTGCCGCGTGGAGATGAAGTGGGCCGCGGCAATGCTGGCGGGGGACAGCTGAGGATCCGCCAGGTTGGCCTCGATGTATTCGCGGACCGACGTTGCCAGCACCACCTGCGGCTTCAGGCTGTCCCCCGCCATGTCCAGCTCCGAGTGAAGCATCGTTGATACAAGATCCAGGGCGTTGGCAGCCAAGCGGGATCCGCTGGGGCCGCTGAGGAGCCCTGGATTTGCCGCAATCTGGGCCATGAAGGGGCCAACAATGCCGGCAACGCCACTGCCGGAGGCCAGGCGGACCGCGGAAAGCTGTCCCACATATTCCGGCGGCAGTGTCAGCGCGTCATGGGGGAACATCACCACCATGACCCGGGCCCGCTCCTCGAAGGCGAGCGTGTACGGCCGGTTGGTGTCGTAGACGGCAAGGTCGCCGGGGCGCAGCACAGCCTCGCGGTTGTCCTGGATGAGCAGCCCGGTACCTTCCAGCTGAAGGTTGAGCTTGAAGTAGCGCTGCTCCGACCGTGCAAGCAGCGCGGGTGTGCGGTGGACGCTGTGGGGTGTGGCGGTTACCTCCACGATGCACATGCGGTCCAGCACCCTGGAGCGCATCCTGCCGCGGAACGTCTCCGCGTGCTCCGTTTCCGCGGCCAGCGGCACAAAGGACTCCGCCACGAGGTGTCGCCAGTGGTCAAATGAGGCGGCCACGCTGGAGGTGAGTTCCTGGCCCGCGGGGCGGGCTGTCGGTGCAGACATGGATGTTCCTGACGCCGGATAGCCATCTGAATTGTGGTCCCCCAGGCTGTGTCCTGCGACACAGTGATTTCAGGGTAGCGGCGAAGGCGGGCGTTGTCATCTTTTTTCGACGGTCGGCGAAAAAAGAATCAGGAGCCGGCCTGCAGGAGGGTCAGGAACGCTTCCAGTTGCTCGTCCAGGCCCAGGTCCGTCTCGATGCCCGGGGCGAGGGCCGCGGCTATCTGAGCGCCCAGCAGCATGTTCAGCAGGTGGCCGGATGCCGCTGAATCGTCGACGGCGGCAGTCACGTCCCCCTGCCGCCTCGCCTCGGTCAGGTATCCCTGGATCGTGCCATGCCATTGATCCATGGACTCACGGTGGATGGCGGCTTTTTCCGGGTCGGTGATGGCCTTCTGCCAGAACGGGACCACGATCCGCGCTTCATTGACGCGCTCGGAGTCCAGCGGCAGCACCTCCACGCAGAAAGCCCGAAGTGCCGCAATTCCGCCTTTCCCCGCCGTGACCTCCCTGATGCGCTCGTTGGTCCTGTTGAATACGTGGCGGAACGCAAAGGTCAGCAGCGTGTCCTTGGTGGGGAAGTAAGGCTTCAGTGCGCCGTTTGCAAAGCCGGCCTCGAGGGCGATCTCCCGCATGGTGGCGCCCTCGATGCCCAGCCTGGCGATGATCCGCCACGTCGCATCCACCAGTTCCAGGCGCCGTTCATCGTGGTCAACAATCTTTGGCACTCTGGTGATCTCCCGGAACTTTTTGTATCGAACCCTTGTGATCCATCTTACGGACCGTTTATTCTCTACAACTATAGAAAATAAAACTTCCGACCCCACCACAGTCCCGGACAAAGGCAGCGCTCATGACTCTTGCACCAGCTGATACAGCCACTCCTTACCGCCTTGCGGCGGCCGCGGAGATCACGGAAGTCCGGGGGATCCTGCATGCCGGGGGACTCCTTGGTCCGGACAATCGGATCGCCTACCTCGGCCTGCTGGATCCGTCCCGGGACAGCTCCAAGGAGTCCGAGGACCGCCGTTTCCGCATCTTCATCCACGACACCTCCGGCGGCCGCACCCTCGACGTGACGGTTTCGGCCACGCGCGGCGAGGTGGTCTCCGCCGTCGAACTGGACACTGCCGTCTCCGGCGAACTCCCAGTCCTGGAGGAGGAGTTCGAGGTGGTCGAGGAACTCCTGGCCTCGGACGAACGGTGGCTGAAGGCCCTGGCCGACCGCGGACTGGACGTCGCCAAGGTCCGCGTTGCCCCGCTGTCTGCCGGCGTCTTCGAGTACCCCGAGGAGAAGGGCCGCCGCATCCTCCGCGGACTGGCTTTCGTGCAGGACTTCCCGGAAGACAGCGCCTGGGCGCACCCCGTGGACGGGCTGGTGGCGTATGTGGATGTGGTCAACAAGGAAGTCACCAGGGTCCTGGACCTGGGCGCCGTCCCGGTCCCCGCAGAGCACGGCAACTACACGGACCCCCAACTGACCGGCCCGCTGCGCACCACCCAGAAGCCCATCAGCATCACCCAGCCTGAAGGTCCCAGCTTCACCGTCACCGGCGGCAACCACATCGAGTGGGAAAAATGGAGCGTGGACGTCGGCTTCGACGTCCGCGAAGGCGTGGTCCTGCACAACCTTGCGTTCCGGGACGGCGACAGGCTCCGCCCCATCATCAACCGGGCCTCCATTGCCGAGATGGTGGTTCCCTACGGCGACCCTTCGCCCATCAGGTCCTGGCAGAACTACTTCGACACCGGCGAATACCTGGTGGGCCAGTACGCCAACTCGCTGGAACTGGGCTGCGACTGCCTGGGCGACATCACCTACCTCAGCCCGGTCATCAGCGACGCCTTCGGCAACCCCCGCGAGATCCGCAACGGCATCTGCATGCATGAGGAAGACTGGGGCATCCTCTCCAAGCACTCGGACCTCTGGACCGGCATCAACTACACCCGCCGCAACCGCCGCCTGGTGATCTCCTTCTTCACCACCATCGGCAACTACGACTACGGCTTCTACTGGTACCTCTACCTGGATGGCACCATCGAATTCGAGGCCAAGGCCACCGGCGTGGTCTTCACCAGTGCCTTCCCGGAAGGCGGCTCTGACAACATCTCCCAGCTCGCCCCCGGCCTCGGCGCTCCCTTCCACCAGCACCTGTTCAGCGCCCGCCTGGACATGGCCATTGACGGCTTCACCAACCGCGTGGAGGAAGAAGACGTGGTCCGCCAGGCCATGGGCGAAGGGAACGAGCGAGGCAACGCCTTCTCCCGCAAGCGCACTGTCCTGAGCCGTGAATCCGAGGCCGTCCGGGACGCCGACGCAAGGGCAGGCCGCACCTGGATCATCTCCAACCCGGAGTCCCGCAACCGGCTGGGCGAGCCCGTGGGCTACAAGCTGCACTCCCAGAACCAGCCCACGCTGCTGGCTGACCCGGGATCCTCGATCGCCGGCCGCGCGGCCTTCGCCACCAAGGACCTGTGGGTCACCAGGTACGCCGAGGACGAGCGTTACCCCACGGGCGACTTCGTGAACCAGCACTCCGGCGGCGCGGGCCTGCCGGCCTACGTGGCCCAGGATCGCGACATCGACGGCCAGGACATCGTGGTGTGGCACACCTTCGGCCTGACCCACTTCCCGCGTGTGGAGGACTGGCCGATCATGCCCGTGGACACCGTTGGCTTCAAGCTTCGGCCGGAAGGCTTCTTCGACCGCAGCCCGGTCCTGGACGTGCCGGCGAACGCTTCGGGTGAGTCCTCATGCCACAGCGCGTCCGAGGGCACGGACGAGACCGCCGGCCACTGCCACTAAGTGGACACGGGACACAGGACATGACCACGACGGCGGGACGGGTCAGGGCACCCGGGCCCGTCCTCCATCCCCGGATCTGCGCGGCGCTCACGGCTGTCTCCTGCCTGATGCACGCGTGGCTCGCGGCCTCGGGGCACCACGATGCCTGGCTTGGCGCCCTCATGATTGCCTTGGCGGCCGTGTGCGTCCCCTGCACCGTGCACATTTGGCGCCACAGCCGGCTCGGCGCCCTCCACCAGGTCACGGTGTCGGCATTGGCGATGGTCGGCCTCCACGCTGTCCTGCTTCTGGGAGCGGGCGGTGCCGGGCACGCCCACGGCGGGGGACCGCCGTCGGGCGCCGGTGACGTTTCCGGCGCCGCCGGATTGCTGCTGGTGATCGGGCTGGAACTCACGACGGCGTTGCTCGCCGCCACGCTGGTGGCCCGGCTCCGGCGCCGCAGGGCCCTGCGCCCGGCCTGAGCGGCCCTTCCCCTACTCCGCGAACAGCTGCGACTTCTTCGCCTTGAGCGCCATGACCTTTTCCTCGATGGTGTCCTTGGCCATCAGCCGGCACACACCATGACGTTCCGCGCCTGCCCGATCCTGTGCGTTTCCTAGGTTTAACACAAGAAATGCGCAGGGTCGCCAGTCTTGTCACAGGATGTCCCAAAGTACGCGCTACGCGAAGTCGGACGTTGCTATGTTGCTAGTGAGCTGGTACTGGGCCAGCCCACATTCCCCAACTCGCTCAGGAGTTCACATGCTTTCTCTCTTCTCCAACACCGCATCCCGTGTCCGCCATGAAGAAGACGGCGCCACCGCCGTCGAATACGGCATCATGGTTGCCCTTATCGCCGTTGTCATCATCGTCGCCGTCACGCTGCTGGGCTCGACGGTCAGGGAGACGTTCTCCCAGGTCCAGTGTTCCGTGAGCGGCAAAACCTGGACGGCCGCCACCACTTCAGGTGGTAAGGGCACTTGCGCCTAGTAGGTCCGTCCCTTCGGGACTGGACCGAGGCTCGGGGCGCGCACAGCCGCGCCGTTCACCCCAACCATGCTAGGAGATTCAGTGCTTTCCAATTTGCTAAAGTCCGCTTCTCACGCGCAGCGTGACGAAACTGGTGCCACCGCCGTCGAGTACGGCATCATGGTTGCCCTTATCGCTGTTGTCATCATCGTCGCCGTCACGCTGCTGGGCTCGACGGTCAGGGAGACGTTCTCCCAGGTCCAGTGTTCCGTGAGCGGCAAAACCTGGACGGCCGCCACCACTTCAGGTGGTGCTGGCACCTGCGCCTAGGTACCGCGCTCCAAAGTGCCTGGGAGGCAGTACGCGGCACACCAAGCAATTCCGGAGTGGCGGCGGCGTTCAGGCGGCCGCCACTTCGCTTGATTAGGACATCCGTTCTCTGGAAGGGCAACAGTATGCCAAGGCCATCCGAACGGGGCGCCGTGGCAGTCGAATTTGCGCTGCTCGCACCGATCCTGGTGCTCCTGCTTCTCGGAATCATGGAATTCGGACGGGCTTACAACGCGCAGGTGTCGCTCTCAAACGCGGCACGGGAAGGAGTCCGCGTCATGGCAATCACGAATGACCAAACGGCAGCCAAGACAGCGGCGAAGAATGCCGGTGTCTCGCTGAACCCAAAGCCGACGGACGCGAACTTCACCTTTAGTCCGGCCAGCTGCACATCGGGGGCGCAGATGTCCGTGACTATCAACTACACACTCAGCACCCTCACGGGAATCGCCGGACCATTCGCGATGACAGGCGTAGGAGTCATGGTATGCAGCGGCTGATGGTCCGTGAGGACGGTGAACGTGGGGCTGTTGCGGTCCTTGTTGCCCTTCTTCTGGTGGTGCTGCTCGGCTTCGCGGCCCTTGCCGTGGATGCGGGAATGCTCTATTCGGAGAAGGCCCAAGTCCAAAACGGCTCCGACGCCGCGGCCCTCGCAGTGGCCCAGAAGTGTGCCGCGAACACGGGCGATCCGGATTGCTCTACCACGTCCCCGCTCGCGATCAGCATTGCCAACAAGAACGCCGTCGATGGCTTGAACAACATCAAGTCGATCAACTTGGACCTTAGCAACCGGAAAGTGACGGTGACCGCAGGGGCCAAGCAGTCTGGGGGCCCGGCGAACGCCGTCTCCCTCTTCTTCGCGCGGGTCCTCGGATTTAGCACAGCCGACGTGGTGGCCAACTCGAGTGTCCAATGGGGCAGCGCCCTCGCCGGACGAACCGCATTTCCCCTGGCATATTCCATCTGCCAGGTGCAGGGCTACATCGGCGGAGCCCTCCAGCTTCTCCAAGATCATGGAACGGGCGCCAACCCTAGCTGCCATTACGGACCTTCGGGCGCCACTGTTGCCGGTGGCTTTGGCTGGATCGTCCAGGATGCCGGAGTATGCGGTGGCACCATCAATCTCGCCGTCAGTGAAGGCGGCAGTGCACCGGGTAACAGCCTCCCAAACAACTGTTCAGCGACGCTTCAAAAGTGGAGCGACACTATCACCGCTGGGCGCGACGTCATCGTGCTGCTCCCAGTCTTCGACGCTGTGACAGGAACGGGAAATGGCGCCGTCTACCACCTCGTGTCCTTCGCCGCCTTCAAGGTTGCTGGCTGGAAGTTCAGCGGCAACAACTCGACCCCGGACGCCTTCCGCAACACGACTTCCGACGTCTCGTCGGCACTTGCCTGCACTGGAAACTGCCGCGGAATCATCGGGAGTTTCGTCAAGTACGTGTCGCTGGCGGACGGCTACTCGCTGGGGCCTGTAGACGCCTACGGGGCCACCATTGTGCGCTTCACCTATTAGTTTTCACCCCATTCTTTGAGCACAGGAGCAGTAAGTGAAGTCACGCTTGTTGGCAGGATCGGCAGCAGCACTGCTGGCCGTCATTGGGGTGGTTCTCGTCTTCTCTTACGCGCAAGGAGCGGATCAACGGGCGGTCCAGAACCTTGCACCTGTTGACGTGTTGGTGGTCAAGGCGGCCATCCCTGCCGGTACCCCTGTGGATGCCATGAGGGATTCCCTGGTTACCCAGCAACTGCCGGAATCGGCGGTCCCCAAGTCAGCGCTACACACGCTGGGGGACTCAGCGGGCAAAGTCGCCGCCGTTGACCTCGTCCCTGGCGAGACGTTGGTGGCCGAACGCTTGGTCGCCCCGGACGCACTCAAGACTCCCGGGGACGTGAAGGTGCCGGCAGGGCTCCAGGAGGTCTCCTTTCAGTTGGAACCCCAGCGGGTGGTAGGAGGACAGCTGGTTCCCGGCGACCATGTTGGAATATTCATCTCCATGTCCGGCGGTGGAATCGAAGCGAAGCCGGACAAGGAAACCACAGAACTGACCATCCACAAGGTTCTCGTGACCGCGGTCCAGCGTGGCCCACAAGCGGCAGGGAGCGCACAGCCGACGCCGAATCCCAGCTCCGGTGCGGCGGCTGATCCCAATGCCAGTGCACTTCCCACAGGATCCCTCCTGCTGACCGTGGCCGTCAGCGATGTGGATGCGTCCAAGATCGTTTTCGCCTCCGAGTTCGCCAAGATTTGGCTGAGCAAGGAGCCACTCGACGCCAAAGACAACGGACCCAGGATCATTCAGAGGAGCGAGGTGTACAAGTGAGCCGCTTTGTCCTGATCACTCCCAGTACTGACTTTGACAAACGGCTGCGTCAAGCCGTTGCCGGGGGACTGCCCGGAAGTGTGCAGACTTTTTTCACCAGCGTCTTGCCGGCTGATCCAGCCGAGCTGTTTGGCGCCCTTAACCAGGAACAACTCGAAGTCCTGATCCTAGGACCCGATGTGCCCATCGATGACGCACTGCGCTTCGCCACTGTTTTCGATGTGCAGTTGCCGGAGCTGAGCGTGATCCTTGTCAGTGAACTGGATCCCGAATTCGTCCTCCAGGCCATGCGGTCCGGCATTCGCGACATCATGAGCCCGGCAGCGGACCTGGCCCAGATACGGGTCATGCTTGAGCGTGCGTGTCAGTCTTTCGCCAGCCGCCAGCGCACCATGGAACCCAAGCAATCGGGTTCCCCGAGGGGCTTGGTGATCGGCATCTTTTCCCCCAAGGGTGGTGTGGGCAAGACGACAATCGCCACGAACATCGCCGTGGGGTTGGGCAAGATCGCTCCAATGAGCGTGGTGATCGTGGATCTCGACTTGCAATTCGGTGACGTCGCCTCAGGGCTCTACCTCAATCCCGAACACACCGTCACCGACGCAGTTACTCCGTCGGCCAGCCAGGATTCCCTGGTGCTCAAGGCCTTTCTCACCGTCCATCCGGCGAGTATCTACGCCTTGTGCGCACCCAAGGACCCCGTCGAAGCAGATGAAATCTCGCCGGAACAGATCGCTCGACTGCTCGAACAATTGGCCGAAGAGTTCCAGTACGTGGTGGTGGACACGGCGCCTGGACTGCCTGAAATCGGCCTCGCGGCTCTCGAACAGTGCACGGATGCTGTGTGGGTGACTGGCATGGACGTTCCAAGCGTTCGGGGCCTTCGCTCCGGTCTGGACATTCTCCGCAGGCTGAAGCTGCTACCGGAAAACCGCCATGTGGTCCTCAACATGGCTGATTCCAAGTCCGGCTTGTCGGTCCAGGACGTCGAATCAACTGTCGGTGCCCCCGTTGACGTCAGCATCCCCCGGTCAAAGGCTGTAGCTCTCTCCACCAACCGCGGGATTCCTGTGCTCCAAGAGTCCGTGAAAGACCCAGCTGTCAAAGGACTCAAGCAGCTGGTCGAACGCTTCAACCCCGTGTGGCGTGCCACAGCACAGCGCAAACTGCACAGAAGGGTAGTGGTCTAATGAAGCTGTCTGAACGCCTGCATGCTGCGGAGGGCAACGTCGAAGCATCCCTCAGCGCAGGGGTAAATGGTCCTGTGCCCGCGAATCCGGGTCCGGACACCTACTCCCCGTTGAAACCGACGTTTGCGGACTCCGCTCAGCAGCCCAGCCCCCATTCCGCCGGGAAGCCCAGCGGTGCCGCGAAACCGCATATCTCAGTCAAACTGTCCGACCACCCGGACTCGCCCAAGCCGAGAGTCCAACAACCCGTGGACGCTTTCGCTGCCCTCAAGCGGCGCGCCGCAACGGCATTGTTCGAGCGGCTGGGTACAAGATTCAACGACTCGACGGTGAGTGAAGAAGAATTGCGGACAACTGCCCGCGAAGAGCTCATCCGGATCGTCGACGCTGAGCAGGTCCCGCTGTCTCCTGACCAGCGCAGTCGGCTTGTGGCGGACGTAGCGGACGACGTCCTGGGCTACGGGCCGCTGCAACGCTTGCTGGATGACCCCGAGGTTACGGAGATCATGGTCAACAGGATGGACCAGATCTACGTCGAACGGCGGGGCAAACTTGTGCTTACGGATTCCGGATTCAGCTCGGAGCAACATCTCAGGAGGGTCATCGAACGGATCGTTTCCAGGGTGGGACGCCGTATCGACGAATCATCCCCTCTCGTCGATGCGCGGCTTGAGGACGGCTCCCGCGTGAACGCCGTGATTCCTCCGCTTGCCGTCGGCGGTTCGTCGCTGACAATTCGCAAATTCAGTAAAGTGCCGTTGACCATCAGGAACCTCATCGAGTTCGGCACACTCACGGCGGAGATGGCCGAACTCCTCAACGCTTGCGTCAAGGCCAAACTGAACATCATTGTGTCCGGAGGCACCGGAACCGGTAAGACGACCCTCTTGAACGTCCTGTCCTCCTTCATCCCGGAGGACAACCGCATCGTCACCATCGAGGACGCGGTGGAATTGCAGATCCAACAGCGGCATGTGGTCCGGCTAGAGAGCCGGCCACCGAACACGGAGGGCAAGGGCGAAGTGACCATCAGGGAGTTGCTCCGTAACTCCCTGCGCATGCGTCCGGACAGGATCGTCGTCGGCGAGGTTCGTGGCGGGGAATCGCTCGACATGCTGCAAGCCATGAACACCGGCCACGACGGCTCCCTCTCGACCGTTCACTCGAATTCCCCCCGGGACGCTGTGGCGCGCCTTGAAACCCTGGTTCTCATGGCCGGCATGGATCTGCCACTGCGCGCGATCCGCGAGCAGATAGCGTCCGCCGTGAACCTGATCATCCAGATCTCCCGTTTGCGCGACGGAACGCGTCGCATTACCCACGTGACCGAGGTCCAGGGCATGGAAGGCGACATTGTCACCCTGCAGGACGCTTTTGTCTTCGACTATTCGGCGGGCGTCGACGCCCACGGGATGTTTCTCGGCCGGCCCGTGCCGACGGGTATCCGTCCACGTTTCATCGACCGCTTCGAAGACCTGGGCATTCGGGTTTCACCCGGAGTTTTCGCCGCTCCGCTGACTTCGGCACCAAGGACGTGAGCATGCTCCTCATGGGAATGGCCTTGATGCTTTCAGCCATCCTGCTCTTCGGGGTAGCGGTGATCTTGCCCAAAGCCCCTGGGGTTCCTATGGATCGGAGGCGGCCCTACGAAGTGGGCCCTGGCTCGCAGCTCACCCGTTTTGCAGGGTCGGCGGCCGATGTCCTCCATGGCGTCCTGGCGCGTCGCAACATTCGGATGTTCGGCCGGGAAGAACTCGAAAACGCCGGCCTGCGAATGAGCCAAGCGGATTTCGTCATACTCGTGATCGCTGGGGCGTGCGTCGGTGCCTTGATCGGTCTGATTGTCGGCGGGCCCTGGGTGGCTGTTTTGTTCTTTCTCCCGGCACCCCTGGTTGGACGGCTGGTCATCAGGGTCCTGGCGGGCAAAAGGCGAGCAAAATTCGATGACCAGCTCGGTGATACCCTCCAGCTGCTTTCCGGCGGATTGAGGGCCGGCCACAGCATCCTCCGTGCGATCGATGCCGCGGCCAATGAGTCAACCAGTCCGACATCCGAAGAAATGCGCCGCATCATCACGGAGACCAGCCTCGGCAGGGATCTCCAAGCCTCGCTTAACGACACGGCCGACCGAATGCGGAGCGAAGACTTTGTGTGGATAGCCCAGGCAATCCAAATCAACCGTGAGGTGGGAGGAAACCTGGCGGAGGTCCTGGACCAGGTCAACGAAACCATCCGCGAGCGCAGCGAGATCAAAGGCCACATCAAGTCCTTGGCCGCGGAGGGAAAGTTCTCGGGATACATCCTCATGGGGCTTCCGTTCGGCATCGTCATCATGCTCATGGTGGTCAACCCGGGCTACATGGAGCCGATGTTTACGCATCCGCTTGGGTGGGGAATGATCGCGTCGTCAGCCATCCTCATGACCATCGGCGGGCTCTGGATGCGCAAGATCATCGACTTGAAGTTTTGAGGTGAATCGTGGATCCCCTTGTCTTGCTGTCGCTCCTCCTGGTGCCGCTGCCCCTTTCCTACCTCGGATGGTCGTTCTTTTCCACGGATCGCAAAACACAACGAGCGGTCCGGGAACTCCTGACGCGGGGCCACGACGTCGCGGAAGTCGAGGAACAGGGCCGAACCGGTGTGCTGGAGCGCCTTGGCTACCGGCTCACCCCCGGAAGCTATGCCCAGAAGCTGGACAGACTTCTATCCTTGGCTGGCCGGCCCCCGTCGCTGCCTTTGGGACGTGTCCTCGCAGCAAAACCCGGGCTCGGTCTATTTGGTGCCCTATTTGGTTTGTTCATCAGCAGCAACAGTCCAAGCGGGATTATCAAGCTAGTCGGGATATTCGTGGTACTGCTGGGATATTTTATTCCGGACCTGATGCTGTACAGCAAGGGACTGGAACGGCAAAAGGCGATGCAGCTGGAGCTCGCCAACACTATGGATCAAATGTTGATTTCGGTCGAGGCGGGCCTGGGATTCGAAGGTGCCATGGCCCGCGCCGGGGAAAACGGAAAGGGGCCGCTGGCCGAGGAACTTGTGCGAACGCTCCAAGACATGCAGGTTGGTCGCAGCCGCCGCGAATCGTACCTCGCGCTGGCCGATCGCACCAACGTCCCGGAACTTCGAAGTTTCGTACAGGCCGTCATCCAGGCAGACACCTACGGAATTGCCATCAGCCGTGTTCTTCGGGTCCAGGCCAAGGTGATGAGGGTGAAGCGTCGCCAGCGCGCCGAAGAGAAGGCGATGAAGCTTCCGGTGATGGTTCTCTTCCCGCTCCTGCTCTTCATCTTCCCCGTTTTGTTCATTGCGATCCTGGGCCCGGCGGTCATCAACGCCATTTCGGCCTTCAGTGGCGGCTGAGCGCAATAGCGCGTTCTCGGAATTAGGTGCAATGGGTGAAAAGGCGTCAAAACAAGAAAGGTTAAGATTTCCTCAGGATCGGCATAAGATCGGATTCTTTCGGAATTCGGAAAGTAGCATGGACGTATGTTCAATTCAGGTTTCAGCGAGGTCAACGAGGAGGCGGGCCCCGGCCATACGGGTTCGGCCGACCATTCCAACGGGCTGCCCACCGCCCATCTTGCCAAGCTTCCGATACTGGACCTCGCAGAATTCCAGCTCCTGGAAGACCAAGTGGACAATCCACTGATTGCACGTACCTTTGCCGGCGACTTCGCGAAGCTGTGGGGGATTCGATACGAAATCCTCGCAGCCGCAGTAGAACGCGGGGACTCGGCCGCAGCCCTCGACGCGATCCTCAGCCTGAGGACCTCGTCCACGATGGTGGGCGGTGTTCGCCTTGCGCGCCTTGCAGCGCAACTGGAAGAACACATCCGGAATAGTGATTTGCGCGAGGCCCAGCCCCTCCTCAAGGACGTTGCAGAATGCGGCCACCGCACGGTCCAGGAGCTAAAGGATAGCTACGTACTCAGGAATGAATGACGTCGAAACCCGGCCAGAATGCCTAGTCCGGTCTTCTGGGAGCCAGACGATACCCCACTCCTCGGACGGTCTGGAGGAAACGGGGTGACTGGGGATCTTCACGAAGCTTTCGGCGAAGATTACCTATATGGGTCTCCACGGCCCGTTCGTCGGCCTCGCTGATATAGGAATTATCGTCGTAGTAATCACCACGGGCTGCTCGAACAAGGTCGGCCCTGGTCCGCACCTCCCCGTGGACACGCAGCAAGTCGAAGAGCAGGTCGAATTCGCTTCTCGTCAATGTCAGGGGGGAGCCAAGAAGAAAAACCGTCCGTGTTTTGTAGTTCAGGACTAGGCCGTTGTGCGTGATCACGCCGTTGTCCGGCCCCGAACGGGCCAAATCACCACGGGCCGGCTCACTCGCGGCGGAGACACCTCCGTGGTCCTCCCTGGGCAAAGTAAGCCCGTCCTCTGTCCGGGGGCGCCTCATCATGGCAGTGACCCTGGCCCTCAATTCGCGGGGCAGAAACGGCTTTTTGACGTAGTCGTCCGCACCCGTGAGGAACGCCGTCAACGTCTCCGGTTCGTCGCGCCTGGCCGTCAACATCACTACATATGCATCGCTGAATTGCCGAATTTGGCGCAGGACCTCGTGGCCGTCCATATCTGGAAGTCCGACGTCCAGCGTTACCACCGCGGCGTGTTGATGTCGTACGACTTCCACTCCTTCACGCCCGGTTGCGGCGGAGTGCACCACAAAACCGGCCGACTTGAGGATTGCGTCAACCAAATTCCGGACGTCTTCGTCATCCTCAATGACAACAGCTACCCCAGGCTCGCTCATGACACCCTCGAGTCGGTGAACGCCGCCGCACAGCCCAGCGCAATGCGGGAAGTTTCACCCAAATAACCACGATACAAGCGTTGACGTCATAAAGCACCTAATATGTGGAACATGTGCTGCTCCGAACGTCCAGGGCCGTCCTGCGGTCTCGCCACATTCGGCGATCAGAGGGGCATAGGTGACTCCGTGCGGTTGTTACTGGAATTGTCCGGAGCAGTAATTCGTCCGCGAATCTCCCAACGAAGGGTTCTGGCTTGAGTGAGCAGCCTTTTATTCGCACGGCCGCACGTTTCTTCAGGAAACTTACGCCTCGCGCCCGGTTGGCTTTCTGTGAATTGCCACTGACGCTCATCGTCGCAGGCCTGGTGATCGCGGCCCCTACTGTCTGGCCAGGTCTATTGCAGAACCGGTTGTTTGTCGCCGGCGTCCTCCTCCACGGGATCCTGTTCCTGAGCTGCCTGCTGGTCCCTTGGGAGCGCTTGGCGCCGAGCGCAAGCCTGGCAATCCCCATTTTGGATCTCGTTGCCCTCTGTTTCACGCGAAACGGCGCCTTCAGTGCGATACCAGGCCTCATCACACTAGCCATCTTTCCAGTGATCTGGTTGTCTGCCTCAGGCCTGCTTTCCAAGACAAGCCTGATCCTCAGCTTTGTGGGCCCTTTCCTCATTGCGCTTCCGTCCGTTGTTTCGCACTTACCCCATCCCACCGGATCGGACATTTCCTCGGTGGTGCTTTTGCCACTCATGATGTTCGCGGTGGCCGTTTCCATTCGTTTGGCCGGTTCCAATGCCCGTCTCCAACAACGGCGGGTAAAACAGCGGGACCACGTCCTGCGGCAGTTGCTCGCTGCCAGCCGGGAGAGAGAGACGCTGCTGAAGACAATCCTGGACACGATCGACGTCGGAATTGTCGCCGTTGATCAGAAGGGTGAAACCGTTCTGATCAACAACCAACAAAAGGCATTCCTGCAGATGGCAATGCCGGCGGAAGGCCGGCCGGGGCTCGCGGAACAAGACAGGCTGGTTTTCGGCCAGGATCGGCGAACACCGCTCTCACCTGAAAAGGGCCCTATTCGAAGGGCTGTTGAAGGAGACACCTTCTCCGACTATCTCGTCTGGTTCGGCGCCGGCACCGGACAGCGGGCCATCTCTACCGCCGCACGTGGCATGAAAAACGAGTTCGACGACGGGTTCGGCGGTGCCGTCATCGTTTTCAAAGACGTGACGGATGTTGTCGATGCCCTTGCGGCCAAGGACGAACTCGTTGCCAACGTTTCACACGAATTCGGTTCGCCACTGACATCGATCTTGGGAAACATCGATCTCGTGCTACGCGGATCCCAAGATCTCCAACCGGAAACGAGGAGAGACTTGGAAGTCGCGGAGCGCAATGCGGAGCGGCTCCGTGCCTTGGTTGAAGACCTCCTTTTGTCGGCCGTCGCCGTGGAAAGCGTGCATCTACGGCGCACTGACTTGGCAGGTCTGGTGGAAAACAGTTTGGTTTCTGCGCAGGCGCAGGCCGACGCCGCCCATGTGGGCCTCGTCGCCGACGTACCAGCACCGCTCTGGGCAAATGCCGACCCCTTGAGGCTGGGACAGGCCCTGGACAACCTGGTTTCCAACGCCATCAAGTATTCGCCGGGTGGCGGACTAGTGACGGTAAGGGCGGAGCGGAACGACGGCTGGGTCCGGCTTGAAGTGGAGGACACAGGAATGGGCATGACCACGGACGAGTCAACCAGGATTTTCACGCGATTCTTCCGGACAAATTCTGCCCGTCAGGCCCGGATTCCAGGCGTGGGCCTCGGCTTGTCCATCACCAAGTCCATCGTGGAACGCCACGGAGGCAGCATCACTTGCAACAGCAGACCCGGAGGGGGAAGCACCTTTACTGTGGCGCTGCCCGCTGGTCCGCCCCTGGAGAAGTCCAACGCGGGCTCACCGGCCCTCTCTTGAGGCACACAGCAAAGGGAGGGGGTAACCGAGTAATCCCCACGATCCAACCAAGTAGCTCGCCACCCTGCAAGTGTTCCGACCGAACAGAATAGAGTACCCGCTACTCGTGACAGCCCTTGGCGTAGAGGATTGAATGGAGCGCAGAAGGTCTCAAGCGCAATTCCGGTCCCTTGGGGGGTTTATCCGTATGTGTGGTTTCTGCAATACCCCTGTGCCCAATCCGTGTCTCGCATTGACGGAGGTAGTCCGTTGAGCGCGGGAATGGAGTCCGCTGCCATGTTCGCGGGGTCGTTGCCCGGGCTGATCCTGATGGACCTGGGCCAGGCAATGGTGGTGGTGTGTCTGTGTTTCGACATGGTCCGCGCCTTGTCCGTGCCCCGCTCGCACCGCCGCTACGTGGCCAGTACCGTCTTCAGGACCTTGGCAGTGCCGTCAATCCTCGTCATGGGCGTCAGCGTACTGGTTGACGTGATTTTCTTGTCGTGGATGGACCTCGTCATGGGCGTCTTGGTGATGGTGACGATCATCTTCCGCTGGCACCACGACAAGGACGAGGACAACTGGTGGAAAGGCAAAGGCAAGAAGCTGGCCCGCTGGGCGCGGAAGCAGCTTGCGCCGCCGCCTGCACTGGCTCCGGCGATGGGCTGAGTGCCAGCGATGGGTTGAGCGGCGTCAGTCGCTGAACAGCCCCGCCAGGTCCTCCGCCGTCAGGGCCCCGCCGGAGAGGGCGTCGCCCTCCATCACGTCCGCGAACAGCTGCGACTTCTTCGCCTTGAGCGCCATGACCTTTTCCTCGATGGTGTCCTTGGCCACCAGCCGGTACACCATGACGTTCCGGGCCTGCCCGATCCTGTGCGTGCGGTCCACGGCCTGCGCCTCGGAGGCCGGGTTCCACCAGGGATCCAGCAGGAACACGTAGTCGGCCTCGGTGAGGTTCAGGCCGAAGCCGCCGGCCTTCAGGGAAATCAGGAACACCGGCGCCTGGCCGTTCTTGAACTCGCTGACCACGTCGGCGCGGTTCCGCGTGCTGCCATCCAGGTAGCAGTACTCCACTCCCTCGGCGTCCAGCCGGTCCCGCACCTTGCCGAGGAAGCCGGTGAACTGGCTGAAGATCAGGGCCCGGTGTCCCTCGGCCACCAGGTCCTCGAGCTGCTCAAAGAGCACATCGAGTTTGGAGGACCGCACGCCGGACAGGGACTCGTCCACCAGCGAGGCGTCCAGGCTCAGCTGCCGCAGCAGGGTGAGGGACTGGAAGATGGTGAAGCGGTTCTTGTTGACGTCGTCGATCAGGCCCAGGATCTTCTGCCGTTCGCGCTGCAGGTGCGTCTGGTAGACCTTGTGGTGCCGCGGGTTGAGCACCACCTCGAGGATCTGCTCCTGCTTGGGCGGCAGGTCCTTGATGACCTGCTCTTTGGTGCGGCGCATCATGAGCGGACGGACCCGACGGCGGAGCTTGGCCAGCTGCGCCTTGTCGCCGTTCTTTTCGACCGGCTTCTGGTAGTACTCCGCAAAGCGCCGCGGGCTCGAGAACAGCCCCGGTGCCACGATGGAAGTCAGCGCCCAGAATTCCATGAGGTTGTTTTCCAGCGGCGTGCCCGTGATGGCCAGCTTGAAGGCAGCCGGCAGCTTGCGGGCGCACTGGTAGGCCTTGGACTGGTGGTTCTTCACGAACTGCGCCTCGTCCAGCATGAGCCCGGCCCAGGCGAGCGAGGCGTAGGCGTCGTAGTCGATCCGGAACAGCGCGTAGGAGGTGATCACGACGTCGGCCCCGGACAACGCCTCGAGCGGATCGGTGCCGCTCTTGGCAAAGGTTTCCCCGATGGTCCGGACCGAGAGCCCAGGCGCGAAGCGCTGCACCTCGGCCGCCCAGTTTCCCACCACGCTGGTGGGGGCAACCACCAAGAACGGGGCGCCGCCGTCGGCAGCCCCGCCGCCCTCAGGCGAAGCGGCCTGCTCCTTCGCCGCGCACATCAGCGCGATCGCCTGCACGGTCTTGCCCAGGCCCATGTCGTCGGCCAGCACCCCGCCCAGGCTGTGCCGGAACAGGAAGCTGAGCCAGTTGAAACCCTCCAGCTGGTACGGGCGAAGCTCGGCGTTAAGGCCGGCCGGCAGCGGAAGCCCGGTCACGCCGTCGTCGAGCAATCCGCCCACGGCCTCGCGCCACGCGGCCGCCTGCTCGTCCACGATCCCCAGCTGCGCCAGCTCGTCCCAGAGCCCGGCCTGGAAGCGGCTGATCTGCAGGGTCCCGTCCTTGCCGTCCGGGTTGTCCTGCAGCGAGCGGGCCTCGTCGATCAGGGCGCGCAGCTGGTGCAGCTCGGGCAGGTCCAGGGAGAACCAGGCGCCGCTGGGCAGCAGCATGCGCGTCTGGCCCGCGGCGAGCGCGGAGAACACCGCGGCGAAGGACACGGGTTCGCCCTCGAGCGTGATGACGATGCCGAGGTCGAACCAGTCGCGGCTGTCCGTGGCCTTCGTGGAGATGGACACCACGGGGGCCTCTGCGGCCTCGCGGTAGTCGGCCATGTCTCCGGCGGTGTCCACCACGACGTCGGGCAGCTGCTGGAGCGCGGGCAGCACCTCCTCGGTGAACGCCAGGGTGTCCAGGCCGTCCAGCTCGGCAGAGGCCACCAACCGGGGCGTTCCCCAGCCGCCGGACGCGGACTCGGCCAGCGCCGGAACCACTTCCCAGGGCTTGCCAATGGACTCCAGGATGCGGGCTTCCTCGGCGTCGTCGCGGTAGCCGTGGTCGTCCGGGTGGCGCCACAGGGCCTGCGCCGTGACCAGGGTGCCGGACTTGTAGTGCCATTCCCAGTGCAGGCGCACCTTGTGGTCGGTCCCGTAGTTGGCCAGCAGGGACAGGGTGGGCACCGCCAGCGTGGGCAGCTCCACGGACTTGTCCGCGGCCTGCACCTTGGTGGACTGCCGCAGCTTGGGGTAGAAGGAGGTCAGGAATCGGCTCTCGTCCCGCGCCGGGATCTGCAGGGTGGCGCCGTCCGCGACGAATTCCAGCAGCTCGTCGCTGAGCCCGCCCTCGAGCGGTGCCAGCGTGATGATGTTCTCCAGCGTGGGGATCCCGGGGAGCTGTTCGGGCCCGCGCTGGGTGAAGAAGATGCCGGTGGCCGGCTTGCCGAGGAAGCCCACGGCGGCCGGGTCAACCGGCTCCCCGCCGAGGGAGACCGACGGCGCCAGCCGCAGGCCGCCGTCGGGCGTTCCCGCGTCCGGCGCGGGGCTGCCGGCGCCCGCCGCGCTGTTCCGCGCCAGGCTCAAGCCGACGACGGCGGCCTCCGCGCTGACGTGGACGGGCTCGTTTCCGGCGGTGTGGAGGAGGGGTATGCCAGCCTTGGCGGCCTCGGCCAGGAGCGCCCACAGGTTCTTGCCGGCGAAGTCGTTCAGGCTCAGCCACATGGCGCCGGAGGGCTGCTGGCGGCCGTTGCTGGAACCGTGCGCTGCCAGGAAGGACTGCAGCCACTCGACGTGGGATTCGTTGAATTCGCGCCGGTAGCTGACGTAGCTGAGGTTGTTCCAGGAGACGTCGCCGCGGATCCACTTGCCCTTGGCGCCCATCATCACGGGGCGGGCCTTGAGCTGGCGGACGCTGCGCATGGGGTCCCGGCGGCCCGTGTAGGAGAAGTGCGTGGCGGGTTCCTCGACCTCGAACTGCAGGGCCAGCGGCAGGCCTGTGCCGGGGGAGGCGCTGCCCGGCTGCGCGATCAGCTTGTTGAGCGCCAGCTCCCAGGCCGGGCGCGAGGAACCGCCCTGGTCCGTGGAGCCGGGGCGGGACGAAGTCTGCGGGCTGGTGGTGGCGGCCATGAGCTGTGCGCGCACCAGCGGGTGGTCCTCCGCGGTGAAGAGCAGCGCCGCCACGTGCTTGCAGTCCTTGCGGACCGGGCAGCTGCAGATGCCCACAGTGCAGGTCCAGCCGACGGGCTTGCGGACCAGTTTTGCCGACGTCGAATACGGCTGCGGGCCGTTCCCGCGGACCTTGCCGATCATGAGCCCGGTGGCGGGGTCGAAGGAAATCCCGCTCACCCTGCTGCCCATGGCGTACGCCAGTCCGGCCGCCAGCGAGCGGTCGTTTATGGCAGGAGTCTGTATGGCCAGTTCCCAGTTGTCATCGGTGTGGGACGGCATTCGCACGGCTACTTTCGGAAGAAGGTTATCTGCCTAATCCTAGCCAGCCCCACCGCCTCCCTCACCTCGCTACGCGAGGCCAGGGAACCCGGGCGGCGTGGGCCAGCCGCAAACGGCCCCCAAACTTCGCCCGGCGTTAACCTCCATATCGATTGCGGACGCCTTGCCGCGCGTACCTTGAAGGTGTCCGGAGCACCACCAGCTTTCAGCAGTGAGGAATTCCCATGACCAGCAATGAGTACCCCGTCGTTCTGACCAAGGCCGGCCTCGAGGGCCGCAACGAGGACGTCGTGGACGCCAACGTGGACGTTGTGAATGAGATGTACCAGGAACTCCTCATCAGCGAGGAAATGGCCCCCAACGCACTGGGCAGCTACTTCGTCGATTTCTACCTGACCCAGGCGCTTTCCGGCGGTTTCGCCCAGTACGTGTTCACCGTGCCGGAGCGTGAAGAGGTTGACGGCTACGTCCGGGCCGGCCTGGCAGGCATGGGCGCCGCCGGCCACCTGGACCTGTTCAACCGCACCGTTGCCGCGTTCGACGCCCTCAGTGACGACGACGCCGAGGTCTACCTGGACGGTGAACTGGACGAGTCCGAGGCCACCCCGGAGGCCGTCACCGAACTGGAGGAGCTCGACGGCGAGTTCGAGGCACTGCTGGAAACCGAAGACATCGTGGTCCTGAACGCAGCCTGGCTCCGTGCCCAGGAGAACCTGCTGGTCCTGGACGAGGAGGAGCTCAAGGCCCACATCGCCGGCCGCGTCGCCCTCATCCCGAACCTTGAGGAACGCCAGGCCGAGGCCGCCGAAGAGGCACTGGAGAACGCCCCCGAGTTCGAACTCATCATCCGCGAACTCTGCGCCGTGGCCGGCTACGAGCTGCAGAAGATCACCATGGGCGACCCCAACTACATCCACGACGGCGAGAAGACCCTGGCCTGGCACTTCGCCACGGACCACGGCGACTACATCATGGTCGAAGACGACGACGAGGCCTTCATGATCCACCCGGAGACCAAGGAAATCATCGCCGCCGTGGAGTTCGAAGAGTCCGAGGAGTTCGAGGACGCCTAGTTCCTCGCCGCGTTTGGGCGGCAGACATCCTCCCCACCGTCCCCCTGGCCTCGCAAGCTCAGCCAGGGAACCCCGGGGTTGATTAAGAACTGAACAGCGGTTGGCGGTAAAGGTACGTTCGCTGCTCGCTTTGAATTTTGGGTGTGTTGGACTTTCCAGCAAGAGGGCTCCGCCCGGGGGAACTGGTTCAACCCCCGGGCGGAGCCCTCTTGCTTACTTCTTCTTCTTAGTTTGTTGTTGCGGAGGAAGCTTTGTGGAAGCGTCCGTACTTATGTAGGTAGAGGTACGTGCCGATGAACGTGATGAGCCCCAGCAGGGGGCCGGCCCACAAGGCAATTGGTGAACCTTGGAGGAGGATAGCGCCGAGTCCGAAGGTTCCGGTCAGGGCGGCCCCGCCCGGGTTCGCTGTGGCGAGTTTGCCTTGGATGTGGCGGCCGAGTTGGCGGTAGTGCATGGCTTGGAGGGCTGCGAAGAGCAGAAATGAGGCCACCATGATCAAGGGCCACGGCCAGGGGGCCATGGCTACCACGCTCAAGGTCAGCCCGTACATCGCGGATAGCCCCAGCCAGTAGTTCCGTTGCGCGGGTTCGGTTGTGGTGTTCATCAGCACCCCCTGTTGAAGTCAATAACGCCTCCAGCGATCGTCATTGCTGCCGAGCAGCCGATCATGGCCATGGGGCCGAAAAAGCCCATCGCACCGCAGAAGGCCATGTTCGTTCCCCACCAGGCCCAGAGAGCGGCCCACGCGGACGCGCATTGCGGATACATTGGTTTCATCGCAATGCTGCCTTTGCCTCCACCGATCATGGATGGTTTGGCTTTGCTGAGTGTCGCGACCTTGGTGTTTCCCGGCCCGTCCTTTATTTCCAGGGCGAGGTAACCGGAATCTGTCATCGACACGAGGGCTTCAAGGGCATCTGTTGGCATGGCCGCTGCCAGGAACTGCTGCTGCAACCCGGCGTCGAAGCGGTTGTCCGCGGACAGGTACTGCGTGAGTTCCTTCGAGCCCTGGATGAGGTGCAGACGTTTTGCGAAGCCGACAGGATCGGCCAGGCGGGCCTGTTCCAGCCGCTTCATCGCCTCGGATTTCTGGGCCGGCGTCGGCTCCAGCAGTACAGCACCTTCGCTGCTGCCTACCACCGTCCGGTTCCCGGCAGCGTTGGCTGGCGCTACGGACGCGAAAACAACAGCGAACACCGCTACGAGCGTGGTCACGAACCGCAAAACCCTGGACCAATGTGATGCACGAATCATGTATACCCCCATAAGACCTTGAACCCGCCTGGTTGAGCGGGGGAACTGCGCCTCCTCCGGGAACCTCAAGGAGGCTCCAGTCCGGACAATCTAAGCGGACAACCCATCCAACGCAAGTCAAGTGACTCCGGCCGAAGATGGGCCCCGCCGGAGCGCTGCGGGCCCTCCGGCGAACCGGCAGCGGGATGGTCCGGGCGCAAGCAACGCGGGGTCAGTTAGGGCCCATCATGACCCCCGACATGGGCCGTAACTGACCCCGCGTTGGTGGTCAGTACCCCATCGCGGCGCCCTTGATCATCTCGCCGGTAGGGCTCACCAGGTACCAGACGCCGCTGAAGCCCTGGCCGAGGATGTCGCCGGGGGCTTTGTCGTTCGCGAAGTAGTAGACCGGCAGGCCGTTGATGGTCAGCTGCTTCTTCCCGTCGGCGGTGGTGATGGTCCCGATGGTCCCGGTGACGCCGTCAACCGAGGGGGTGGCCGACGCGGTGGTCACGGCCGGCCACATCGCCACGCAGGCACCTGCGCAGGCGCTGGTGCCCGAATCCTTGACGTCCTTGGTGAAGAAATAGACGCTCATGCCCTTACCGTCCACCACGATCTGGCCGGCGCTGGAGGCTGCGGTCTTCAGTTCAGCGGCAGCGGCGGCCGGGCTGGAAGGCGCGGCCGACGTCGGAGCCGCCGAGGACGGGGCGCTCGACGCCGGTGCGGACGAGGTGGGCGTGGTGCCGGTGGTGCCGCCGCAGGCAGTGATGGCTGCGGCCAACGCCAGCACGCTGAGTCCGAGGCCGAGTTGCTTCTTCATGTCTGGCTCCTTTGCTAGGGCCGGCCGAAAGGTGGCCGGGCGCTAACTCCTACGACGCCGCCGGGGGAAGAATGGTTCACGGGACTGAACCTTTTCCGCGATGGGCACGTCGTATCGCAGAAGAGCCGGAATGCCCGGAGCCGGGAACTGCCGGAAGACACAGGAGGCAAGGATGCCGCTGGACGAGGACGTGGTGGCCGCGATCTACCGCGACCATGGGACCGCGCTGCGCCGCTTTGTGCTCAGCTGCACGCCGGACGCGAACCTGGCGGACGACGTCGTGCAGGAAACCATCCTGCGCGTGTGGCAGCACGCCCCGCAGATCACCGGAAGCCTGCGCAGCTACCTGTTCCGCACGGCCCGCAACGTCATCATCGACAACTACCGCAAGGCCCAGCGCCGGCCCTCGGAAACCGGCGAGCAAGACCTGCCGGATCGCGGCGCCTCGGAGCGCGTGGACGAGCTCCTGAACCGTGTCCTGATGGAAGAGGCGCTGCTCCGGCTCAGCACCGAGCACCGCGAGGTCCTGGTGGCCCTGCACTACCAGCGCTTCACCGTGAACGAGGCGGCCCTGAGGCTGAACATCCCCAGCGGCACCGTCAAATCCCGGGCCTTCTACGCAGTGAAGGCCCTCCGCACGATCCTCGACGAAATGGGGGTGGCACGATGAGCGGAAACGCCATCCACCAGCTGCTCGGCGCCTATCTGCTGGGCGGCCTGGAAGCGGCCGAGGCGCGCGCCTTCGAGGACCACCTCGCCGGGTGCGCGGAGTGCCGCCGCGAGCTTGAGGAGCTCGAAAGCCTTCCGGCGCTGCTCGACGCCGTTCCCGCGCCCGACGCCGTGGCGCTCACCGCCGGGCGCCCCGCCGTCGACCCCTCCCCGCTCCTGGTGGAGCCTGCCGAAACCCTCAAGCACAAGGTGCTGGACGAGCTTGCGGCGCGCAGGCGGACGTCCCGACGCCGGCGCTCGGCTGTTATGGCGGGCGTCGCCGCCGCCTGCCTGGCGCTGGGCTTCCTGGCCGGGCCGCTGCTGAACCAGCCGCCCAAACCGGACGCGAGCTACTCGGTGCAGGCGGGCAGCGGGCTGCAGCTGACGGTGGGCATGGTGAAGAAGACCTGGGGCACCGAGCTGGAGGTGGACGGCCGGAGCATGCCGCTGGAGGGCACCCTGTACCTGTGGGTGAAGGGCCGGGACGGCGCCGAGGAGCTTGCCTGCGGCTGGACCGCCACGCCCAGCGGCCGCATCAAGGTCACCGGCGCCACGCCCGTGCAGCTGGCCGGGATCGCCGGCGTCGAGCTCCGAGACGAAGCCCAGCGCACGGTGGCCGCGATTTCGGTGCCGTAGCACGGCCGCCGAAGGCCCTCCTGCCCAATGCAAGTTCTATTTCAATCAATCCATATTTATCCCAAATTTCGGATAAGGCGCCCGGAAGCTTGGTGGCCCGCTAGCGCAGGATCACCGTCCGGTTGCCGAGCAGCAGGATCCTGCCCTCGCAGTGCCAGCGGACCGCGTTGCTCAGCGCCTTGCACTCGGCGTCCCGGCCCACCGCCACGAGGTCGTCGGGGTGCTCCCTCAGGCCGACGCCGGTGCGGTGCCGAGGGCGTCCGGTGCGGCCGCGTGGTCCGCGGCGGCCTGATTTGCAGCGGCTGCGTCCAGGCTGTTGAAGGTGTAGAGATGGATGCCCGCGATCCTGTCCTGGTTCTCCGCGAGTCCGGCCACGAGGGGCGCCGGCGAATACCGGTCCCCGCTCAGGAGCCGGCGGGCGAGCGGGCCCTTGCGGCTGAGGAACTTCAGGGAGGTGCCGACGCCGATCTGGGTTGCCAGCGAGACGAGCTTCGTCCGGGGAACGGCGCCGGCCACGCCAGCCCACACGGGCAGATCCACGCCTTCGCGGCGCAGCAGGGCCACGAAGTCGACGATTTTCGGGGCGGAGAAGCACATCTGCGTGACCACGTGGCTGGCCATGTGCTGCTTGGTCAGCAGGTCTTCCAGCAGGTCCAGTCCGGACACGGCCGGGTGGCCCTCGGGGTAGCCGGCCACGCCGACGGCGATGCTGCCGCCGGAGTACTGGGCGATGTCTTCCATCAGTTCTGCCGACGTGCCGTAGGGTCCTGCGGGCCGCGGCGTGTCCCCGCCGACGGCGAAGACTTCCCGGATGCCGGCGCCGTCGCAGTCGCGCAGGATTCCGGCCAGCTGCGAGCGGTCCTCCAGGGCACGGGCCGCGAGGTGCGGGACGGCCCTGTAGCCGAGCCGCGAGAGCTCGACGGCGGCCCGCATGGTGCGCCCGATGCCGTGGTGGGGCAGGCAGGTGATGGTGAGCGTGGTGCCCAGCGGCACGGCCGCGCGGACCTTTTCGACGATGCCCTCGGAAGGGATGATCTCAAGTCGTGTGGGGAACATCTTTGATCCTCTACGGGTCTCAGGTACGGGTGTCAGGCGCCGGCGTGGGCGGCGAGGATGGTGCGGGCTTCCTGGCGGGTGGTGCCGGAGTCCTGGATGCCTTCGGCGATGTGGGCCAGGTGGGCGGGGATCTGCCGGCCCTTCTTGCGCATCGCGGTGGCCCAGAGCCGGCCGGCGCGGTAGGAGGAGCGGACCAGGGGCCCGGACATGACGCCCAGGAAGCCGAGCTCCTCGGCCTCGGTGGCGAGGTCCACGAATTCCTGGGGCTTGACCCAGCGGTCCACGGGCAGGTGCCGTTCGGAGGGGCGCAGGTACTGGGTGATGGTGATCAGGTCGCAGCCGGCGGCGTGCAGGTCCGCGAGGGCCTCGGAGATCTCCTGGCGGGTTTCGCCCATGCCCAGGATGAGGTTGGACTTGGTGACCATGCCCAGGTCCCGGCCCTGGGTGATGACGTCCAGGGAGCGTTCGTAGCGGAACGCGGGCCGGATGCGCTTGAAGATGCGGGGCACGGTCTCGACGTTGTGCGCGAACACCTCCGGGGCGGAGTCGCAGATCGCGGCGATGTGCTCGGGTTTGCCGGAGAAGTCCGGGATGAGCAGTTCGACGCCGGTGCCGGGGTTCAGTTCGTGGATCTTGCGGACGGTCTCGGCGTAGAGCCAGACGCCCTCGTCCGCGAGGTCGTCGCGGGCCACGCCGGTGACGGTGGCGTAGCGCAGGTTCATGGCCTGCACGGAGCGGGCCACCTTGGTGGGTTCGAAGCGGTCCACGGGGGAGGGCTTGCCGGTGTCGATCTGGCAGAAGTCGCAGCGGCGGGTGCATTCGGAGCCGCCGATCAGGAAGGTCGCTTCCTTGTCTTCCCAGCATTCGAAGATGTTGGGGCAGCCGGCTTCCTCGCAGACGGTGTGCAGGCCTTCCTTCTTGACGAGGTTCTTCAGGCCCACGAACTCCGGGCCCATCTGGACCTTGGCCTTGATCCATTCGGGCTTGCGTTCGACCGGGACGGCGGCGTTGCGCTGTTCAACGCGCAGCAGCTTGCGGCCTTCAGGTGCCAGGGTCATGAGGAACTCCATAATTCAGGTGGCACAAGGGTGCCACGATGATTCGGGTTCCTCCCCGCTCTGTATTGGACCTGAGAGATTCCGTGTCCCTGCTCCTGCAGGACCACTTGCACCGTCGGTGAGCCCGGTAAACCGGACTGCTTTCCAGAGTTGCCTTGCCGCGGCGGTACATGGGCCTGAGAGATTCCTGGGGAGGGTTTGCTCCTACGGCGCCTGCTGAATGTACCGGCAGGACTCTCCCGCCGCAGATCATAAGCGCGTGCCACCGTGGGGTGACACATCACACAGGATAGCCGGTGCCCGGAGAGCACGCAAAGCACAGGCGGGCAATGCGCCAGGACCAAACGGCGTTCCGAGGGCCCCGACACGAGCTTGCGAGTGTTGGGAAGGGACCTCCGCACTAGCCCGCCACGAGTGCCGGCATCCTTTGTGCGGTGGACGTACCCGGCACCGGGGCGTACATGACCAGGTGCAGGTCCGGTGCGTCCGAGGGCACCAGGCGGTGCTGTTCAAAGACCAGTTCGCCCAGGACGGGATGCAGGAAGACCCGTTGCCTTGAGGCGAACCGCTCCACGCCGCGGTCGGCCCAGAGCTGGGCGAATTCCGGGCTGGCCTTGCCGAGCCGGCTGATCAGCTCGGTGTGGGCCGCCGATCCGAGCCGGGCACCCGCCTCGGCCCGGAACTCGGCCACGAAGTGGCGTGAGGTCTCTTCCCAGTCGGGCAGCATCTCGCGCAGGTGCGGGTCCGTGAAGATCAGCCAGAGCAGGTTCCGCTCGGCCGGGTCCACGGACGCGATCCGCGAGTACAGGCCGGCGTAGGCCCGGTTCCAGCCGGTGATGCCCCAGTCCGGGGCCACGGCGAAGGCCGGGAAGCCGAGGGAATCAAGGAGGCGCTGCAGGTGTGCGGGGGCTTCCTCGATCATGGCCGTCTCGGCGGCCGGAACAGGCGTGTAGCCGCCCATCGCCAGCACATACGTTTTTTCAGCACCGGTCAGGCCAAGCACGCGCGCGATGGCCTCGAGCACCTGCCTGGAGGCGTTGACTTCCCGGCCCTGTTCGATCCAGGTGTACCAGGTGACGCTGACCGCGGCGAAGGACGCCACCTCCTCCCGGCGCAGCCCCAGGGTGCGGTTGCGGCCGATGGGCGCCAGCCCCAGCTCCGCGCGCACGAGGTTCGCCCGGCGGTCGCGCAGGAACTGGCCCAGTTCCCGCCGTCGTTCATCATTCATTCCATCGAATCTAGCACTCCCACTACTAGTACCAGCGCCGACTTCCACTGCGGGCCCCTCACTGGTTGACTGGTTTGATGCCTCCACTACGTTCACGAACAGTCACCCACGGCCGCAACATGGTCGGTGCCCGCGCCCTCCTCCGCGCTGCAGGCGTCAACGGCGCCGATTTCGGCAAGCCGATCATCGCCGTCGCCAACAGCTTCACCGAATTTGTCCCCGGACACACCCACCTCCAGCCGGTGGGGCGCATCGTCTCCGACGCCATCATCGAGGCCGGCGGCATCCCGCGCGAATTCAACACCATTGCCGTGGACGACGGCATCGCCATGGGCCACGGCGGCATGCTCTACTCGCTGCCCTCCCGCGACCTGATCGCCGACTCGGTGGAGTACATGGTCAACGCGCACTGCGCCGATGCCCTGATCTGCATCTCCAACTGCGACAAGATCACCCCCGGCATGATGATGGCCGCCATGCGCCTGAACATCCCCACCGTCTTTGTCAGCGGCGGCCCCATGGAGGGCGGCACCGCCGTCCTGGTGGACGGTACCGTCCGCAAGCGCCTGAACTTGATCTCCGCCATCGCCGACGCCGTCAACGACTCCGTCTCCGACGAGGACCTTCTGGCCATCGAGGAAACGTCCTGCCCCACGTGCGGTTCCTGCTCGGGCATGTTCACGGCCAACTCCATGAACTGCCTCACCGAAGCGCTCGGCCTCTCGCTGCCGGGCAACGGCACCATCCTGGCCACGCACACGGCCCGCAAGGCGCTGTACCAGGACGCCGGCAAGGCGATCGTGGACATCACCAACGCCTACTACTCCGATGACGATGAAAGCGTACTGCCGCGCGCCATCGCCGGCCGTGCGGCGTTCGAGAACGCCATGACCATGGACATCGCCATGGGCGGCTCCTCCAACACCATCCTGCACCTGCTCGCCGCAGCACAGGAGGCCGAGCTGGACTTCACGCTCGAAGACATCGACGCGATCTCCCGCCGCACCCCCTGCCTCACCAAGGTTGCCCCCAACGGCGACTACCTGGTGGAGGACGTCCACCGCGCCGGCGGCATCCCCGCGATCCTGGGCGAATTGGACCGCGGCGGAATGCTCCGCCACGATGTGCGCTCCGTCCACGGCCCGGACCTGCGCTCCTGGCTGGACGACTGGGACATCCGCGGCGGCAAGGCCACGGACGCCGCGGTCGAACTGTTCCACGCGGCCCCCGGCTGCGTCCGCTCCGCCACGGCCTTCTCCCAGTCCGAGCGCTGGGACACCCTGGACACCGACGATGCGAACGGCTGCATCCGCTCGGTCAAGAACGCCCACACCGTGGAGGGCGGCCTGGCCGTGCTCCGGGGCAACATCTCGGTGGACGGCTGCGTGGTGAAGACCGCCGGCGTGGACGAATCGATTTTCAAGTTCTCCGGCCCGGCCGTGGTCTTCGAATCCCAGGATGCCGCCGTGGAGGCCATCCTGAGCAAGCGGATCGTGGCCGGCGACGTGGTGGTCATCCGCTACGAAGGACCCCGCGGCGGCCCGGGCATGCAGGAAATGCTCTACCCGACGTCGTTCCTGAAGGGCCTGGGGCTGGGCGCGAAGTGCGCCCTGATCACCGACGGCCGCTTCTCCGGCGGCACCTCGGGACTGTCCATCGGCCACATCTCCCCGGAGGCTGCCGCGGGAGGAGCCATCGCGCTCGTCGAGGACGGGGACACGATTTCCATCGACATCCCCTCCCGTTCCATCACGGTGGAAGTGCCCGACGACGAACTTGACCGCCGCCGTGCACTGCTGGAAGCCACCACCGGCTACCAGCCCCGCAACCGTGAGCGTGCCGTCTCACCGGCGCTGCGCGCCTACGCCGCGTTCGCGCTCTCGGCAGACAAGGGAGCGGTGCGGCACGTGCCGCTGGAACCCCTGCGGGCCACCGCCACGCTGGTCTAGCACCACTCTGTAGGCAACACCAAGCAGTAGACACAGCCCCTTGCGGGTCCGCACCAGCGGACCGGCAGGGGGCTGTCTGTATGCCGGAACGCTGTTGTTTCGGCGCCCGGTTGTTTCGGTGCGCTGTCAGTTGCCGGAACGCTGTCAGTTGCCGGAACGCAGCTCCGCGAGGAGGTCCTGGTTCTCGCAGGCGCGGGCGAATGCCTCGATCCGCCGCTCGATTTCGCGGCCCAGCAGCCAGGCGCCGATCCGCTCCGCGACGGGCCTCAGGAAAGCCGGGCGGCAAGAGAAGGTGTACTTCCAGACGGCGCGGGTGCCGCCGTCGTCGGGGGTGAAACGCCAGCCGCCGCCGAAGTTCTCAAAGAACCACGGGCCGGACACCATCGTCATGCCCACGTTCCTGGGTGGCGTGTAGGAGACGTATTCGCTGACCATGCGCAGGCCCAGCCGGGACACTGTGCGAGTGCGGACGCCCTTGCCGGCGGCGGTGGCGCCGTCCAGAAAGCCCTGCGCGGAAATGAAGGGGTCCCACTTCAACCGGAATTCGCCGGTGGTCTGGGACAGGGCAAAGGCCGTCTCCGGGTCCAGCCGGATGAACCGTTCCGCACGTACCTGGGGCATGTCAGTACAACGGCGTTCCGGAGCGGTGGGCCAGCAGTAACACTCCGGCAACGCACAGCGCAGTGAGGGACAGCCCGATGCTGCCCAGAACCCGGGCGGCGTCCCAGCGCTTGGACAGGCTCACGGCAGTGATGCCCGTGATCACGGCGATGAGCGCCAGGAGGCCGGGGACACCCCACATTACGGCCGGCATGACCCAGCGCAGCGTGCCGCCGGAACCATAGTCGCCCCGGGTGAACAACGCAGCGAAGAGTCCGATGGGGAAGGTGACGGCGAGGGTCATAGGCACCAGTATGGCCAGGACCGCGCTGGCGATTCCTGGACCGAGCCCCTTGGGACTGGCAGGCGGGGCCGGGGCGTAGGAAAGCTGCTGCGGCTGGTCACTCATGATTCCCCCAAATCGTGTTGGCTAGATCCTGCGGTACGTGAGGTCGAAGATCATGCGGCCGGCTTCGTGCGCCTTGCCCTCGAAGCTGGTGCGGATGCGGCCGTCGAAGCGGGGAGCCCAGCCGCCCACATGGTCCACGCCTTCGTTGGGTCCGGTGTGTTCCGTGCTGACGGGGGCGCGGCCTTCCTTGACCGGCGCGCCGCCCACCATGGACTCGACGCCGGACTCCCACACCTGGGTGAGGGGGCTTTCGGTGCCGCTCCGCTCGCCCTCGTGCATGTTCTCGAACTCGGTGGAACCGGCCAGGACCTCGCGCACGTGCACGGCGTAGTTGGACCAGTCTGTGGCGATCCGCCAGAAGCCGCCCTTTTCCAGGGCCTTGGCCGCGATGCCGGCAAAGGCGGGCTGGATGAGCCGGCGCTTGTGGTGCCGGGCCTTGTGCCAAGGGTCCGGGAAGAAGACCCAGAGCTCGCTCACGGAGCCGGCGGGGAGCATGGATTCCAGGACCTCGGGGGCGTTGGCCTCCACCACGCGCACATTGGTGAGGCCGCGGCTGTTGATCTTGATCAGCGTGTTGGCCAGGCCCGGGGTGTAGACCTCCACGGCCAGGAAGTCCTTGTCCGGGTTCTGCTCGGCGGCGTGGCAGACGGCGTCACCCAGGCCTGATCCGATCTCCACGATTAGGGGCGCCTTGCGCCCGAACTCCGCCTCGGCGTCGAAGGTGTAGTCCGGGTGCACCGAGGTGTTGGCCACATGCCGCGGTACCTGGATGGCCCAGCGGTCCGAGTGCTCTTCCCATGCAGCCTGGCGGCGGCCTTGCAGGCGGGTGCCGCGGCGCACAAAACTGACAGGCCGGCCGCCGTAGGTGCCGAAGGAGGCCTGGCTTCCGGGGGTCACGGGGCGCGGTGCATCGGGGGATTCTGGGGTTTCACTCATCCCTTCCAGAATACCTGCGGACCGGGAGGGCCAGGCGGCCGGGTCTGGCTATGTGGATAACCGCCGGCTACGGCAGCGGGGCGCCGCAGGGATCGCCGGGCTGGTCCAGCAGCCAGGCGTCTGTGGCGGGCACGAAGTCGCCCGTGCACATCACCCCGCCAAGAAACGTTTGCTGCCAGGCCTGGCGGCTGAGCTCGGCAGTGACCGTGAACGGTGCCCCCTGGTTGCTGACCCGCTGGGAGACTGTTTTGCCGGCGTCGAGGACGGTGAAGTCGAGTTCCACGGAGCACAGGGATTTCTTGCTGTCCAGCATCACCAGCAGCACGAACTGCTCGTCCTTCTTCAGGGAGATGGTCTTGTCCAGGAAGTACGGCCGTTCCTCGTGGGCCATGGGGTCGGCGCCTTCCGGCCGGTAGGTGGCCGACGCCCCGAAGTTGTCGAGGTGGAGGAACACCATCTGGGCGTTCTCCCCACCCGCCGGCGGTGAGACGAACAGTGTTCCGGCATGGGGAGTGGAACAACTGCCGGCCGGCTTCAGATCCAGGATGCGGACGCCGTCGGGCCGGTTGCCGGACACCGTCAGCTGAATCCACAAAGCGCCGGCCCGCACGCCGCCGCGGGATTCGAGCCACGCGGCCGGATCGGGCGAGGAGTTCAGCTCGGCCAGGTCCCGGCCGGAGAACTGTGCGGAGTCCGGGAAAGCGAAGGAGTTGCCGCCCAGATCGGTGATGCGCACGTTGTCGACGCGCACTGGCTCCCCTGTGGTGGTGGCCCGTTCCAGGAAGCCGCCGAAGAACGGGACCAGGAGGTTGCTGAGTGCCACGCCGAGCGCGGCCACGATGATTCCTGCGACCCACGTGACGGGCCGCAGCCACAGCGGCTTGCCCCCTGGCTTGCGCGGGGTGTCGTCCCGGTCGTCCGACGCGACGGCGGCCGGTTCCGGCGCGAGCGGGTCCGCAGCTTCCGCTTTCCTTGACTTCTTGGTGCGCTTCATCGCACCTCCGATCCCCCTGACGGCAACCCCGACGCCGTCCATAGCAACATGGTGCGCTTCCCGCGTGCTGATGGAAAGGGCGGGCCATTTCACACTGTGGGGAGGATGTGGGATGTCCTGGCGCAACTGCGAGAATGGGGGGCGTGACACCTCCCGAGAAACCCGCCACAGCCGCCTCTGAGCTGGCCGCCTCCGAACTGCTCGTCGACGCCGAGATCGACGACGTCCCCGCAGCCGAACCCACCCGGGTCACGACGCGCCGCGGGCTCGTTTTCCTGGGGATCTGCCTGGTCCTGATCGGCCTCAACCTGCGGACCGTGTTTTCCAGCTTCTCGGCGGTGCTGCCGGAAGTCACCGCCGACGCCGGCCTGCCGGGCTGGGCGGTGGTGGTCCTCACCACCGTGCCCGTCACCCTGCTGGGCGTGTTCGCGCCGCTGGCCCCGGTCCTGGCCCGCCGCTTCGGCGCCGAACGGGTGCTGCTGGGTGCGATGGCCATGCTGACGGCCGGGCTGTTGCTGCGCCCCATGGACCTCGCCGGCGCCGGCCACCTGCCGGCGCTCCTCCTCGGCACGGCGGCGTGTGGCGCCGCGATCGCCCTGTGCAACGTGCTCCTTCCGGGCCTGGTCAAGCGCGACTTCCCGCACCGGCTCGGCCTCATGGGCGGGCTCTACACCACGGCCATCTGCGCCTCGGCGGCCCTCGGGGCCGGCTTCACCTACCCCGTCTTCACCGCTGCCGGGCACTGGACCTCGGCGCTGTGGTTCTGGGCGCTGCCCGCCGGCGTCGTGCTCCTGCTGTTCCTGCCGCTGGCGCTGCGCCAGCATCCGGTCCGCCACGGCGTGGCAGCCGGCGGCGTCAATGTGTGGCGCTCGGCCGTGGCCTGGCAGGTGACCATTTTCATGGCACTGCAGGCCATGATGTCCTTCAGCGTGTTCGCCTGGCTGGCGCCGATCCTGCGCGACCGCGGAATCGACGGCGGCACGGCCGGGCTGATCGTGTCCGTCTCGATCGTCCTGCAGATGCTGGGTTCCTTCCTGGCGCCGGGCCTGGCCGCCCGGTTCAAGGACCAGCGCGCCATCAACGCCGTGGTGGCGCTGATGACCGGCGGCGGCTTCGCCCTGAGCATCTTCGGCCCCACGGAGCTGATCTGGGTCTGGACCGGACTCCTGGGGCTGGGCCAGGGGAGCCTGACGGCCGTGGCACTGACCATGATCATGCTGCGGACGCGGGACGCGCACACCGCCGCGCACCTGTCCGGCATGATGCAGGGCGTGGGCTACGGCCTGGGTTCCACGGGAACGCTCATGGTGGGTCAGTTGCACCAGGCCACGGGAGGCTTCGCCGCGGCCGGCATCCTGTTCCTCGTGGTCGGCTCCCTGGCCGCCGTGTTCGGATACCGGGCCGGGCGCAAGAGGTTTGTGGGCGGCTAACAGCCGGGCAGACCGGATCAGACGCCGACGGCGGCCCGCGCCTTTCGGTGCAGACCGCCGTCGAACCCGTGGTGCTTGAGTCCCTAGTGCGTCAGGTCCTTGCCCTTGGTCTCCGGGATGGTGAAGACGAACGCGATGCCGATCACCAGCAGGACCACTGCGTAAACGTTGAACAGCTGGGCCTGGCCGATGGTGCCGAGCCACGTCTGCAGGTACGGAGCCGTGCCGCCGAAGACCGCAACACAGATGGAGTAGGGGACGCCGACGCCCACGGTGCGGATCTTGGTGGGGAAGAGCTCGGCGTAGACGGCCGGGACGATCGCGGCGCTGGCGGCGATGAAGAACAGCATCACGGACATGGTGACGGCCAGCTGCCAGGGGGAGTCCTTCAGGAGCCAGGTCATGGGGAAGTGGAGCAGTGCCGCGCCGGCGGCGCCCATGATCAGGACCGGCTTGCGGCCGATGCGGTCGGACAGCCTGCCCCAGAACGGCAGTGCGGCGATGAACACGATGTTGGCGATGACTCCGGCCCAGAGGGCTGCGCCCCGATCCATCTTCAGGGTGGTGGACGCGTAGCTCGGAGCCACGACGCCCCAGATGTAGTAGCTCACGGTGAGGCCGACGGTCAGGCCGATGACCTGCAGGGCCTGCTTGCGGTGCCGCCAGATCTGCGGCCACATCGGCTCGTGCTTCTCCTTGGGGGTCTCGGCCTCGAAGGCCTCGGTTTCCTTCATGCGGGCCCGCATGACCAGGGCGTAGACGCCCAGCGCCCCGCCGATAAGGAACGGGATGCGCCAGCCCCAGGCGTTCATGTCGGCCTTGCTCAGCACGCCGGTCAGGATGGCGCCCAGCAGCGTGCCGGCCAGGATGCCTGCGGTGCCGGAGGTGTAGATGAGCGTGGCCCAGAAGCCGCGCTTTTCCTTGGGGGCCATCTCGGAAAGGTACGTCTGCGACGACGGCAGCTCGCCGCCGTGGGCCAGGCCCTGGATGAGGCGGGCCACCAGCAGCATCACGGAGGCGAAGGCGCCCACGGACTCGAAGGTGGGGGCGATGCCGATGAGCAGGCTGCCGAGGGCCGCGAGGCCGACGGCGAACGTCATGGACGTCTTGCGGCCGATCCGGTCGCCGATCCAGCCGAACACGAAGCCGCCGAAGGGGCGGGCGACGAAGCCGACGGCGAAGATCGCCAGCGTGGACAGGACCGCCGACGTCGGGTCGGCGCTGCTGAACAGGGCGCTCGCGATGAAGGGCGAGAAGGTGGCGTAGATGGCCCAGTCGTACCATTCAACGGCGTTGCCGATGCCGGTGCCGATGAGTGTCCGCAGGTGGGACTTGTGGACCTGGACTGTGGCCTGGGTGCCTACGGTTGACGTCATGTCTTGCTCCAAAGGGTGGCGGGAAGGTCAGTTGGCGGCGGCAAGGGCCGCGATGCGGGAGACGGCGAGCTCCGCGTAGAGCGCCGCGCCGTCGGAGAGGACGCCGTCGTCGAACGTGGCGTAGGGGGAGTGGTTGAACGGTGAACTGGTGTGGTCCACGCCCCGCGGTACGGCGCTGAGGCCCACGAAGGTTCCCGGCACTTCGGCGAGTACCCGGGAGAAATCCTCCGAGCCGCTTATCGGCGTGGCCCAGCGGGAGAGCCGGGAATCGCCGAACATGTCCGAGATGACGTTTTCGGCGGTGTGGGTCTCGGCCTCGTCCGTGACGGTCATGGGGTATTCGCCGCGGTAATCGACGTCAACGTCGAGCCCGTGTGCGGCGGCGATGCCCTTGAGGAGCTGCGGGATGGCGGTCATCATCCGGTCGCGGGAGGCTTCCGAGAAGGTGCGGATGGTGGCTTCGAACCGGGCAGATTCGGGAATGACGTTGCGCTTGGTTCCGGCATGGAGGACGCCCACGGTCAGGACTACCGGATCGAACATGCTGAACTGCCGCGTGATCATGACCTGCAGCGCCGTCACCATTTCTGCGGCCGCCGTCACGGGGTCCTTGGCTGAATAGGGTGCCGAACCGTGCCCACCGGCACCGAGGACCGTGACGAAGAGTCCGTCCGAGGCGCTCATCATCACTCCCGGTTTGGTGCAGAACTGGCCGTACGGCTCCAGGGAGGAAAACACATGCATGCCGTAAGCGGCGTCGACCCGGCGGCCGGCAGCGTCCAGGACGCCTTCGCGGATCATGTGGCCCGCGCCGTCGAAACCTTCCTCGCCGGGCTGGAACATCAGGACCACGTCGCCGGCGATCTGATCGCGGCGCTCGGCCAGCAGGCGGGCGGCACCGGCAAGCATGGAGGTGTGGAGGTCATGGCCGCAGGCGTGCATGGCGCCGTCGATCCGCGAGGTGTACTCGACGCCGGTGCGTTCCTGGACGGGAAGGCCGTCCATGTCGGCGCGGAGCAGGACCGCCGGCTTCTCTGCAGAAGTGTGCGGCGCGCCGCCGCGCAGGACCGCCGTGACCGACGTCGTGCTCTCACCGAGGGTGATTTCGTACGGGAGTCCGTCGAGCGCCTTGAGTACCTTTTCCTGGGTACGCGGGAGGTCCAGGCCAATTTCCGGTTCCTGGTGGAGCTCGTGGCGGAACCGGGCGATTTCTCCCTGCATCTCCTTGGCGTCTGAGGCGATCGACATCTGTTCTCCTGCTTCCTGAACGGTTGGTAAGTATCCATAGCCATTGTGGAGTGATTGGCCTCACAATCTTGGAAAGCCCTGAAAAAATTCAGGAACATGCCAGAATTGACAGGATTCACGCATCGACTAGGAGGAGACCGCTGATGGAACTCAGTGAAGAGGACCTGCGGCTGGTCAACGCCCTGCAGATTTCCCCGCGCATCAGCTGGTCGGACGCCGCGGACGTCCTCGGCGTCCATGCCACCACGCTGGCGGCGCGGTGGGACCGGCTGCGCGAGTCCGGAGCGGCCTGGACCACGGCGCACCTCATGGGTGATCCCAAGAATGCCTGCCTTGCACTGCTGGACGTGGACTGCGAAATGCACCTCAGGCCCGGGGTCACCGCCGCGCTCGCAGCCATTCCGGAAGTCATCACGGTTGAGGAAGCCGCCAGCAACCGTGACCTCATGCTGACCGTGATCACCCAGGACCTGGGCGAGTTCAGCAACGGGCTACTGCCCAAGCTCAAGGAAATCCGGGGGCTCACCAAGTACCGGACCTCGCTGTGCACGCGGATCCACACGAGCGGCTATGCGTGGCGGCTCAATGTGCTGAGCCGGGCCGAGCAGCAGGCGCTGCGTGCCCTGGCCGGGCCGGAAGCGGCCAATCCGTCCGCCCCCTACGCGGTTGTCACCCCGTTGCCGGCGAGCCACATGGCGCTCCTTCCCTTCCTCGCCCGGGACGGAAGGGCCTCCGCCGCGGAAATCGCCCGCGCCCTGGGACGGCACCCCGCCACGGTGCAGCGCCAGCTCGGCCGCGTGCTGGCGAGCCGGATGCTGTCCTTCCGGTGCGAAATTGCCCAGCAGTTCTCGGGCTATCCCATCACTTGCCAGTGGTTCGCGAATGTTCCAGCAGGCCAGCATGAAGCCGCGGCTGGCGAACTGCGCGCCGTCAGGAACGTCAGGTTCACGGCGTCCACCACCGGGAGCACCAATTTTGTGATCATCATGTGGCTGCGTTCCCTGGCCGAGGTCATGGAGATGGAGCTCGCCATCCAGCAGCGCATTCCGGGCATCGAACTCGTCGAAAGCGTCGTGATGCTGAGTACGGCCAAGCGTGTCGGCTGGATGCTGAACCCGGACTCGACGGCGACTGGCGCCGTGGTGCCGACGGCCGCGGAGCTCCCGCCGATCGGGTAGCGTGCAGGGCTCAGCCGTCCCAGCGGCGCGCTCCCGTGCCGCCCGTGCCCAGGTCGTCGCCCGGGTTCTGCAGCCTGCACGCCTTCAGGCTGAGGCATCCGCAGCCGATGCACCCGTCCAGGTCCCGGCGCAGGTGCTCCAGGGCGGTGATGCGCGCATCGAGTTCGTTCCGCCAGCGCGCGGAGAGCCGAGACCAGTCGCGCTTGGTGGGCGTCCGGTTCTCCGGCAACGACTCGAGGGCGGCCCGGATGTCCTTGAGCGGAATGCCCACGCGCTGGGACACCCGGATGAACGCCACGCGCCGCAGCATGTCCCGCCGGTAGCGGCGCTGGTTGCCGGTGGTCCGCACGGCCGAGATGAGGCCGTTGCGTTCGTAGAAATGAAGGGCCGACGCCGCCACACCGCTCCGTTCCGAGAGCTCGCCGATGGTGAGGGGATGGTGGGCGTCGCCGGGGAGCTGTGGCATGGTTCCGAATCCGTGGATGGCTGCGGGCTTGACCTCAACCATAGTTGAGCTTTTAGCGTTGCGTCCATGAGCAAAGACGACGCCTCTGCCGGCATCCTGCAACGCCCGTACCTTCTGGCGACCGTGGGCGCGTGTGCCCTGGTGTTCCTGGGTGCCTTCGAATCCCTGGCCGTGACCACCATCATGCCGCTGGTGAGCCGCGAGCTGGACGGTGCCGGCCTGTATGCCCTGGCCTTCGCCGGGCCGCTGGCCACGGGCGTGATCGGCATGGTGGCGGCCGGGAACTGGGCGGACCGGCGCGGGCCGGCCGCTCCGCTGTACGCCTCCGTGGCCCTGTTCGTGGCCGGGCTGCTGATCGCCGGCACCGCGGGCACCATGGAAGTGCTCGTGGCGGGGCGCTTGGTCCAGGGTCTGGGCGGCGGCGCCATGACCGTGGCCTTGTATGTGGTGGTGGCGCAGGTGTACCCGGCCATGCTGCACGCGAAGATCTTCGCGGCATTCGCCGCCGCCTGGGTGGTGCCGTCGTTGATCGGGCCGTTTGCGGCGGGTGTCGTGGCCCAGCTCAGCAGCTGGCACTGGGTGTTCCTGGGCGTGGTGGGCCTGGTGGTGCCGGCACTGGCCATGGTCATTCCGGCCATCCGCGGCCTGCGTTCCGCCCCGGACTCAAGCGGCCCCGCCGTCCCCTGGGCCCTTGGGCGCATGGCCTGGGCCGCGCTCGCGGCACTCGCCGTCCTGGGGCTGAACCTCTCCGGGAAGGTTCCGGCGGCCGGCACGGTGATCGCCGTCGTCGCGCTCTTGCTGGCGCTCCTGGCAGTCAGGCCGCTGGTTCCGCGCGGCACACTCACTGCCCGCCGCGGCCTGCCGAGCGTGATCCTGGTGCGCGGGCTCGCCTCCGCCGCCTTCTTCGGTGCCGAGGTCTACCTGCCGTACCTGCTTACCGAGCACTACGCCTTCACCCCGGCCTACGCCGGGCTCACCCTCACCGGCGCCGCGCTTGCCTGGGCCGGGGCGTCCACCGTCCAGGGCCGGATGGGCGCCAGGCTAGTGCACGCTGCCGCGGTCAGGACCGGTTCCCTGCTGGTGCTCGCCGCGGTCACCCTCACGTTCATCACTGCGGCCCTCGCCCTGCCGGCTGCCGTGGCCATCGCCGGCTGGATCCTGGCCGGTGCTGGCATGGGGCTCATGTACCCGCGGCTGAGCGTCATGACACTGGCGCTCTCGAGCCCTGCGGAGCAGGGCTTCAACAGCTCGGCCATGTCCATCTCGGACTCCCTCGGCGGGGCCCTCTCGCTCGCCGTGACAGGCCTGGTCTTTGGGGCATTGACGACGACGGCGGGCTCCTTCGCGGGCGTGTTCGCGCTGACCGTGGCCATCGCCGTCGCCGCGCTGGTCGTTGCGCCGCGGGTTGCCGTCAGGGCGCCGGACGTTGTGGCAGGCGATCGTGGATCCAGGCACGCTGAAGACGCCCGGGTCTGACGTCAGGCGGCTCAGAAGAGGCGGTTTAGGGCGGCCCACTGCAGGAGGATGACGGTCTTGCCGTCCACGATCCTGCCGTCGGAGGTCATGGCAAGGGCTTCATCGAAGGGAATCTCGAGCACCTCGATGTCTTCCCCCTCCTCCTGCAGGCCTCCTCCCGGGCCTGACAGATCGCCCGGAACGTAGGGTGCGACGTAGAAGTGGATGCGTTCTGTGACTGAGCCGGGGCTCATGTAGAGGTCGAAAACGTGCCGAAGGTCCCCCAGCGTGACGCCGAGCTCTTCGGCGGCTTCCCGTCGGATCGCAACATCGGGAGCGTCGTCATCCAGGAGGCCGGCGGCTGCTTCGATGAGCATGCCGTCGTGGTGTTCGTTGACGTAGGCGGGGAACCGGAACTGCCGGGTGAGCAGGACCGTTCTCCGGACGGGGTCGTAAACCAGGATGGTTGCGCCGTTCCCCCGGTCATACGTTTCCCGCTGCTCAGTGACCACCTGCCCATCGCGCCGCCGGTAGCTGAAAGTGGTTCGACGCAGGACATGCCACCCCTCCGACGTCACTTCGACGCGGGTCACGCCAACGTCGGGGTTTCGGCGCAGGCCGATCCCCGCACGGTCCAACCCCGTGCGGCCCCGGCTGTCCGGGATGTCTACTCCGGGCTGTCCCTCGGTGAGCTGTTGTTGAATTGCTGAGTCAGTCATGGGCATTAGAATAGTGCAAGAACGTGCATAACTCGGAAGGAACGCGAATGCTCGCTGCTGAACGCCATGCTGTCCTCCTTGGCCGCCTGGCCAAGGACGGGAAGATCGTCGCCAAGGAAATCGCCGCGGAACTGGGCCTCTCGGATGACAGTGTTCGCCGTGATCTCCGGGAACTCGCAGCGGCCGGGCTATGCCAACGCGTCTATGGCGGAGCCCTGCCGGTTTCGCCGGCGATTGCGGACTACGCCGCCAGAACCCATGTACAGCCGGAGAGCAAAGACCGGGTGGCCCTGTGCGCTGCCCGCCTCATCCGGCCGGGAGCCACCGTCATTCTCGACGGCGGCACCACAACCCTCGCTGTCGTTCGCGCCCTCGCACCTGACTTGTCCTGCACGGTCATTACGCACAGCCCCACGATCGCAGCAGCGCTTGTGCCGCACGCCGGCGTCGACGTTTTCCTCCTCGGAGGCCGCCTCTTCAAACATTCGGCAGTGACGTGCGGTGCCGCCGCGGTCGAGGCCGCACAGGCGGTCTCGGCGGACCTGTTCCTGCTCGGGGTGACCGGGGTGCACCCCACCGAGGGACTCACCACGGGGGACGTTGACGAGGCCGCCATGAAGCGGGCACTCGCCAGCCGGGCGGCCGATACCTACGTTCTCGCGAGCACCGAAAAAATCGGGGTCGCCTCCCGATACAGGGTGATGCCTGTTGAGGAGGTCGCCGGAATCATCACGGACGGCCCGGACGATGACCCGACCCTCAGCCAGCTCCGGCGGGACGGCGCTTCCATCATTCGCGCGAACACCTGAGCACCGTGTCGAGGATGGTGGCCTCCTGGCCGTCCGGGCCCGGGACCGTGCGCTCCCGTGAGGCGAGGACGTTGACCGTCCACGGCCCCCGGTCCAGGCTCAGCTCGGCCGCCAGTTCCTCCGGAGTGAAGAACATGTCCGAGCCGGCATGCCCGCTCCACGGCGCCAGGCCCTGCGGATGGTGCCCCACCACCAGAAGCGTTCCACCCGGGGCAACGGCCGCAGCGGCGGAGGCAACGGAATCGCGCCAGGGCAGCAGCGGCGAATGCAGGAACTGGGCCGAGACCAGGCCAAAGCGCTCGGCCGGCCGCCACGTGGCGAGGTCCCGCTCCTGCCAGGTGATCCGGTCCTGCAGCCCGGCCTCTGCGGCATGGGCGGCTGCGCGTTCAAGCGCGACGGCGGAGACGTCGACGGCGGTGACGGTCCAGCCGCGCCCGGCGAGCCAGATCGCGTCGGCACCTTCGCCGCAGCCCAGATCCAGCGCGGTGCCAGGCTCCAGGGCCGAGGCCTCGAGGACGAGCTGCGGATTGGGGTTCCCGCTCCAGACCTGCGGCTTGCCGCGGTATTTTTCGTCCCAGATTTCCGCGGCACTGCCGCCGCCCGCACCGAAAACGTGAGCGTCGCCGTCGTGCTTCATGTTCCCAGCCCCTTCGAGTTTGTGCTCTTATCCTCCCCTGATTCGCTCCCCGGCGGCGAGCGTTTGCGGGCAGGGCAGGGCGGCGCGTCAGGGCCACAACCCCGCTGCTGCTAAACTGGATCTACTTGATGTGCAGTGATGCCCGCTTTGTTCCGAATCTGGCAGTTCCCGGATTCGGGTTGTGGGCTTTTTTCATGTGAGAGGCACATCCTGCGTCGATGAACGCGTTCTCTCTGGTCCCGGCCACGGCTTCATGCCGACCGGTTGATCACTGACTTTTTCCTCGGCGAACCCTTGGCCCAACCGGCGTCGGGGGACGATGTCCGCTGGACACCGCCAGAAAGACCCAAGAAACACATGACTACTTTTGCTGCCCTTGGCACGCCCAAGGCCATCGCCGAGTCCCTCGCCGCTGATGGCATCGAAGAGGCCTTCCCCATCCAGGTCAAGACCCTCCCGGACACCCTCGCGGGCCGCGACGTCCTGGGCCGTGGCCGCACCGGCTCCGGCAAGACCATCGCCTTCGCCATCCCGCTCGTGGCACGCCTCGCCGAGCGCGAAGCCAAGTACTTCCGCAAGCCCGGCCGCCCCCTGGGCCTGGTGCTCGCACCCACCCGCGAGCTGGCCACGCAGATCAACGCCACCATCGAGCCGCTGGCCAAGGCCATGGGCTTGAACACCACGGTGATCTACGGCGGCATCTCACAGGCCCGCCAGGAAAAGGCGCTGCGCGCCGGCGTCGACATCGTCATCGCCTGCCCGGGCCGCCTCGAAGACCTCATCCGCCAGCGCATCCTGACCCTCGAAGCCGTCGAGGTGACCGTGCTGGACGAGGCCGACCACATGGCCGACCTCGGCTTCCTCCCGGTGGTCAAGAAGCTCATGGACATGACCCCCGCCCAGGGCCAGCGCCTGCTCTTCTCGGCAACGCTGGACAACGGTGTTGACAAGCTGGTCAACCGTTACCTGTCCAACCCGCTGACGCACTCCGTGGACGATCCCCAGGCCGCCGTCACCACCATGGAACACCACGTCCTGGTGGTCAACGACCAGACCGTCAAGAAGCAGCTGATCGTGGAACTGGCTTCCGGCGCCGGCCGCCGCGTCCTCTTCATGCGCACCAAGCACCACGCCCGCAAGCTGGCCAAGACCCTGACCGACTGCGGCATCCCCGCCGTGGACCTGCACGGCAACCTGTCGCAGAACGCCCGTGACCGCAACCTGGCCGAGTTCTCCAGCGGCGAGGTCCGCGTCCTGGTGGCCACCGACGTCGCGGCCCGCGGCGTGCACGTGGACGACGTCGAACTGGTCATCCACGTGGACCCGCCCACGGAGCACAAGGCATACCTGCACCGCTCCGGCCGTACGGCCCGCGCAGGTTCCGACGGCACCGTGGTCACGCTGACCCTCCCGGAGCAGCAGGCCGACGTCAAGAAGCTCATGAAGGCTGCCGGCGTGGACGTCTCCTTCGAGCGCGTGACGGCCAACTCCCCGCTGGTCGCCGAGCTCGTGGGCGACGTGGCGGACAAGGTTGACCCGCGCACCCGTGCGGCACTGCTCGCAGCCAAGGCTCCGGCACAGGGCGGCGGCACCTCCACCGGTGCCAATGCCCAGCGCAAGCGCAGCCGCCGCACCACCCAGGCCGCACCCACCGCGGGTGGCCGTGGTGGACGCGGTGGCCGTGGCAAGGTCGGCGCCGAGCCCGTCCGCACCGACATCAACCGTGCGGACCGCCGCGCAGCAGCGAACGACGATGTCGCACGCAGCCCGCGTGGCCGCGGCGCTGCCGGCTCGGGCCACCGCAACGACGTTGCCGGTGCCCAGGGCCAGAACAGCCGTTCGGGCCGTCCCGCAACGGGCCAGCGTGCCGCGGGTGGCCAGCGTTCGGCGTCGGCTCCGCGCACGGAATCCGCCACCTCCACGCGCAGCACGGGCAACAAGGCCGTGTGGTCTTCCGCTACCGGTGCGACGTCCGGCGGATCCTACGGTGCCGGTTCCGGCAACGCAGGCCGCGGGGGCTCCGGCTCCGGCCGTCCGGCCCGCAGCGGCCCGCGCCGCGCCTCGGCTCCGGCGTCCAATGAGCGCCGCGGCCGCTAAGGCCCCGCAAGTTTCGGCTGGTGCCTCGAGGCTGGTGCCCTACCAGCCGCGGGCGCGCCATTCCGCCAGGTGCGGCCGCTCGGCACCCAAGGTGGTGGGTGCGCCATGGCCCGGATGCACCACAGTGTCGTCCGGGTAGGCCTCGAACAGCCGCTCGGTGACGTCGTCCAGCAGCGACGTGAAGCGCACGGGGTCATTGCCCGTATTGCCCACGCCGCCGGGGAACAACGAGTCGCCGCTGAAAATGTGGGCCGGCCCTTCCGGATCCTCGTACACAAACGCGATGGACCCCGGGGTGTGCCCGCGCAAGTGCACTGCGGTGACCTCGATCCCGTCGAAGGTGCTGACATCCCCGTGATCCAGCACCACATCGACGGGCACGGGCAGTTCGGGGGCGTCATCTGCGCCCGCCGACGTCCTGGCGCCCGTGGCCTTCACCAGGCCCGGCAGCGCCCGGACGTGGTCCCAGTGCTGGTGCGTCGTTGCAATCTGCACCAGCCTGGGTTCGGCCGTGGTGTCCGCGGCCGAGTCCGCCAGCATCGCCTGGATGGCCGGAAGGTCGTCCGCGGCATCAATCAGCAGCTGTGCGCCGCTGGCCTTCGAGGTCAGCAGGTAAACGTTGTTGTTCATCTCGCTGACGGAGATGCTGCGGATGGTGATGTCACGCAATGAGTGAATAATCGATTCCATCCGCCCACTCTACGGAAGCGGCGGGCGGACTACTCGCGGCCCTGCGACACCCACTTGGGGTCCGCGGAGCGTGAGCCGACGACGGCGTCCGCGGCGTCGTCGAGCACGCCCAGCTGGGCGGCACTCAGCTCAAGGGACAGGGCGCCGAGGTTTTCGTCGATCCGGTGCGCTTTGCGTGTGCCGGGGATGGGGACCACCGGCAGCTGAAGCCGGCGGCCCTGCGCGAAGAGCCAGGCCAGGGCCACCTGCGCGGGAGTTGCATCCCGCCCGGTGGTCCCGGACAGCTCCGCTGCCACGGATCGCACCGCGGCAACAACGCCCTGGTTGGCATCCAGGGCGCCGTCGGCAAAACGGGGGATCCGGTGCCGGAAATCGTTGTCACCGAGTTGCTCGGCGCTGACGGTTCCGGTCAGGAATCCCCGGCCGAGCGGCGAATACGGCACGAAGCCCACGCCCAACTCTGCCGCAGCCGGGACGACGTTGCTTTCCACGTCCCGGCTCCAGATGGACCATTCGCTCTGTACTGCGGCGATCGGGTGCACGGCGTCTGCTTCCCTGAGCTCCTCGGCTGTCACTTCAGACAGGCCGAGGTGCCGGATCTTGCCTTCCCGGACAAGCTCCGCCATGGCCTCCACGGTTTCCACAATCGGAACGCGGAGGTCACGGCGGTGCATGTAGTAGAGGTCGATCACGTCGGTGCCCAGGCGTCGGAGGCTCGCTTCAACGGCCTGCTTTACGTAGGCGGCGTCGCCGCGGACGTCCGTGTAGCCGTCGCGGGGGTTGCCTACGATTCCGAACTTGCTGGCCAGTTGGACCTCGCTGCGGCGTTGTTTGAGCAGTTTGGCGATCAGCTCCTCGTTGCCGCCCGCGCCGTAGACGTCCGCGGTGTCGATGAAGGTGACTCCCGCATCTACGGCATGGTGGAGGGTCTTGAGGGATTCGTGCGGGTCAACCTCGCCGTAGACCGTGGTGAGAGCCATTCCGCCGAATCCCAGGGGGCTGACGGTGAGGCCGTCGCCGAGGTGTAGCGATGGTGCAGTCATGAGCGCGTTCCATTCCTTTGTGGGCTGGGTGTCACAGCCAAGAACCTCGGCCCTTCCCCCTGTATTCCTGGCCGGTGTCTAGCTGGCACGGGATGATCCGGTCGGCAGCCTGGCGCGTCGCCTCGATCGCCACGGCGTTGGACTCATCCGGTCCCGCCGCCCACGCCCACGCCTCCGCCCGTTCCATGCCGAACTGCACGTGCCGGTCTACAAGCCTGGCCAGCCGCAGCGCGGGAGGCGTGTCCATGAACCAGACCTCATCCAGCTGCGCGCGGACGTGGACTTGCCGGAGCCGGGCGCGCCCGTGAGGCCCAGAACAATCCGCCGGCCGCCGTCCAGTCTGTGTCTGAGGGCGGCGAGAGCCTGCGTTATCTCGGGGGAATCCATGGCAAAAGCGTAAACCGGCCGCCTATTGACGTCGCCGTCACGTTACAGGCCGCTTGTTTAGTCAATCGTTTTTAGTGATACCTTCAACGGGGCCATAGGGGATGCGCCTGCGTGTACGGAAGGAATTCTCCATTGGGGTTGGCGTCTGAGGCCGTTTCAGGAATCTCCTTTTCCGGGGTCACCAAGGCATATGCCGGGCGGAACGTGGTGGACTCCGTCAGCTTTGACTGCCCGCGGGGATCCATTACCGGATTCCTCGGGCCGAACGGTGCGGGCAAGTCCACGGCGCTTCGTATTGCGGCCGGACTGACGCATGCCGACGCCGGCGAAGTGTTCTTCGACGGACACCGGCGCCAGGACCTCGAAAGTCCCGGTCGTACCATCGGCTTCGTCCTGGACCCCACGGCGTTGCACCCGGGCCGCTCGCTGCAGGAGACCCTGAAGCTGAACGCCATGCTGCGGGACGTGCCGCGTTCCGCCGTCGAACACGCCCTCAGCGTTACGGGCCTCGGATCAGTCCGGAGAAAACGGGTGGGCTCACTGTCCCTGGGGATGCGGCAGCGGCTGGTCTTTGGCATGGCCCTCCTCGCCGGACCGCAGTTCCTGGTTATGGACGAGCCCACCAACGGACTCGACGCCGATGGCGCCCTCTGGGCCAGGAACTTCCTCAAACACTTCAGCGCCCAGGGCGGCACGGTGCTGCTTTCCAGTCACCTCCTCCGCGACATGCAGGCCGTGGCGGACCATATTGTCATGATCGACCGCGGGCGGATCGTCGCGTCCGGCACTGCCGCAGAGTTCAGCGTCAGTTCCAGGACAAAGGCCACCGCGGTCGAACCCGACCGCCTCAAGGAAGCCTGCAGGGTGCGCGGGTGGAACGTTGACCCCTCCGGGCGGGATTTCCTCATTGACGCCACCCCGGAGGACATCGGCCGGGCCTGCCTTGAGTTCGAGGTGGTGCTCACCCACCTGTCCAACATCACAGAGTCGGCGCTTGAGGAGAAGTTCCTTGCCCTGACGTCCGGGGAATTCAGCAGCCGCAACAACAACCTGGAGCCGATCCGATGAGCCAGCACACCCTCCAGCCAGCGACAGTTCCTGGCGGCCAAGGCCGGAGGATCGGATTTTCCCGGCTGGTCGCCGTCGAAATCCGCAAGCTGGTGGATACCCGCAGTTCCCTCGCCATCTTTGCGGTACTGGCTGTCATCGCTGTGGCGCTGGTGGTCGGTTTTGCCGTCGTCAGCACAGGCCAAGGCACCTCCATTACCTTCGCCAGCCTGGCCGGGAGCATCGGGCTCTTCACCGCGCTGGCCATGCCGCTCATCGGCATCCTTGGCATGACCTCCGATTCGGCCCACCGAACAACACATGTTTACTACCCGCTGTTGCGGGGCCGGACCGGGCAGTTCTGGGCCAAGGTCCTTGCCGCCGCCGTGCTGGCTGTGGCCCTTCAGCTTTTTGTGTTCCTGCTGTCGGCTGTTGTGGCTGCGGCCCTGGGCGGTGGGGGAACGGCGACCGGAGGAGCCTTCGACGGTGTGGGGCAGGAGCTTCTATCCGGCCTGGCATCGTGCCTCTTGAGCATGCTGTTCGGCGTGGCTCTCGCCGCAGCGATCCGCCGTACTGCCTTGGCAATCATCACTGTCATACTCGTCAGTCTTGTCGGAAACGGGCTCATCCTTACCCTCCTCCCGGACGCAAGCGGCTACCTCAGCACGATCACGGCCATGAGTGCATTGCTTGGAGGGCCGGAGGCGCCTTCGGCTCTGGAAGTGGTCTCGTCGTTGACCCTTTGGTACCTGATTCCACTCGGCATCGGTTGGTGGATTACGGAGCGCAGCGAAGCCTAGGGCCAGGTTCCGCGGCCCGGGCGGCCTAACGCCGGCCCGATTCAGTGTGTTCGCTGACCGCCTCGTACTTGCTCGCCGGAAGGGCCTTCAGCCCGGCGGCGCAGCCCACGATTCCGGCGATGAACAGCAGCTTGAGCGGGCTGGCGGGTTCGACGCCGGTGGCCATTGCCCAGCCGACCGTCAGTGCCGCGCCGATCCCCACCCAGACGGCGTAGGCCGTGCCGAGCGGGATGCGCTTCACGGCCAGGCCGAGCCCCACCATGCTCAGTGCCGCCGTCACGGCGAACACCAGTGTGGGCGCCAAGCGGGTGAAACCGTCGGACAGGCCCAGCGCCGTGGCCCAGACGGCTTCGAGCACGGCGGAGGCCAGCAGGACGGTCCAGGCGAAACCGGTCTTCGCCGCCATGGCTACGCCACCACCTTCAGGCCGACCACGCACGCGGCGATGCCGAAGAGCAGCAGCAGGCGGGCCGCCGTCGGGCGCTCGACTTTGGTGATGATCGCGTAGGCGGAGGTCAGCACCACGCCGACGCCCACCCATACCGCGTAGGCGGTGCCGGTGGGGATGGACTGCATGGCGACCGCAAGGCCGGCGGTGCTGGCGATGACCGAGACCAGGAAGACGAGCACCGGAACGGGCCTGCGGAAGCCTTTGGAGCGGTGGAGTGCGGCGGCCCAGACGGCTTCGAGCGCGCCGGAGAAAATGAGAATGGCCCAGGACATGACGGTTTTCCTTTGGCCAGTCTTGTCGCGTGCCGGGTACTGAACCGTCGTCCGGAGGTTCCGGAGGGGAACCTTGCTTTCAGGCTAGCAAGCCCGGCGCCGGGTGGCCACTCATGGTGGCCAGCGTCACCCATTCAGTGCCCAGCGCGCGCCGAGCCTCGTGCGTGGCTAGTGCGCGTGCGGGACCGCGTCGATCGACACCACGGCCAGGAAGCCGCGGCCCAGGATCTCCGGGGTGTGGAGGCCGGAGCCCACCACGGCGTCGTAGCGTGCGAGATCCACGGGTTCGGCAGGTGCTGCGGGGGCAGCGTCGGCATCTTCCGGGGCCGCTTCCGGCTCAGCTCCCGGAACCACGGCGGCCTTGCCCTCGAGCAGGATCGCCAGCTGGCCCTCGAACACGGGGTGCGCCCGCTTCTTGGAGAGCTCGATGATGGCCGTGTGGCCCTTGTAGGCGCCCTTTTTGGCGATGACGTTGAGGTCACGGATGTCGCCAGTGGGCAGTGCTCCGTGGGAAGCCGCTTCGCCGGAGAAACGGAAGGGGCGGTACTTCTCCAGGGGGTGCTCGCCGCCGTCGACAGTCAGCAGCAGCAGCTCGCCGTCGATCACCGTGATGACCCGCTCCATGCCGGGGAAGGCCGAGAAGTCGCCGGCTTTGGAGACCTCCGCGATGCTGACGCGCCAATCCCAGGCGCCGTCCTGCGACGATGCCGCCTTCGGGCTGCTGGCCAGCTCGCGCGTCACCCCGCCGCCGTTGCGCCACGGTTCGGGTCGGATGTCAGCAAAACGGATGATCTCCATGGGCTAAGCCTAGTCCCCGCCGCCTCCCTAGACTCGCTCCGCTCGCCCAGGGAACCCTGGCGGCGTGGGCCCATGCGAGGGCCCCGAACTGAGCGAAGCGAAGTTTGGGAGCGGACCAGGCGCTAGTACTACAGTCGCGTTTATTTTCCCGCGCATCGGCGTTTTAACCGGATTTCAGGGCCCATCCGTGTTAATCCTGTCGGGTGGGTGATGATATTTGCGTGGCGGATGTGCGGGAATGGGCCGATGGTTTGGTCGAGGTCGGGGAGCTGATCGGGGGCAGGTTCGCCCGGTCGGAGCCGCGGGCGAACGCGGTGGAGTATGTGCGGGGGCTGCTCTCGGAGGAGGAACGGAAGAACTCCTGGACGCTCTCGGAGCGTGCCGGCCACCGGGTTCCGGACCGGATGCAGCGGCTGCTCTCAAGCACGGACTGGGACCCGGACGGGCTGCGGGACGATCTGTGCTCCTACGTCGTGGACAAGATCGGAGACCCGGACGGGGTGCTGGTCGTGGACGAGACCGGCTTCCTGAAGAAGGGCCGGCGGTCCGCCGGGGTCGCCCGCCAGTACTCGGGGACCGCGGGCCGGGTGGAGAACTGCCAGATCGGCGTGTTCCTCAGCTACGCCACCAGGCACGGGCGGACGTTCCTGGACCGGGAACTGTACCTGCCCAAGGAATGGACGGATGATCCGGACCGGTGCGCGGGAGCCGGCATCCCGGCCGGCCGCGGGTTCAAGACCAAACCGGCCCTGGCCATCGACATGATCGAACGGGCCCTGGACGCCGGGGTCCCGGCGAAATGGGCGGCCGGGGACGCCGTCTACGGGCAGTACCACCGGCTGCGCCGTGCCCTGGAGGACCGCGGGATCTACTACGTCCTCGCGGTCCCGGTCTCCCAGCGCGTCGTGGTCAAGGACGGATCCTTCCTCGGCACCGAAAAGCGCGCCGACGCGGCGGTCGCGGACCTGGTCCCGTCCGCGTGGCGGACCCGCTCCGCCGGCGAGGGCTCCAAGGGGATCCGCGACTACGCCTGGGCCAGGGTAAGGATCAACGGCGCCGAAGACGGCCGGGCCGAACACTGGCTGCTGGCCCGCCGCAACCTGGCCAACCCTTCCGAGCTCGCGTACTTCATCTGCCACACCCCCAAACGCGTCGCCCTGGCCGAAATGGCCCGGATCGCCGGGATCCGCTGGTCGATCGAGGAAACCTTCCAGACCGCCAAGGGCGAGGCCGGCCTGGACCACTACCAGGTCCGCCAGTACACCGGCTGGTACCGGCACATCACCCTGTCCATGCTCGCCCACGCCTTCCTCACCGCCGTCAAGGCCAAAAAAGGGGCGCCGGAACCGGGCCGGAAGACCTCGTAGCGCTCTCCCTGCCCGAAATCCGGCACCTCATCACCCGCCTCGCCTGGGCCCGCATCCCCGACCCCGGCCATGTCCTGGGCCGCTCACGCTGGCGCCGAAAACACCAACACACCGCCCGCAAACACCACTACAGACAACGGTAAGCGGGAAAATAAACGCGGCTGTAGTACTAGTCCCCGCCGCCTCCCTAGACTCGCTCCGCTCGCCCAGGGAACCCTGGCGGCGTGGGCCCATGCGAGGGCCCCGGGTTCGGCGGCGGCACAGGCGCTTGCTAACGTCATATGAAGGAAATTGCTTGGAGGCATCGGAATGTTCGTCAAAGTGTGTGGCCTGAGCACGGCCGAGTCTGTCCAGGCCGCGGTGGACGCCGGGGCGGACGCCGTCGGCTTTGTGCTCACCGCCAGCCCGCGCGAAGTCACGCCGGAGCAGGTCCGCGGGCTGCTTCCGGGCGTGCCCGACGGCGTTGTCGCGGTGGGCGTCTTCCGCCACGAGCCCGCCGCCGACGCCGTCGCCACTGCGCGCGCCGCGGGCCTGGAATGGGTCCAGTTGCACGGTCACCGCACTGCCGAGGATGTCACAACAGTGCACGACGCCGGCATGCGGCTCATCCGGGCCGTCACCATGGGTGCCGCTGCCGAGGAGTTCGGGGACCTGGGCGAGGAAGTGTTCCTGATCGACGCCGCCGTGCCGGGATCGGGGGAGTCCTGGGACTACGCCTCGGTCCAGGCCAAGGGCCTCGGTGGGCGCAAGTGGTTGCTGGCCGGCGGGCTCGCCCCGGACAACGTTGCCCAGGCCGCGGAAGCGGCAGGCGCCTGGGGCGTGGATGTCTCCTCCGGCGTCGAGTCCTCCCGCGGAGTGAAGGACCTCGCCTTGGTGAGCGCCTTCGTGAAGGCCGCTAAGGCCTAAGCCTCCCTGTGCCCTTCCATCCGCGCCTATGGCCGACCGCGCTTGGCCATAGGCGCGGCCACCGTCTTCTGCGCGCTGGCGATCCTGCCCGCGATCCTTTCCGTCATCAGTGCCGTCGCCACCATCGCCCCGGTACTCACCGGGAACGGGGCGACGTGTTCCGGCGCTCTGCCACTGACAACGATGTACCTGGACCCAGGCCGTCGTGTCTGATCCGACGCCGACGATCGGCAAGGGATTCGCTGCGGCACCAGTACCGACGATTTCTAGAGTCAAGCCAGCGGCTGGAGCCAGGTCAGGACAGAGCCGTCGCCTTCGATGTGATCGGCAAGTTCCGCATTGAACGTTCGGCCGTATTCCGCGCTGATGTGCTCCTGGAATGCAGGCTCATCCCGGTAGACCTCGAAAACGAAGTACTCCCGCGGGTTTGTCTCCCGGGTGTAGGGCAGGAACATGACGTTCCCCGGTTCCCGGCGGACGTGGCCAGTCAGCTCGGCCATCATCTCAGCCACTCTGGCTTCGCTGCCGTGCTTGACGGTGAATTCCGCGTACAGCGTTTTGGTCATGTCCAGTCCTTTGCTCTGTTGGTTCCGAGTGTTCTGAAGGGCGGTAGTTGTCAGTCCAGCGGCCGGATCTCGCCGGATCCTCTGGTGATCAGTTCCGACGGGACGACGTAGGTTTGCGCGGCTCCGTGATCGCCATCGATTCTGGCAAGGATCCGCTGGGCCGCGAGCTTGCCGATCCGCTCAGGGTGCTGGGCAATGACAGTGATCCCCGGCTCCATCATGTCGGCCAGGGTGAAGTCGTCAAACCCCACCAGCGCCACGCGCCGGCTTGCACCCAGTTCCTTGAGGGCCCGCATCACCCCGAACGTGACGAGGTTCTGGCTGGAAAAAATTGCCGTGGGCGGGTTCTCGGAGGCCAGCAACTCCCGCGCTGCCAGCCGTGCCGACTCCTCGTTGTGGAGCCCTTCGCGAACAGGAACGGCCGACGTCGCCACACCCGCCCGGCCGAGCTCCTCGATAAAGCCCCGCCTCCGCTCCCTGGCGGTCTGGATTTCCGTGCGGTCACCTAGGTACGCGAGCTTCCGGTGCCCCTGCGCCAGCAAATGCGCGGCGGCCTTCGCCCCGCCCACGGCGTTGTCCGTCACCACCGCGTCCGCATCGATGCCGACCGGTTCGCGGTCGATGAAGACCATCGGCAGGTCCCGCGAATGCTCGGGGATGACGTAGGCCTGGCTCTTGGCTATCGGCGTCAGCACGAGCCCGTCCACGCGCCGGCGCAGGAAGGCTTCCACCAGCGCTTTCTCCCGCTGTGGATCATCATCCAAACTGGCGGCGAAGACAGCGATCCCGCGAAGGGCGAGCGCGTCTTCCAGCGCGCGATGGATCTCTCCGCTGAACGGGTTGGAGACACTGGGCAGCAGCAGGCCGATACTCAGTGTCTGGCGGCCTGTCCGCCGGAGGCTGCCGGCAGCCATGTCCAGCTGGTAGTTGAGCTGCTGCGAGGCGCCGAGGACACGGAGCCGCGTGGCCTCCGAAACGCCTGGTTCATCATTCATGACGCGCGACACCGTCTTGATACCTACACCGGCCAGCGCTGCCACGTGCCGCATCGTTGGCCGGCTGTTGGTGACCTCAGATTGGTAACGATTAGACATCGTTGTCAAACCTCGTCCTTCATTATCGATATTTCCCTTGACTCTATCCTGTGACGTTGGTTACATGATGCATGACATCGTTGTCAGGCACAATCGGTGCCCCGAAAACAGGAGATTCAATGTTGAGTTCCACAGCCCAGCGGACCGTCGCACGCCGCCTGCTCGCCGTCGGCGCCGTCCTGACACTCGGCAGCCTTAGCCTGACGGCCTGCAGCGGGAACAGCTCTGCCACCGGCTCCACCGGCGGTTCCTCGTCGGACAAGATCGGCGTTTCGCTGATTGTGAAGACCACGTCCAACCCGTTCTTCGTCTCCATGCAGGACGGTGCCAAGAAGGCCGCCGCTGCGGATGGTGTGGACCTCAAGCTGGCCGCGGGCAAGGCCGACGGCGACGAGGACACCCAGATCCAGGCGATCGAAAATGCTATCTCAAAGGGCGACAAGGGCATCCTGATCACCCCCAACGGACCGTCCGTGGTGGATGCGCTGAAGAAGGCCAAGGACGCAGGCCTGTTCGTCATCGCCCTGGACACCCCGCCGGACCCGGCCGACGCCGCTGACATCACCTTCGCCACGGACAACTTCAACGCCGGAGAGCTCATCGGCAAGTGGACCGCCAAGCAGCTTGCGGGCAAGAAGGCCGTGATCGCCTTGATTGACCTGTTCGACGACAAGGTTGTCTCGGTGGACTACAACCGGGACCAGGGCTTCCTGACTGGCCTGGGCATCGACACCGCGGACAAGAAGAAGAACGGCGACGAGGCCAAGACCGGCAAGTACACCGGCGGCAAGGGCGGCGACTACGAAATCGTCGGCAGCCAGGCTTCCCAGGGCGCCGAAGACGGCGGCCGGACGGCCATGGAGACCCTGCTCTCCAAGAACCCGAACATCAACGTTGTCTACACCATCAATGAACCCGCCGCTGCCGGCGCCTACGAGGCACTCAAGTCCGCGGGCAAGGAAAAGGACGTCCTCATCGTCTCCGTTGACGGCGGCTGCGCAGGCGTGAACAACGTCAAGTCCGGCGTGATCGGCGCTACGGCCCAGCAGTACCCGGTCAAGATGGCCGAACTGGGCGTCAAGGCCATTGTGGAGCTTGCAAAGACCGGCAAGAAGCCGGCCAACTCCGAGGGCCTGGACTTCTTCAACACAGGCGTCGAGCTCGTCACTGACAAGCCCGCCGACGGCGTAAAGAGCATCACCACCGCTGCAGCAGGGGACATCTGCTGGGGCAAGTAGCGCCTCCCTTCTGCGGGGAGACGCGCCAACGGTGTCTCCCCGCAGCACGTCCAGCACGACAGTTACGGAACATGGAAGTTCAGGAGCAATACAGTGACCCAGCAACAGACCGCCGGCCCGCCCAGCGCCGGGCATGCTGACCTGGCCGAGGAATTCCTCGACCGCCAGACGCCTCTCAGCAGAATCCGCAACGTTCTCCACCGATACCCTGCCCTCAGCCCCGCCATCGTCCTGCTGATCGCAGTGGTGGTCTTCGGACTTCTCAACGACCGCTTCCTGCGCGTGGAGAACCTGTCCCTGATCACCCAGCAGGTCGCAGTAGTTGGCACCCTGGCGATCGCCCAGACCCTCATCATCCTGACCGCCGGCATCGACCTCTCCGTCGGCGCGGTCATGATCCTGTCCTCGATGGTGATTGCCCAGATCGCGGTCGGCAACGGTATCCCCGGACCGCTGGCGCTCATCGCCGGTCTCGTCGTCGGTCTAGGTTCCGGAGCGCTCAACGGCTTCCTGGTGACCAGATTCCGGCTCCCACCGTTCATCGTCACCCTCGGAACCCTGAACATCTTCATCGCCCTGACCCTGCTCTACTCCGGTGGCAGCACCGTCCGCGGATCCGCCATGCCGGGCATCCTCACCTGGCTGGGAAGCACTTTCCCGATCGGACCGGTCCGCATCTCCACCGGTGTTGTCATGATGCTCCTGCTCTACGTCGCAGTCGCCTTCATCCTGGGCAAGACGGCCTGGGGACGTCACGTGTACGCCGTGGGCGATGACAAGGAGGCGGCCCGTCTGGCCGGCATCCCCGTCAACCGCGTCCTGATGAGCGTCTACCTCGCCGCCGGTGCAGTCCTTGCCGTCGGCGCCTGGATCCAGATCGGCCGCACGAACGCCGCCAGCCCCAACGCCGGCGTCGACCTGAACCTGGACTCCATCACCGCCGTCGTGATCGGCGGGACCAGCCTCTTCGGCGGCCGCGGCTCCATCTGGGGCTCACTGCTCGGAGCGCTGATCGTAGGTGTCTTCCGCAACGGCCTCTCCCTCGCCGGCCTGGACGTGCTCTACCAGACCCTCGCCGTAGGCATCCTGATCATCATTGCCGTGTCCGTCGATCAGTGGATCCGAAAGGTCAAGTCATGACCATGACAGAATTTGAAGCCCCCCGCACCGAAACCCGTGAGCCCATCCTCAGGGCCAGGAACCTCGTCAAGACCTTCGGCCGTGTCGTCGGCCTCGACGGCGTCAGCCTGGACCTGTACCCCGGCGAAGTCCTGGCCGTCATCGGCGACAACGGTGCCGGCAAGTCCACGCTCATCAAGTGCCTCACCGGCGCAGAGGTTCCCGACACGGGGGAGCTCTATGTATCGGGACAGCAGGTGCACTTCAAACGCCCGCAGGACGCCCGCGTCCACGGCATCGAAACGGTCTACCAGAACCTCGCCGTTTCGCCGGCCCTCGACGTCGCCTCGAACCTGTTCCTCGGCCGTGAAGAACGTCTCCCCGGCCCCCTGGGGAGCCTGTTCCGGATGCTCGACACCAAAGGCATGCGCAAGAAGGCCAAGGCAGAGCTGACCCGGCTGGGCATCTCGACCCTGCAGGACGTCACGGTGCCGGTGGAGAACCTCTCCGGCGGCCAGCGCCAGGCCGTCGCCGTGGCCCGCGCGGCGGCATTCGGCTCCAAGGTGGTCGTCCTTGACGAACCGACGGCGGCCCTGGGCGTCCGCGAATCCAACCAGGTCCTCCAGCTCGTCCGCGACCTGCGAGACCGCGGCCTGCCGGTCATCCTGATCAGCCACAACATGCCGCACGTGTTCGATGTGGCCGACAGGATCCACATCCAGCGCTTGGGCAAGTGCGCGGCCACCATCACTCCGCAGTCGCACAGCATGACCGACGCCGTCGCAATCATGACAGGCGCAGCCAAGGCCTAAGAGGTCGCGCAGCACCTCCCGCCCTCGGGATCCCCCTCCCCGTCCGCGGACCTGCTACAGGTCCGCGGACGGATCCATACCGGGATTCCCCGCCGGTAAACCCGAAGAAAGAACCCAGATGCAGAAGCCTCAACCGGGCAGCCCCGCCCACGACCAGCTGGACGCCATCGTCATCGGCGAAGCCCTGATCGACATCGTCAATGCCCCCGAAGGGTCCATCAGCTATCCGGGCGGGTCCCCGGCCAATGTCGCCTACGGCCTTGGCCGGCTCGGCGTCCGCACCGGGCTGCTCACGGCGATCGGCGAGGACGAACACGGCACCGCCATCAGCAACCATCTCCAGAGCGCCGGCGTGAGGCTTCTTCCCGGATCCACGTCCCTCGAACGGACAGCAACCGCCACCGCCACGCTGGCCGCAGATGGCTCCGCCAGCTACGACTTCGACATCGCCTGGCAACTGGCACACGTGGCACCGGCCACGGTCCCGAAGGTCCTGCACACGGGCTCCATCGCCACGTTCCTGGCACCAGGGGCCAGCACCGTCCGCACGCTCCTCGAGCAGTGCCACCGGTCCTGCCTGGTCACGTACGATCCCAACATCCGACCCGCGCTCCTGGGCAGCCATGCCGAGGCACTCACCCTCTTCGAGGATCTGCTCCCGCTCACGGACGTGGTTAAACTCAGCGACGAAGATGCGCAATGGCTTTACCCGGCATTGTCCCCGGACGACGTCGTCTCCCGCCTGCTGGAACATGGCGCGGGCCTGGCCGTCATCACCAAGGGCGCCGACGGCGCCCTGCTCGCCACCCCCGGCGCCCGGTTCAGCATCCCCTCCGTGAAGACCACGGTTGCCGACACCATCGGCGCCGGCGATTCGTATATGGCAGCCCTCATCTTCGGGCTGCTGGCCCGCGGTGAAGAAGCATTTGTGCCGGCCGCGCTCGAAACCATCGGACAGACCGCGGCAAGGGCCGCCGCGATCACCGTGAGCCGCCCGGGCGCCAATCCGCCGACGTCCGAGGAACTGGACGCGCAGTTGACCGAGCCTCAACGGCTGCCGTACGCCACCGTGTAGTGCGGCCGGCAGCGCTGAAGATCAGGGGCGACTCAGGGCATACCCCTAGGCTTTCGGGGCGTCCCGCGCGGGAGAATTGAGACATGAAAACGCTGCTCAACATCATCTGGCTCGTCTTCGGCGGCTTCGTCCTGGCGCTGGGGTACTTCATGGCCGGCATCGTGTGCTGCCTGCTGATCGTCACCATCCCGTGGGGCATCGCGTCCTTCCGGATCGCCGCTTACACGCTGTGGCCGTTCGGCCGGATGGTGGTGGAGAAGCCCGGCGGAAGCGGCGTGTTCCCGCTGCTCGGCAACGTGATCTGGCTGCTGGTGGCCGGCATCTGGATCGCGATCGGGCATGTGGTCACGGCCTTCGCCATGGCCGTCACCATCATCGGGATCCCGCTGGCCATCGCCAACCTGAAGCTCATCCCCGTCTCGCTCATGCCGCTTGGCAAGCAGATCGTCCCGAGCAACCGGCCGTTCGTCAGCACCTACCGCTAGGAAGCAACCACCGCTCCGGTGGGCAGATCGAAACTGAAACTGCGCTCCAAACGCACAGCGCCGCCGTCGGCCTCTGCCGTGAAGCTGAGCGCCAGTGTGTCCCGGGCCAGGTCCGCTTCCGTGACCGTGTAGACAGGCGTGAAGTAGAGTGCCTGCTCGCCCGGCAAGAGGTCCGCGGGCGGGAAGTCCGCCGCGTTCGCGTGCGGGCCGTGGAGTACGACGCCGGAAGCCGGCCGGGTGCCCTCGTTGCGGACCCGCCCGGTGAAGGCGAGGATGTCCCCGGCCTTGTAGCCCGGGATGATGGCGCCGTAGTTGAGGTCCTGGGCCTCGCGGGTGCCGAGGACCTGGTCCTGCTCCGTGTAGCCCTGGCCGATTTCCTTCCAGGTCTGCACGTCCCATTCGCCGTCGCTGTCCGAGCGGATCACGCGGAACTCGCTGGCGTTCCGCCAGACGGCGGGGCGCCCGGGGGTGATGGAGCGCAGCTCCATGTGGAAGACGAGGCCAGCGGGCCGGGCCGCGGGCGCGGCGGGCGCGGGCGCCGGTACCGGTTCAGCCGATGCAAGCTGCTCCGTCAGCTGCTCCGCGGGCACCGAGGCGAACACGATTTCGCGGTAGCCCTGCCGCTCGTACAGGACCCCGATGTTCCCGTCCGGAAGCCGGGCCGCCGTGGAGTAGGCCGAGCTGCCCTCGCACAGGAGCAGCTTGGCTGGCCAGCTGGCGCCGTTGTCCGGGGACAGGCTCAGCACGGTGTTGCGGCGCAGGTGGGTGTCCTGGTTGTTGCTGGCGAGTAGCCAGGCATCAGTGGCCGTGGCTGCCCGCGCGGAAACAGTCGGCAGGCCGTCGAAGCGCACCAGCGAGCCGTTGTCGCTGGGGTCCGGGAGGTCCTCCACGGGCCGCAGCGGGCTCCAGTTCTGCCCGCCGTCCTCTGACACGGCCGCCAGGCGGCGCGGCGTGGCGCGCGAATGGAGCAGCAGCCGGCCATCGTCCAGGCAGGCCACCTTGTTCTCGTTGGGCCCGACGCCGTCCGGGCCGGTGCCGATGAGTTCGCCCAGGGTCCAGTTCTCGCCGTGGTCGTCGCTGTAGGCCGAGGCGGCCATGATGGCGCCGTCCACCAGAAGCACATACTGCTGCACCAGCCTGCCCTTGAACGGGCCGGTGTGGACCTGGATGCCCTGGCCCGCCGAGGCGAACAGGCCGGTGATGCCGCGTTCGCGCTGTGCTGCGTCGGGCGGACCTGCGTCGGGCTGACCCAGCTTGAGCTGTTCGGTGAGCCGGCGGTGCTGCCAGGTGGCGCCGTCGTCGTCGGAGAAGCTGACGTCGGCATGCTGCACGTCGTCGTCCGGCTCCAGGCCGGCGATGGCTTCGAAGAAGCCCGCGTGCGTCCCGGCGGCGTGGAACATGAAGATCCGGCCGGTCTCGGCGTCCACCAGCAGGCTCGGATCGCCGTAGCCGTTGAGCCCCGCGCCCGTACGCACCAGCTGCTGCCCGCCCCAGGTGCGGCCGTTGTCCGTGCTGCGGCGCAGCAGGAGGTCGATGGGGTTGGGGAGGTCGTCCAGGTTGGGCCGGCCGTCGTAGGCGGCCAGGAGCGTGCCCCTCGTGCTGACCGCGAGGGCCGGGATGCGGTACTGCCGGTAGCCTTCCGTGCCGCGCACCGCCAGGACATGCTCGACGTCGGGACGGGCCTGGGGGAGCGCGCTGCCACGCGCGCTGCCATTCGTCGGAGAGAGGTAGGAGGTCATATGTCCATGATACGAGTCGTGCGCAAGCCCGGCAGGGTCCCGCTCATGCATGGACGGGCATATGGTGCTGCCATGAGCAACCGGAACCCCGAGGTGGACAGCTGGCTCCAGGCCTACGAAAACCCCCACCGCGAACTGGTGGCCAGGATCCGGGAGTTCATTCTCGACGTCGACCCCCGGGTCTCCGAGGCCGTCAAGTGGCAGGCGCCCACCTTCATTTTCAAAGGGAACATCGCCTCGTTCTTTCCGCGGGCCAAGAAGAACGTCACGTTGATGTTCCATCTGGGAGCCTCGATCAGGGACGAGCTGGGCCTGCTGGAGGGCGACGGCGAGGTGTCCCGTGTGGCGCGTTTCGTGGACGACGCCGATTTCGAGTCGAAGAAGCCGGCGCTGGAAGCCGTGATCAGGGCTTGGATCGAGGACAAGGGGTAGCAAGGGCGCAGCTGAACGCGGTCAGTCGATCCGCTCAGCCAGGGCCACGATGATCCCCTCCGGCCCTCGACCTCGAGGCCCAGCCCGAAGAAGAACGCCGTCGCCGCGTCGAGGTCGGCAGCGGTGATGCCGACATGGTCGAAGCGACGAATGTGTGTCATGGGTCCATCCTCCGGTGCTCCTGCCGGAACGCCCCGTCCCGCAGCAAGGCCACCACGGAGCTGCCGTCCAGTTCGGCGGCGATCTCGACGTCGTCCGCGTAGCCCGCGCCGATCAGCTCGCGGCCGCTGGAACACTCCCGCAGGATGTCGGCCAGGCGCGGCTCGGCTGCGTCGAACACGGCCGCGGCGGACACGGCCTCCGGCGAGAAGCCGCCGAGGCCTGCCGCTGCCAGCCCGGCAAGGAAGGCGCCGGCACCGATTTGGTCTTCCATGGCCGGCCGCAGGGAGCCGTCCGGCCATTGTTCCCCGGCTGCGATTACCGCGATCACCGACTCGGGCGGCAGAGTGGCCACCACCCATTCGGCCGTCGCTGCGGCGTTGCGCAGGGACACGGCGGCCAGCAGTTGCGCGGCGGATGACAGGTCATGGCAGATGGCCGAACCGTTCGGCGACGGCAGCACCACCCTCCGCAGCACCGGCGCCGCCCGCAGGCTGGCCGGCGAAAGGCTCAGGCCCCCGGAGCCCCGCGGGCCGGCCAGTTCCGCGCCATGGCGGGCCGCGAAATCCTCCGCCGAGACGTCCTTCCACGGATACGGCAGCACCTCGGCGCCGCGGTCGACGGCGACGCTCACGCACGTGGTGAAGGACAGGATGTCCACCACCACGGCAAGGTCCGCCTGCGGCGCAACGGCCCGGGCGCCGTCGAGCCCCCATTCGAAGCGGACGGTGTACGGAAGCTGCCGGTGCGCCGCATGCGGCTGCGCGCCGGGTTCTTGCGGGCTGGGCTGCTGCGTCATTCCAGCTCGGCGGCCAGGTTGCGGCGTGCGGCATCCAGCCACAGTTCTTTGGCGCGCTCGCCGTGGAAGAGCGGGTCCAGGGCCAGCAGGTGGCGCACAACGGCGGCGCGGCCCTTCGCGAAATCGTCGTCGCTGACATGTGCGTAGTCTTGCCGGACGGCGGCCAGGTAGCGGGCGTATTCGTCCGGCTCGCCGCCCAGCACGGACAGGTCCGCATCGCACAGGAGCGCACCGGCGGCGTCGTGCGGTTCCGGATTGTGCTTGGCCGTGAGCCGGACCAGCCGGGCGACCTCCGCGACGTCCTCGGCGGGCAGGCCGGCGGCACTGAGCTTCTCCTCGGCCAGGCGCGCCGAATCCTCCTCGTCCTGCCCGGCAACGCCCTCGTAGACGGCGTCGTGGAACCAGGCCGCGAGGGTCACCCGGCGGGCCGGAAGCGCCGGCTCCGTCAGGAGGTCCAAGGCTTCCAGCACGGCGAGCAGGTGGGTGCGGCTGTGGTAGCTCCGGCCGTCCTCGCCCCAGCGCTCCAGCAGTTCCCGGCCGAGCGCCTTGTGGCCCGGGAACGTCTGGTTCCACCGGGCCATGAGCGGAACGGTCAGGGACTTGCTGCGTCCGCGGGCGGGGATGCGGAGCCCGCTGGCGATGAGCTTGCGCACCAGCACGCTGGCCTCGACGGGGACGGCGCCCGCGGCCACGAGGTCCTTGTAGCGGCGCTCGGGGACGTCATAGTGGTCGCCGTCGAACGCCCGCTCCGGGATCTGTGCGGCCGCGGCGAAGGCGTGCAGCTCCTCGAGCGAATCGTCCGAGATGAGGTGCGAGAATACTGTCCCGTGCGCGGGCCACATCGGCGGATCCAGATACACGACCATGGCCAAAGTGTAGTCCTGCCTCCGGCCTGCCTGGCCGGGTCCCCCGTCAGGGAATCGAGGGATTCAGCCCTCGGCCGGGAGGATGTTCTGGTTGCCGCGGAACACGTTCCCCGGATCGAACTCGCGCTTCACCCAGGCCAGGCGCTTGTAGTTGTCCTCGCCATAGGCGGCCACGATGCGCTCCTGTCCCTCGTGCCCGATGAAGTTCAGCCACACCCCGCCGTTGGAGTACGGGGCGATGCCCTGGCGGAACTGCTTGACCCAGGCCTTGGCTTCCTGCCCGCCTTCGGGGGTAGCCGCCAGCCCGAACGGATGGCTCACCCAGGCCGCGTTGCGGTTGAGCAGGGGAGTGGAGGCTGCTGCCGGGCCGCCCACGGCCCCGCCCCAGCGTGCGATGAGCTGCTGTGAGTGTTCGCCCGGCAGGCGCTGGGCCGAGTCCACGAACAGGTCCAGGGCATCGTTGGAGAGCTCGTCGTGGTAGTCGGCGCTCCAGTAGTTGTACATTCCGGGCGGGTCGTCGAGCATGCTTTGGAAGTCGGCATAGCCCATGGGCTCCACGAGGTCCACGGTGGGGCCCAGGTCCCGGAACGGCAGGGCATGGATCGCGCCGTCGTCGGCGTCGCCCGCATAAAGGTACGCCACACCGAGTGCCAGCTTGCCCACCATGTGCTCGGGGACGAACTCTTCCGGCGGGGCGGTGAGGTAGATCAAGGCCGTCCCGACGGCGTCGGGGGCTGCCAGCGCGATGTCCCGGAATCCGCGGCTGACGTCCGTTGCGGCCTCGCCGGGGAAGAGCATGAGTCCCGCCTGCACGGTGGGGCCGAGCTCGTGAAGTGCGAAGGTGAAGGACGTGGCGACGCCGAAGTTGCCGCCGCCTCCGTGCAGGGCCCAGAACAGCTCCGGGTTCTCCTGGGCGCTCGCGGTGACGCGACCGCCGTCGGCCGTCACCAGGTCCACGGCGAGCAGGTTGTCGCAGGCGAAACCGTACGAGCGCTCCAGCCATCCGGAGCCGCCGCCCAGCGTGAAGCCGGCCACGCCTGTAGTGGACGCGCGCCCGCCGGTGGTGGCCAAGCCGTGTTCCTCGGTGGCACGGTCGAACTCGCCCCAGGTCACGCCCGCACCCACGGTGACGGTGCGGTTTCCGCGGTCCACGCTGATCGACTTCATCGGCCTGACATCCACCACCAGGCCGTCGTCGTTGGTGGACATGCCCGCGACCGAATGGCCGCCGGCCCGGACCGCCACATCCAGCCTGTTGTTGCGTGCGTAGGCCAGGGCGTCGGCAACGTCGCCGGGATCAGAACACCGGGCGATGACCGCCGGGCGCCGGTCGATCATCGCGTTGAAAAGCCTACGTGTTTCGTCGTAGTCCGGGCTGTCCGGCCGGATCAGTTCCATGATGACGCTCCTCCGCGTCCATGGCCCTGCCCTCCACCAGAAACGATACGGCTGCCGCGCCCGGGGAGCCACAGGCAAGGCGTACATTTTCGGACGGCCATGCCCGGCGACGGTGCGGGGGCCGTCCGGTGGCCGTGCCAGGACGCCCAGCGGTCATATTTCGTTTGCGTCGATATTGATCTGATTTATCCGCATTTGAGGATCTATGCTGATTCCATGCCGCAGATACGAATTTCAGAGGCCGCACGTTTCCTGGGCGTCAGCGACGATACCGTCCGGCGCTGGACCGAGAACGGCACCCTCACCGGGCACAAGGACGAGTCCGGGCGCCTGGTGGTGGACGGGCTGGAACTGGCGCACGTGGCCCGCGCCCAGGCCCAGCTCCCGGAGGACCCCTCGCGGGCAGGCAGCTCGGCCCGCAACCGCTTCATCGGACTGGTCACCGGAATCACCGCAGACAAGGTCATGGCCCAGGTGGAACTGCAGTGCGGGCCCTTCCGCGTGGTCTCGCTCATGAGCAGCGAAGCCGTCCGCGAGCTGGGGATCGAGCTCGGTTCCGTGGCCACCGCCGTCGTCAAGGCCACCACCGTCATCATTGAAACGCCGCAGGGAAAGAGCATTGTATGAGGATCCCCCGCAAGACCGTCACCGCCCTGTTCGTGGCAGGCGCCGTGGCGGCCGGCCTGGCAGCGGGCCTGACTGGCTGTGCCGGCATTCCTTCTCCGGTGGGGACCGGCAGCGGAACAGTCAGCGAGTCCCCGAAGCTTTCCGGCACCGTGACAGTGTTCGCGGCCGCCTCCTTGAAGGCCACGTTCACCAAGCTGGCCGCCGACTTCGAAGCAGCGAACCCCGGCACCAAGGTGGTCCTGAGCTTCGCCGGTTCCTCGGACCTCGTCACCCAGATCACCCAGGGCGCCCCGGCCGACGTTTTCGCCTCGGCGGACACCAAGAACATGGCCAAGCTTGCCGACGCCAAGCTCCTCGACGGGACCGCCGCCAACTTCGCCACCAATGTCCTGACCATCGCCGTGCCGCCGTCCAACCCGGCGTCGATCAGTTCCTTTGCGGACCTGGCCAGGCCCGGCGTCAAGGTGGTGCTCTGCGCCAGCCAAGTGCCGTGCGGTGCCGCCACGGACACTGTTGAGAAGGCGACCGGGACCACGCTCAACCCGGTCAGCGAGGAATCGTCCGTCACCGACGTCCTGGGCAAGGTCACCTCGGAAGAAGCCGACGCCGGCTTGGTCTACGCCACCGACGTCCAGGGCGCCGGGGACAAGGTCAAGGGCATCCCCTTCGCCGAGTCGGACAGGGCCGTCAACACGTACCCGATCGCCACAGTAGGCTCGAGCAAGAACAAGGAGCTGGCAGCGGCGTTCATCGCGCTGGTCACCGGCAGCGAAGGCAAGAAGACCCTCGGCGACGCCGGGTTCGGCACACCGTAGGGAGCACATGGATCACGCCAACCAAAGTGCGTACCAGGCCATCCCGCGGTGGGTGTATGCCATCGCCGCGGCAGGCGGCCTGTTCGTCCTGCTGCCCCTGGCCGCCATGGTGGCCAAGGTCAACTGGCCCCAGTTCATCCCGCTCATCACCTCGGATGCCTCCCTCACGGCCCTCGGCCTGAGCCTGCGCACCTCCGCAGCGAGCACGCTCCTGTGCATCGTCTTCGGTGTGCCGCTGGCCCTGGTCCTGGCCCGGGGGCAGTTTCCGGGGCAGCGGGTGCTGCGAGCCTTCGTCCTGCTGCCGCTGGTCCTCCCGCCCGTCGTCGGCGGCATCGCGCTGCTTTACACCTTCGGGCGGCAGGGCCTGCTGGGGAAGTCCCTCGAGGTCGCGGGGATCCAGGTAGCGTTCTCGACGACGGCGGTGGTCCTGGCCCAGACGTTCGTGGCCCTGCCCTTCCTGGTGGTCAGCCTCGAAGGCGCCCTGCGCACGGCCGGCAGCAAATACGAAGCCGTGGCCGCGACGCTCGGCGCCCGGCCCACCACGGTCCTGCGCCGGGTCACCGTGCCGCTCGTCCTGCCCGGACTCGCCTCCGGAGCCGTGTTGTCCTTCGCCCGGAGCCTGGGCGAATTCGGCGCCACCCTCACCTTCGCGGGCAGCCTGCAAGGGGTGACCAGGACCCTGCCGCTGGAAATCTACCTGCAGCGCGAGACCGACGCCGATGCCGCCGTCGCGCTGTCACTGGTCCTTGTGGCGGTGGCCGTCATTGTGGTGGGGCTCAGCTACCGGCGCGGCCGCGCCGGCGTCCCCGCGGAGGCGGCCCAGTGACGTTCACCCTGGAAGCGACACTCCGGGCCCGCGGCTTCGACGTCTCCCTCACGGTGGGTTCCGGCGAAACCGTGGCCATCCTGGGCCCCAACGGGGCCGGGAAATCGACGCTCATGGCGGTCATCGCGGGACTGCTCCGGCCCGACGCCGGCCGGGCCAGCATCGGCGGCAGGACGCTGTTCGAACTCGGCCCTGGGCCGCATTCCTGGAGCGCACCGCACCAGCGCGGCACCGCCCTCCTGGCCCAGGAACCCCTGCTGTTTCCGCACCTGAGCGCCCTGGACAACGTGGCCTTCGGCCCCCGCAGCGCCGGCGCCTCCCGGGCGGCGTCCCGGGAAACGGCCCGGCACTGGCTTGCCGAAGTGGACGCCCTGCCCCTGGCCTCCCGGCGCCCCGGCGAGCTGTCCGGCGGCCAGGCCCAGCGCGTGGCCGTGGCCAGGGCCCTCGCCGCCGACCCGGAGCTGCTGCTCCTGGACGAGCCCATGGCTGCCCTGGACATCCACGCGGCACCGATGCTGCGCAGGCTCCTCCGGCACGTCCTGGCCGGACGGCGCGCCATCATCGTCACCCACGACGTCCTGGACGCGCTGATGCTGGCCGACCGGGTGATCGTGCTGGAGGGCGGCCGCATCACCGAGGAGGGCCCCACCCGCGAGGTCCTGGGTCGGCCGCGGAGCAGGTTTGCCGCCGGGCTGGCGGGGCTCAACCTCGTGGCCGGCACCATCACCTTGGAGGGGATCAGAACCCCGTCCGGCCAGGTCTTCGCAGGCCAGCTCGACGACGTGCCCGGCCCGCTGGAGTCTGGATTCGACGCAGCCGGACCCGACGCTTCCGGACCCGACGGCGTGGCGGTCTTCCCGCCGTCGGCGGTGTCCGTTTTCCTGACCGAGGCGCACGGCAGCCCGCGCAACTCCTTCCCCGTCACCATCACGGACCTGGAGCCGCATGGCGACCAGATCCGCGTCCGCGGCGGCGAACTCTCTGCCGACATCACGCCGGCGGCCTCGGCGGACCTGGGCCTGGCCCCGGGCATGACCGTCTACTTCGTGATCAAGGCCGGGCTGGTGTCCATCTACCCGGCGTGACTACTCCTGGTAAATCCGCTCCGCATAGTTGGGGCCGTAGTAGGCCTCGATGTCGGCCAACGGCGTCTCGGGCTGGACGTAGGTCCTGGACAGCAGTGCGATGGAGGGCAGGTCCTCGGCGCCCCAGGTCCCTGGTTCCCATAGGCCGCTGCGCAGGAACGCCTTGCCGCAGTGCGTGAACACTTCCTCGATTGAAACCACCACGGCGGCCCGGGGCCTGTGCCCCCTCACCACCATGTCGTCGAAGAAGTCCGCGTCACTGACGATCCGGGCGTGCCCGTTGATCCGCAGCGTGTCCGTGCGGCCCGGAACCACGGACAAGATGCCGACGTTCGGGTTTTCCAGGATGTTCCGGAAGCCGAAGGCCAGCTTGTTGCCCGGCCGCTCCGGGATGGCGATGGTGGAGTCGTCCAGGACCCGGATGAACCCTGCCGGATCACCCTTGGGCGAGCTGTCCACACGGCCCTGGGCGTCCGCCGTCGAGACCACGCAGAAGGGGCTCGCGGCGAGCCACTGCCGGTCAAAGTCGCTCAGCGTGCTGCGGACCTTCCGGCGCGTCCGGTCCAGGGGGAGGCCTATCAGTTCTTCCAGTTCTGCCGCTGTGGCGATCGAATTCATGATGCCAGCCTAGAGGGCGGGCCCCGGCAAGAGGGCGGGATGCAGCCTGGAGGGCGCCGGGGAAGGCAGGCCCGGGCGCCCACCGTTTGGCTACATCCCCGGAATCTCGAGGGTTTCGATGACCTGGATTTCGGCGCCTTCGCCGGACATGAAGTGCGGGTGGCCTTCCATGAGGGCCACTGCAGCGTCCAAGTCCTCGGCCTGGACGATGCTGTAGCCGCCCAGCGTGGCATCGCCATCGGAGACAGAGGAGCCGTTCATGACCTTGGCTGCACCAAGCGGTGTGCCGAAGTCAACCAGGCCGTCGCCGGCCTTGGCCGCCCAGTCCGTCCACATTTTCATGCCGGCTTCGGCCTCTTCAGGGCTGGCTTCGGCGATGGCCTCTGCGGCCGACTTGGGAGATTTGTACAGAACCACAAATTTCTTCACGGTACGTCCTTGTCTTGGTGTGCCTGCGGGGTTCCTCCCGCCGGTCACAGCATGATCCTAGGGCTTCCCTCGCCTCGGCGGCAGGGGTGCCGGGGCGCGGATTTCCACATTGCAGGTCCCGGCGCTGGACACCCGTTTCGCCGTCGGCAAACATTGGGCGTAGAGGGCAATTCCGCAAAGTTGAGCATAGTAGACTCAACTTTGAACACGGCAGATTCCCGAAAGGAGCTCTCTTTGGACGTCAAATTCACCACCAAGAGCCAGGAGGCTCTTTCCGCGGCCGCCATGAACGCCTCCACGGCCGGCAACCCCCAGCTGGAGCCGGCCCACCTGCTCAAGGCGCTCATGGACCAGCGGGAGGGCGTCGCCGTCGCGCTGTTGCGTGCCACCGGCGCCGATCCTGACGCCGTCAGCGTCCAGGCCAGCACCGCCATCAAAGCACTGCCCGCCTCCTCCGGATCCTCCGTCCAGCAGGCCCAGCTCTCGCGCCAATCCATGCAGGCCATCCAGGCTGCCCAGAACGAGGCCGAGAAACTCGGCGATTCCTTTGTCTCCACCGAGCACTTCCTGCTGGGGCTCTCCGGCGGGAGCGAGGCCGTCGGGAGGATACTGCGCGACGCCGGAGCCTCCCATGAGGCGCTGCTCGCCGCCCTGCCGGGTGTCCGCGGAGACCGCAAGGTCAACTCCCCGGACCCGGAAAACACCTTCCAGGCCCTCGAGAAATTCGGCATGGACCTCACTGCCGTGGCCCGTTCCGGCAAGCTGGACCCCGTGATCGGCCGTGACAGCGAAATCCGGCGCGTCATCCAGGTCCTGAGCCGCCGCACCAAGAACAACCCGGTGCTCATCGGCGAGCCCGGCGTCGGCAAGACCGCCGTCGTCGAAGGCCTGGCCCAGCGCATGGTGGCCGGGGACGTCCCGGAGAGCCTGCGCGGCAAGACCCTGATTGCCCTCGACCTTGCCTCGATGGTTGCCGGTGCCAAGTACCGCGGTGAGTTCGAGGAACGCCTCAAGGCCGTCCTCGAGGAGATCAAGGGCTCTGAGGGCCAGATCGTCACCTTCATCGACGAGATCCACACCGTGGTGGGTGCCGGGGCCACCGGTGACAGCGCCATGGACGCCGGCAACATGCTCAAGCCCATGCTGGCCCGCGGTGAGCTGCGGCTGATCGGTGCCACCACGCTGGACGAGTACCGCGAGAACATCGAGAAGGACCCTGCCCTGGAACGCCGCTTCCAGCAGGTCTACGTGGGCGAGCCGAGCGTGGAGGACACCATCGGCATCCTCCGCGGGCTTAAGGAACGCTACGAGGCCCACCACAAGGTGGCCATCGCCGACTCCGCCCTGGTCGCCGCGGCTACGCTCTCCAACCGCTACATTTCCGGCCGCCAGCTCCCGGACAAGGCCATCGACCTCGTGGACGAGGCCGCCTCCCGGCTGCGCATGGAGATCGACTCGGCGCCGGAGGAAATCGACCAGCTGCGCCGTTCCGTGGACCGCCTCACCATGGAGGAACTGGCCTTGCAGGGTGAGACCGACGTCGCCTCCGTGGACCGCCTCGCCGCGCTCCGCGCCGACATGGCGGACAAGAAGGAGGCGCTCGCCGCCCTCAACGCCCGCTGGGAGGCCGAGAAGGCCGGGCTCAACCGGGTGGGTGACCTGAAGGCCAAGATCGACGAGCTGCGCTCCGCCGCGGAGAAGTTCCAGCGCGAAGGCGACCTGGAATCGGCGTCGCGCATTCTCTACGGCGAGCTGCCGGCACTCGAACACGAGCTCAGCGACGCCGCGGAGGAAGAGTCCGCCCGGGTGGCCGGCGGGGGCGCCAAGCCCGAGCTCATGGTGGCCGAGGAAGTCACCGCGGACGACATCGCCGAGGTCATTTCCGCCTGGACCGGCATCCCGGCCGGGCGCATGCTGCAGGGCGAATCGCAGAAACTCCTGCATATGGAGGAGGAACTGGGCAAGCGCCTGATCGGCCAGTCCAAGGCCGTTGGCGCGGTGTCCGACGCCGTCCGCCGTGCCCGTGCCGGCATCAGCGACCCCAACCGGCCCACCGGCTCGTTCCTGTTCCTGGGCCCCACCGGCGTGGGCAAGACCGAGCTCGCCAAAGCCCTGGCCGATTTCCTGTTCGACGACGAACACGCCATGGTGCGGATCGACATGTCCGAATACGGGGAGAAACACTCCGTGGCCCGGCTGGTCGGTGCGCCTCCCGGGTACGTGGGCTACGAGCAGGGCGGCCAGCTTACCGAGGCCGTCCGGCGCCGCCCGTACTCCGTGGTGCTGCTGGACGAGGTGGAGAAGGCCCACCCCGAGGTCTTCGACATCCTCCTGCAGGTCCTCGACGACGGCCGCCTCACCGACGGTCAGGGCCGCACCGTGGACTTCCGGAACGCCATCCTGGTGCTGACGTCCAACCACGGCAGCCAGTTCCTGGTGGACCCGGTGCTCGACGCCAAGGCCAAGCGGGACGCCGTCATGGCGGTGGTCAACGCCTCCTTCAAGCCCGAGTTCCTGAACCGGCTCGATGAGATCGTGCTGTTCGACGCCCTGAGCGTGGACGAGCTCGCCAGGATCGTGGAGCTGCATGTGGCCGAGCTGACCAAGCGCCTGCGCGACCGGCGCCTCAGCCTTGAGGTCAGCGACGGCGCCCGGGCCTGGCTGGCGATGTCCGGCTACGATCCCGCCTACGGTGCGCGGCCGCTGCGCCGCCTGGTCCAGCGCGAGATCGGCGACCGCCTGGCCAAGGAGATCCTGTCGGGGCACATCATGGACGGCGACACCGTGTTGGTGGACACTGCCGCCGACGTCGACGAACTCACCATCGAGGGGCTTGAGGCCCTGTCAGGGCCCGACGGCGGTGCGCCGGTGGGTACCGGGCTCACGGTGCGCCGGAAGGAGTAGCCGCTACTTCGGCAAGAGATCGTCCTTGATGGTGTTGCCGTCGCTGACCATCACGAAGCAGTCCACGCGGCGGTCGCCCTTGTCCCAGCTGGTGGAGCTCGGGTACACCAGCTGGTAGGTGAGCACGTAGTTGTTCTGCTTGTCGGAGAGGGTGGCTGCCTGGCAGGTCTCCAGGGTGCGCTTCTTGAGGCCTTCACGGCCTGGGTAGACCTGGTCGTCGGGGTACCGGCTGATGGCCACCAGCTGCGCCGAGTGGCCGGCGGTGCAGGCCACCGCCTCGGAGGTGGGGGCGTCCGGGTTGAAGTTCACGAAGCAGTCGCCCACCTGGAAGTTCTTGGTTTCCAGGACCACCGGCAGCACAGGCCGGGGCTGCGGGACCGCCGGTGCGTCGGCCACCGTTTCCTGGTGCGTGCCGAACTTGTCCAGCAGCACCGAGATGGTGATGCCGATCAGGACCATGAAGACGACGATGATCCCGCCGATGATCAGGCGTTGGCGCAGCGCGCGGCGGTCCTGCGCAGTGTCCGCTGCGTCTGCCCACACAGCGCCATCCCCTGGGGACGTGCGCCGTGGAGGAGTGTCGCCGGGGAGCATGCTGTCCTGGCTCATATTCGCGTCTGCGCCTTCCTTCCGTGCCTTCCGCGGGCCGCAATTAGGGTGACTCTACCCAACTTTTCCGCGCAAAGGACGGCGCAATCCGCGAATCCACGCGGGCGACACAGTCCAGCCCCCGGCCGTGGCAAGCAGTTGCTCTCGAAAGCATGTAATCTAGACATACGACAAATTGACCAAACATTCCGGGGCCTCACCGATAGCCAAGGTGACCACCTCCGGTCCGAGTACAAAAGGGGGTCACGCCATGGGGCGCGGCCGTCAAAAGGCAAAAGCTACCAAGCAGGCTCGGGATATTAAGTACTACTCCCCGAACACTGACTATTCGGCCCTTCAGCGAGAGCTCACGGGTCCGGGAAGTCGTGCCACGAGCCACTTCGCAGAAGATCTCCCTGAGCCGGATTACTCCGACTACGAGGACAAGTACGCAGAAGACGATGACGACGAGGTAGACACCCGCCGCATCGGATAGCTGTCGCAACCAACAGGTGCCTCTGGCACTGAGTTGCGTACCGCCGTCGTACTCAAGGTCGTCGCGCATCCGCGGATGCCGAACTTCTCTGAAAGGGCCCGTAGGGTACGCCAATCATTGGCGTACCCTACGGGCCCTTTTTGCTTCGTAATCTAATACGTGACTTCGCTTACGTGACTTCGCTGCCGCCGTTGGCGGGTGCTCCTGTGTGGGCCGTCAGTTAGCGGCAGCCGTGGAGTCCCGAATTATGAGTGCCGGCCTTACTGTCGACGAACCGGACGGTTCCCCGGAGTCGATCGTTGACGACAACAGAGTGAATGCACGGGCTCCCAGATCCTGAAAGTCCTGGCGCACCGTGGTCAGGGCCGGGCGCCACAATGCCACATGCGGCTGATCGTCGAAGCCCACGATCGACACATCCTCCGGGACCCGCTTGCCGCTGTCCATGAATGCCCGCATGACGCCGATTGCGACGTCGTCATTCCCGCAGAAGACGGCCGTGACGTCGTCGCGGGCAGCGAGTTCCTGGCCGACGGCGTAGCCGCTGGCAGGGTCCCAAGTGGCGTGACGGATCGGGGGGACCTCGGCGCCGGCTGCCTCCAGGGCGGCCTTCCAGCCCTCTGTGCGCCCGGAATGCTTGCCCATCGTGGGCACGGCGACATGGTGCACAGTTTTGTGGCCCAGCTCCAAGAGATGGTTAGTGGCGTCCCGCCCTGCTCCGCGCTCGTCGATTAGCGCACCCGTTGTTCCCTTAGGGCGGCGCGTTCCGCCGCCCGCCACAACCAATGGGATGGTGCTGGGGAAGGCCTTCACGGCGGCCAAGCCAGGCCTGTCGAATTCGAGGACGATGACTCCCGCCACCGGCTGGGAGAGGACGAGATCGATCGCTGCGTTGACGGCATCCTCTTCATCTGATTCCACTACCGCGATGATGACGGACATTCCCGTTTGCCGGGCGGCCTTTTCAACACCTTCGATCGTCTTGGCGTAGCCGTAATTGGAAGTGGCTCCCGTCAGGACGGCCACCATGGAGCGCTTACCGGACCTTGTGGCACGGGCAGCGCCATTGGGGCGGTAGCCGAGATCGGTTACAGCCTTCATGACGCGTTCACGGAGTTCCGGGGCTACGTACTTACTGCTGGTGAGCACGCGTGAGACAGTCGGCACAGACACGCCGGCGGCCTTGGCCACATCGCCGAGTACTGGCACCTTCCGCTTTGCGGGGGCAGTTTCCGTGGTCACCTTCACAGCGTAATACCATTTCCTTTCATAGCCGCGGCGCAGGCGACATAGCAGGCAATCGTTTTCACCGCTTGGTACCAGGCATTCTATTTGACGGCTCCGAATGTGACGCCGATTTTCCAGTAGCGCTGCGTGGCGATCATGAATATCGCCAACGGGATGATGGCCAACAAGAACCGATCGTGGTAGCTCCCATCGTCATGAGGCGTACGACCACGTGGAAAAGATGCGGGCTTCTGACGCCGTGGCGAAGGCCACGGCACCCGTCAGCAATCGCTTCATTGCCACCGACGTCATCGCGGGAAGGGGAAAACGTTATCCCCATTATCGAACCTGCATCACACTTGTGTCAAGCTACCGACGTCCCAGGCGGTACTTCGACAGCCTCCACCCGCGCCAGATCAGGGCAGTGGGATAACGTTTGCTTGTGACCCACGCAACAGCTACACTTCAGGAAATCGTTTGCCCGACCGGAGTTTCTCGCTGAAGAAAGCTCCCTTCTGAACCCCGATGAGGAGGTTTCATGGTCCCGATCCGTGCCGTCCAAGGTGGCCCAAGCTTCCGGCCCCGCGTGGTGGTCGCCGCTGGGAGCCAACAACTAGTGGAGGCCATCTTCCCGCCCGTTGTCCGGGAGGAGCTGGCTGTCGTGGCTGACGTCGCCAAGGACATCGTGCTGGACTGGAGTGCTCCCTCCGCCCGCGATGAGCTGGCCGTCGCCGACGTCGTAGTTTCCGGTTGGGGTGCGCCCCGCCTCGAGGAGGAGCACCTCGTCGGCGCGCCGCACCTGGTTGCCGTACTCCAGGCAGGCGGCGACGCTCGGGCCGCTATCGACGTCGATGCCGCCATTCGGCGCGGAATAGCCCTCTCGGATGCCGGCGAAGACAATGCCCAGCCGGTCGCCGAGTACACACTCGCCGCCATCCTGACCGCAGGAAAGGACCTCGTTCGCGCTGAGCGGCTATACCGGGAACGGCAGGCCTTTATCGACCGCGAGGCAGAGTTCGCCGATGCCGGCAATTACGGCCGCACGGTCGGTGTGGTGGGTGCGTCCCGCATCGGCCGGCGGGTGCTCGAGCTCCTGCGTCCCTTCGATTTCGAGGTCCTCGTTGCGGACCCCACAATCACAGACGACGACGCCCGCTCCCTCGGCGCGGAGCTCACCAGCCTGGACGGGTTGCTTCGCCGCAGCGATACAATCACGCTCCACGTCCCCGTTACGCCGGAGACCACCGGGATGATCGGCAGCGCCGAGCTTGCCGTCCTTCGTGGCGGCGCGACGCTCATCAACACCTCGCGCGGCGCCGTCGTCGACCAGGACGCCCTTGTCGAGGCAATCCGCGCCGGGCGTATCAGGGCGGTCCTCGACGTCACGGAGCCAGATCCCCTGCCGGCGGGCCACCCGCTATATATGTTGCCCGGCGTCGTCCTCACCCCGCACATGGCCGGCGCAGTTGGGCGAGAGATCGCCCGGCTCGGTTCCTTCATCGTGGGCGAGCTGAGCTGCCTCACCCGCGGCGAACCACTCCGAGGTCAAGGCCGCTACGCGTCTCCCGTTTCTCCAAACACTGATCAGGAAGGGTCCCAGTGACCGTCATGACTCCAGAGGTCGGCGAAGGCCTCACCCTTCTCGCGTGGGGCAACGCGCACCTTGCCGTACACATCTCCGCGGGCCCGGACGACGTGCCCAGGATCGCGGGCCTGGCACTTCCTGGCGACCCTGAACCCACGCTGCGCCGTTCCGCCCTTCCGCTGGTCGACGTCGCTTTGGCCGGCGAGGGCCGCATGGGGACCGCCGGAAAGCGGCACGTCGATGGCGCCGCCGCGCACCGGCTCCGGCTCATCCGGGAAAAGCACGGCAACGGCCCCGTCCCCGGTGAACGCGAGGGGCGCGCCCCAGTGTCCGGGCCATGGTGGCAACTCGTCATGCAGGACGCGCAAACCGGCCTTGAAGTTCTGGCCACGCTCTCGCTGCCCGGCGACGGTCCCGTCCTGCGAATTGCCACGACGATCACGGCCGGGGACGCGCCCGTCGTTGTGGAGCATGTCTCGTCGCTCGCGCTGGGCGGGCTTGCGGCCGGGGCTCAGTGGGAGGACGAGGCGGCCGTGTGGCACGCCGCGAATCCGTGGAGCGGCGAGTTTCGCTGGCTGCGGGCGACCCTTGCGGAGCGCGGCCTGGTGGACGTCGGGATGACCCGCTTCAATCAGCTCGGCTCCAAGAACCGGGTGGCCCTCACCAGCACGGGGGCGTGGTCCACGGGCGAGCACCTTCCGATGGGCGTCCTTGAGGACATCCGCACGGGCAAGCTGCTCGCGTGGCAGATCGAGACGAACGGCGCCTGGCATTGGGAGGTCGCCGACCGTTACGACGACCTATATGTAGTTGCCTCCGGTCCCACTGCCCTTGAGCACGCCTGGACTGCGAAGCTCGCACCGGGCGAATCCTTCCATGCCGCTCCCGCCTCAGTGACGCTTGTTCAGTCGCCGCGTCACGAGCGGGCCCAGGGACTCGCGGCACGTGTTGGGGACGACGGCGGCGCTTCCGCACTCGGTGCCGCCCTCACCACCTATCGGCGGGCCGTCCGTCGCGAGCATCCGGACAACGTCCAGCTGCCGATCATCTACAACGATTTCCTGAACGGCCTCATGTCGGACCCGACGACGGAGCGCGTCCTGCCGCTGGTCGAAGCGGCGTCGGACCTCGGCGCGGACATCTACTGCATGGACGCCGGTTGGTACGACGATGAGAACGGCGGCTGGTGGGACTCAGTGGGGGAGTGGAAGGCGGCCGCCAGCCGTTTCCCGGGCGGCGGGCTCGCCGCCGTCATGCGGACCGTGCACGACTCCGGCATGCGTCCCGGGCTGTGGCTTGAGCCCGAGGTGGTGGGCCGTCGCAGCCCGCTTGCGAATGTGCTGCCGCCTGAAGCGTTCTTCCGCCGCCACGGCCACCGCGTCTCGGAATGGGGGCGCTACCAACTGGACCTTCGTCACCCCGCCGCGCGAGCCCATCTGGACGACGTGGTGGACCGCGTGGTGGGCGAGTACGGGCTAGGCTACCTCAAGCTCGACTACAACGTGGACACCGGTGCCGGCACCTCCGGACCCTCCGGAATGGAGCCCTTCGGCAACGGCCTCCTGGGCCACAGCCGGGCGATGCTGGACTGGGCCGCCGAAGTCATGGACCGGTACCCCGGACTCATCATCGAAGGTTGCGCCGCCGGCGGCTCGCGCACGGATGCGGCCTCCGGGTCCGTCTTCCCCGTACAGTCCCTGACTGACCAGCAGGACATGCTCCTGCTGCCTCCGATCTCTGCCGCGGCGCCGCTCGCCATCACCCCCGAGCAATCCGGCGTGTGGGCGAGCATCGATGGGTCAATGGGGGATGAGATGATCGCCTTCGCCCTGGCGGCGCCCCTCGCGGCACGCTTCCACCTTGGCGGACGCATAGACACTCTCTCGTCCGTCCAGCGGGCCATCGTCCGCAGCGCGCTCGTGGCCTACGGCGGCCTGCGGACCACCATCGCCCGCGGCCTGCCGTTGTGGCCCCTGGGGTTGCCTGGCTGGCGGGACGAGTGGATCGTCCAGGGGACGGCCACGCCCTCGGAGACGCTCGTCGTCGTCCACCGCCGTGGCGGCGAGGAGGCGCTCTCGATCCCGCTTCCCGGCGTTGGCGTGGGCGCTGGCCTTGAGACGATTTTCCCCGCCTGGGGCGCCGGTGACGCAGTCCTTGCGCACCGCAACAGTACGGCCGTTCTCGACGTCACCATCGCGGAGGCGCCGGCCGCCCGCGTCTTCCGAATCACTGAGCCGATTGGAGGGCTGGGCCTGTGATCCGCAACCCGATCCTGCCCGGTTTCCACCCGGATCCGTCGATCATCCGTGCGGAGGGCCGCTACGTCATCGCCACGAGCACGTTCGAATGGTTCCCTGGAGTCCGCTTCCATGTTTCGGACGACCTCGTGAACTGGCACCCGGCCGGCTACGCGCTGACTGATCCGGCGCTGCTGGACTTGCGGGGCGTGCCCGACTCGGGCGGAATCTGGGCGCCGTCGCTGTCCCACAGCGATGGTCGCTACTGGCTCGTCTACACCATCGTGCGGACCATGGCGGGGCAGGCGAAAGACCTCGACAACTACATCACGACCGCAGAGTCGCTCGCAGGCCCATGGAGCGACCCGGTCTATGTTGGATCGCGGGGTTTCGACGCCTCCCTGTTCCACGGCCCGGACGGCCGGCGGTGGCTCGTGGGGTTGCGATGGGACCACCGCACGGGGAGCCCCAGGTTCGGCGGCATCCAGCTCCAGGAGTTGGACCCCGCTACGCTCGAACGGCTGGGCGCTCCCGTAGTCATCCATACCTCTTACTCCGGCGAGCTCATCGAGGGACCGAACCTCTATTTCCGCGACGGTTGGTACAACCTCCTCCTCGCCGAAGGCGGTACTGGATGGAACCACGGCATTAGGCTCGCGCGTTCCCGGGACATCCAGGGTCCCTACCAAGAGGACCCTCAGCCAGTGCTCACCACGCGGGACCTCGATCCGCTTGCCGTCGCCCGCGACGGCGAGACCGGTGCGTCGGGCGGCCTGCACAAGGCCGGTCACGGAGAGCTTGTGGTGACGCCCGACGGCGAGTGGTACCTCGTGCACCTGGCTTCCCGCCCGCTTGAGGCGGCCGAAGGTGCTGTGTGCCCGCTCGGCCGGGAGACATGCCTCCAGCGCGTCGAATGGGCGGAGGACGGTTGGCTCCGGCTCGCCCACGGCGGTCACCATCCCGCGCTCGAAGTCCCGGCGCCCGGCGCTGTTGGATCCGACGGGGGCCACAAACCGGAGTCGGCGGTACGGCCCGGATCCTCCGGAGTACTGGCTCCCGAAAGCCTCGGGGACTCCTGGATGACCCTTCGCGGACCAGCCGACGAGGCGTGGGCCCGCTGGGTCCCCGCGTCAGGCACCGGCGGCTCCGACAGCCTCCGCCTGAGCCTGACCGGCCGCGACTCGTTGCGCTCCGTGTTCGCCCAGTCCCTCATCGCGCACCGCGTCACTGACACCACAAGCCGCCTGCGCGCCGTCGTGCATGCGAATCCCGCTGAACCCGCGCACCGGGCGGGGGTCACCGCCTACTACGACACAACAGGCCACGTCTTCTGGCACCTGACCGCGGACGACGACGGGCGGCGCGTTCTCGCCGTCGAACGCCGGGACGCACGAGGCGAGATCGACGCCGTCCTCGACGTCGATCCCGGCCAGCACGGGCCGGTGCACCTCGAGGTGGCTTTTGACGGCGCAGCCGTGCGGGCTTCTGCCTCCTTCGACGGCGAGACCTGGGTCCCGCTGGGCGACGCGATCGACGTGAGCCCGCTCAGCGACGACCACGCTGGGCTCCTGCGCTTCACCGGGGCCTTCGTCGGCATTGCCGCCACAGACCTCGCCGAACACTGCTGGACCGCGGACTTCGAGAAGGTCGGCTACGGCGCCTGGCACGCCGGGTCCACCACTGCTTTCTTCACCCCAACCGAACAGGCACCACCAATTCAACAGGCACCACCAATCGATCCAGGAGGACCGATGAACCTCCGCGCGGGATAGAAACCCAGCGGGATAACGCATTCCCACCACCGCACCTCAGAATCACCCCCAACAGGAAAGACTCAAAGGAGAGAAAGACATGAAGAAAGCACCTGGAAAGATGCTCGCACTGAGCGCCGCGCTCGCCGCCGCAGCCATGCTGTCGGCCTGCGCTGGCGGAGCAGCCCCCGCTGCGCAGAAGGTTCAGTCAGGCCCCGTCACCATCGACGTGTGGGGCTGGAATGCCGAGACGGGCAAGTCGATGGCTGACGCCTTCAACGCCGCCCAGAGCGACGTCAAGGTCAACTACGTCCTGCAGGCCTCCAACACGGCAACCTCCACGAACTTCCGGAACGCCATGGAAGCCAAGAGCGGCGTTCCCTGCCTGGTTCAGGGCTTCGCACCCCTGACCACAATGGTCGTCAATGGTTGGGCCCAGGACATCACCGACGCCGTCAAGCCCACCGAGGACAAGTACAACGACGGCGCCAAGGCTGCCGCAAAGGTCAACGGCCAGTACTACGGCATTCCTGCGGGAGCCGATGGCCAGTTCATGATCATCAACAAAGACACCTACGCCAAATTCGGCGTTAAGGTGCCCACTACATGGCAGGAGTTCGTGGACGCGGGCAAGACCTTCAAGGCGAACGGCGTTGACGTCACTAACCTGGCCGGCGAGGACCCGAGCACCCTGATGAACCTCGCCCAGCAAGGCGGCGCTGAATGGTTCTCGATCGACGGCGACAAGTGGAAGGTCAACTTCACGGACAAGGCCACCCTTGCCGCAGCAGACATCGTCCAACAGCTCATCGACAACGACCTCGTGTCGAACCAGACCTACAAGGACAAGCCCGCCCTCTACTCGTATTTCGATTCTGGCAAGATGGCCTCCACCACCACTCAGTGGTGGTCGCTGACCGGCTACAAGACCAATTTCCCGGCCACTTCCGGGCACTGGGAGGCCGTTGAGATCCCGCAGTTCTCGTCCGGCAAGAAGGCCACCCCGGGCCGCTCTACAGCAAGCTTTGTCCCGGTCGGCTGCGAAAACCCGGAAGCCGTGGTCAAGTACGCGGACTGGCTCCTCACCCCTGAAGGAATTCAAGCAGGCAAGAACCCTAAGACCGGCTCGGTGGGCCTCCCCACCTCCCTGAAGGATCCGTCGGCGTACGTCAAGGACATCGTTCCGAAGGGCTTCTTCGTGGACGACGCGAAGGCAGCCGAGGTCATGGTGGACGCCCAGAAAGCCACTATTGGAAAGTTCGAGCTTGGCCCGAACTACGACGCCTGGTTCCCGGAGCTCCAGGACCAGTGGGGCAAGGCAGTCGCCGGCAAGATCAAGCTGAGCGAGGCCCTGAAGAACGTCCAGGACTTCGTGGCATCCGACCTGCAGAAGAAGGGGATCTCGTTCACGGCCGCCAGCTGACGGCTGGTTAGCGAGAGCAGGAGGACTCCATGACAGCAACCACCAATACGGCCGCCGGACTGGGCCGCCGTTCCCCGCGGGGCAGCACGGCCCCGCGGGGGAAACGCCCCACGCAAGGGATCAAAGCGGATGGGCCGGGAGATCCGTCGCTTCGACCACGGGCCGGATGGCGCGTCAAGCAGGACCTGAAAGGCGCGTCCCTGAGCCTGCCTTTCCTCCTCGGTTTCGGGGTATTTACGCTGATCCCGATCGCGATGGCCCTCAAGGAAAGCGTCTTTGCAACCAAGACGTCGGGTCTCGGCTTTGGCAAGGCCACCTCAACGTTCGTGGGCTTCGAGAACTTCGCCGAGGCCCTCACGGATACGTCTTTCTGGGCCGGGATGCTGCGTGTGTTCCTTTACGCGATCATCGTCGTGCCGCTTGGCCAGCTGGTCAGCCTCGCCATGGCCCTGGTGCTCGACGGCGTGCGGCGGCGGGTTGCAGCACGCTTTCGGATCGTCCTCCTGCTCCCCTACATGGTGCCCGGCCTTGTTGCCACCATGATCTGGATCTATCTGTACAGTCCCGTAGTGGGGCCGCTGGGGGATTTCTTCCAGCTCTTCGGGCTCGACGTGAACTTCTTCTCGGGCGACACAATTTGGTCGTCGATCGGCAACCTGGCTATCTGGGGCGGCATCGGGTTCAACATGCTCATCATGTACGGCTCCCTCCAGTCGATCCCCCACGAGATTTTTGAGGCCGCCAGAATCGACGGTGCCTCGGAACTGCGGATTGCTTTGGACATCAAGGTGCCGTTCCTGCGCGGTTCCTTGGTCCTGACAAGCCTGTTGGCGATCATCGGAACGCTCCAGATCTTCGGCGAGCCGCTGCTGTTCCGCGCCGTGACACCGGAAACCATCACCAAGGACTTCACCCCCGCCATGATGATCTACAACCAGGCCTTCCAGGTGGGCAACGTCAACTACGCCACAGCCCTCTCGATTGTTCTCGGCGTGGTCGTGGGCATAGTTTCCGCCATCATCTACCGCTTCACGAACAGGATTGAGTCATGACCCAGACAGTTCTGCGGCAAGGTACTTTGCAGGACGGGGCTCTGCCCAAACCCGGGCGTGCGCGCCGCAAATGGGGCCGAAACCCTAACGCGGAGCGCTCCGCGAACGAGGCCCAGGGCGTCTCCCGTTGGGTGATGCTTGGTATCCTCGCCTTCCTCGCCATGTATTCCGCGGGTCCCCTGTGGTGGCTCTTCGTGGCCTCGACGAAGTCGAAGGAGCAGCTCTATACAACGAACGGCCTCTGGTTCGGCCAGTTCAGCCTGGGGGATAACCTCGTGGCGCTCTTCACGTATCAGGAGGGCATCTTCTCCCGCTGGTTGTGGAACACGGTGGTCTACTCGACCCTGGGCTCGGTGGGGGTGACGCTGGTTGCCCTCGCGGCTGGCTACGCAATTGCCAAGTACCAGTACCGGGGCCGGGGCTTCACGATGGGTCTCATCATTGCGTCGTTCCTTATTCCGGGCACCCTGATGATCGTTCCGTCATTCGTGCTGTTCACCCAGATGGGCATCTACGACACGATTTGGGCGATGATCCTGCCCGGCATGTTCGGATCGTTCTCCGTCTACCTGGCGAAGGTGTACGCGGAGGGTGCCGTGCCGAGCGAGCTCATGGAGGCTGCGAGGATCGACGGCGCCGGCGAGTACCGGATCTTCTTCTCGCTGGGGCTCAGGCTGATGACGACGGCGGGCGCCACGATCTTCCTCCTGCACTTCGTCGCATCGTGGAACACCTTCATGTGGCCGCTCGTGTTCCTCAAGGGCGCCGATAAGTGGCCGGTCATGCTGGGCCTCTACTCGTGGCTCGAGCGCGGAACGGATAGCCAATATGACCTGACAGGCCTGGTGATCACCGGTTCGCTCATCTCGACCATCCCGATGGTGGTGCTCATGATTGCGATGCAGCGCTACTGGCGTTCCGGTGTCACTATGGGCAGCCTCAAGTAGTTGAGGGAAGCCGGGGGGTTGACGGAATGCGTTAGTGATGGCTAACGTATTAATCATGCTCGACCCCCTGGAAGTTGCCGCGGAACCCAACCGTCGGCGTCTGCTGCAGCTGCTGGCGGTTGGGGAGCGCACGGTCACAGACCTTGCAGCGGAGTTCACGGTCAGCCGCTCAGCCATTTCCCAGCACTTGCTCCTGCTGGAACAGGCCGGGCTCGTTTCAGCCCGAAAGGTAGGGCGGAACAGGTTCTACGCCGTGAATCCGGACGGCATGAGCGAGTTGCGCCGGCTCTTCGAGCAGTTCTGGACCAGTGAACTCGACCAGCTCGTGGCAGACGCCCACAACTTCCGCGGCAACTAACCTCTTCGAAAAGGACCCATCATGATCTTCGACAAGACAGTCCTCCTGCCGCTCGGCCTCGACGAGGCCTTTGAACTCGTCACCCAGCCTGCCCGCCTGCGCCGTTGGCAGGCCGTTGCGGCGCGCGTGGACCTGAGGGTCGGCGGGGAATTCCGCTGGACCGTGACGCCCGGCCACCACGCGACGGGCACGTTCACCGAGATTGAGCCCGGGAAGCGCGTCGTGTTTACGTGGGGCTGGGAGCAGCCGGGCGCACCGGCGGACAACGTTTCCACGGTGTCCATCACCCTTGAGCCCGCCGAAGCCGGCACGTCCGTGCGGCTGGTGCACGAGGGACTCGCGACTCCGGAGGCCGTCGCTGCCCACGCCGAGGGCTGGAACCACTACCTTGACCGCCTGCTCGCCGAGGCAGCTACGGGCGACGCCGGTGCCGATGAATGGGCGGCCGCTCCGCAGGACCTCAACGAACTGACCGCCGCGGACGCCACGCTTGCCGTGGTCCAGCGCGTGCTCGCGGCCGTCACTGCGGAGGACGCCCAGAAGCAGACGCCCTGCGCGGACTTCGATGTGGCGCAGCTGGTGGACCACCTGGCCGGTTCCGTTGCAGGCATTGCCAAGGCCCTGGGCGCCGAGGTCACCGACGACGCCGGCAAGTCGCCCGAGGTGCGTATCGCCGACCTTGCGCAGCCGGCGCTGGAGGCCTTCTACCGCCGTGGCCTGGACGGCACCGTGGACATGGGCTTCGCCGAACTGCCTGCCACCATGGTCGCCTCCATCCTGAACCTTGAGTTCCTGGTCCACGCTTGGGACTTCGCCAAGGCCATGGGCCTGGAACTGCACGTGGCCGATGAGCTCACGGACTACGTGGAAGTGCTGGCGCAGAACACCATCAGCGAGCAGGTCCGTGCAGGCGGCAGCTTCGCCCCCGCAACCCCGGTGGACGAGTCGGCGTCGAGCCTTGAGCGCTTGGTCGCTTTCACGGGACGCGCCATCCACGCCTAGCGCAAGCAGGGGAACCGCCATAGCGTAGTCCATGGAGACTCCAACGCGGGGTCACTTACGGCCCATCCGGGGCCCCAACATGGGCCGCAAGTGACCCCGCGTTGCAAGAAGGAAGGGAACGCCATGCCGGAGGTCGAGAGCTACAAGCAGGGGACGCCATGTTGGGTGGACCTTTCGTCCACCGACATTGAAGTCTCCAAGAACTTCTACAGTGGCCTCTTCGGCTGGGAACTTGATTCCATGGACGCCGGCCAGGGCATGACCTACTACATGGCGAAGCTGCAGGGCCGCTATGTGGCCGGCCTGATGCAGCAGCTGCCTGATGCGCCCGCAGGGATGCCGTCCTATTGGGCCAACTACATCGCGGTGGATTCCGTTGACGAGGCCGCCGAGCGGGCAGCGGCAGCCGGGGGAACCATCGTCTTCCCGCCGGACACTGTCCCCAACGGGGGCGGGCGCCTGTTCTTCGCCGCCGATCCCACCGGCGCCCAGATCGGTTTCTGGGAGGCCGGCACCCACCATGGGTCCGGCTTGGTGAACGTGCCCGGCACCATGGCCTGGAATGAGGTGCAAACCAGCGATGTCCCCACGGCCGTGGCCTTCTACGAAGCCGTGACGGGCTGCTCCAGCAGCACCGCCCCGGCCGGAGACGTGGAGGAGTACACAAGTCTCCTGGTGGACGGGGAGCCTGTGGCGGGTGTGATGAAACTGCCCGGCGAGGGCTTGCCGCCGTTCTGGATGACCTACTTCAACGTCGCCGACGTCGACGCCGCGGTGGCGCAGGCTGTCGGGCTGGGAAGCCACGTGATTGCGCCAGCATTCGATGTGCCCGGCATCGGCCGCTTTGCTGTGCTCATGGATCCTGCCGGGGCTGCCTTCAGCATCATGAAGGGCGTGGCCACGTGACCGCCCGGACCCAGTACTCCAACGGCGAACCCTGCTGGGCGGACCTGCAGACCAGGGACGTGGAGGCGGCCAAGGCCTTCTACGGCCGTGTGTTCGGCTGGAGCTTCGAGGAGCTGCCCACCCCGGACGGCCGCAGTTACGCCAAGGCCTTTGTGGACGGGGACCTCGTCAGCGTGATCGCGCCGCAGAACCCGCAGCAGGAGGCCGCCGGCACCAACGCGCAGTGGAACATCTACTTCGCGGCCGATGACGCGCAGGCCATTGCAGAGGACACGGTCCATGCCGGCGGAACGGTCCAGTTCGGGCCCGAGGCCGTGGGGGACACCGGCATCATGGCGTTCCTGGAGGTGCCAGGCGGCGGAACCACGGGCATCTGGCAGGCCGGCACGCACTTCGGGAGCCGCCGCTTCAACGAGCCCGGCGCCCTCGCCTGGGCCGAGCTCTTCACGCCCGAGCCCCGTGCCGCCGTCGGCTTCTTCCAGACGCTCTTTGGCCATGAGGTGACCGAATACCCGCAGGACGACGGCGGCAGCTACAGCACGCTGATGGTCGACGGCGAGGAGGTGGCCGGCGTGGTCCCTTCCGAGGAAGGCGACGAGGAGGGCTGGCAGATCTACTTCGGTGTGGCCGACATCGCCGGGGCCGCGGCGGCGGCCGTCCAGGCGGGCGGGGAGGTCCTCGTGGAACCGGATGCGACCCCCGGCCACGGCTCCCTGGCCACCATCATGGATCCACAGGGCGGCATCCTCAGCCTCATCCAGGTCTAGGGGCTACTGGTCTTTCTCGTGGCAGAGGTCCAGCAGGGGAATCAAAACGTCCAAGTCGCCGGCCCGGGCCGCTGCGACGATTCTGCGGTGCGCATCCGCCACGCGATCAAGCTTGTCCTGATCCAGCGGATAGGAGCGGCTGATGAGCCGCTGGACGGGGTTGTCCCACACGGACTGCAGCGTCTTCAGCAGAAAACTGTTGGGGGAGGGTGCAGCCAGGCTCAAGTGGAAGGCCCGCGTGGCTGAGAACAGCTCCTCGGCATCTGTGCTGGCTGCGCCCTCGGCGATCAGCAGCTCCAGCCGCGCTATTTCAAGATTGGTGTATTTCGCGCCGGCCTGCTTGATGGCCATGACCTCGAGTGCCTTGCGGACCTCGTAGACTTCCTCAACCTCTGAGCGTGTCAGCGTCGTGGCGAAGTAGCCGGACCCGGGCTCGAGCGTTGCCAGTCCGTCGTGCACCAGCCGCGTCAGCGCATCCCGGACGGGAGTGCGGGAAACTCCATACTCCTCCGCGATTTGCTCTTGGACGAGCGCGGCACCGGGGGCAATCACGCCATTGACGATGTCATTGCTGATCCTGTCGTAGACGTGTTCGCTCAGTGGCCGCACCTTCTTGGCAGCTTGCGCAGGCATTTCGCCCATCCCCTCATCGGTATAAAAACTCATTTGATCCTACGTGGTTTACATCACGGTATTCACTGTATACAGTGAATCCAATTCCACCAAGCCTCATGAAAGTTGCCCCATGACTTTGCACGTCCCCCGTATCGCCGGCATCGACTTCGCCGCCGCAGGCAAGCAGTTGGGTTACCTGGAGATCGAATACTCGGACAACGAGAATGATGCAGCTGTGATCCCTTCACCCATTGCAGTGATCAGCGGCGGTGACGGGCCCACCGTGCTCCTGCTGGCCGGAACACACGGCGATGAATACGAAGGACAGATCCTGCTCCAGGAGCTGATCCGTTCCGTCCGGGCCGACGATGTTGCCGGGCGGTTGATCATCCTGCCGGCGCTCAACATCTCCGCCGTCAGGGAAGGCCGGCGAGTAGCCAGCGTGGATGGCGTGAACCTCAACCGTGCGATGCCCGGCCAAGCCGATGGCGGCCCGGCCCGTCAGATCGCGTCCATTGTGGCTGAAGACCTCATCCCCATGGCTGACTACGTCATGGACATCCACTCAGGCGGCATCGCCTCCGAGTACGTCCCGTCGGCCTTCGTCTACCTCGGCCCGACCCCTGGACTCTGGGCAGAGAAGGTCTCCGCGGTCTCGGCTTTCAACGCCCCCTACTCCGTGGCGGTCAAGCCCATGCTCAAGGCAGGTTCCATCAGCGGTGCCGCCGATCTCGCCGGTGTGCCCATGATTTCCACGGAGCTTGGCGGACGAGGAACCGTGTCCCTGCCCATCCTGAACCGGGCGAGGACAGGACTTCGCTCGCTGCTGGGCCACTGGGGCGTGCTCAAGGACGAGCCGGCCATTCCCGAAGAGCCCATTCAGTGGGTGGAACTCACCGCCCGCTCGGCCGTCCACTCCACCATGGCCGGGCTCCTGGAACCCGTGGCGGAACTCGGCCAGAAGGTCAGTGCAGGCGACGTCGTGGCCCGAGTCCATTCAGTAGAGGAACTCGACAGGCCTGCCAAAGATTTCCACGCACCGATCGACGGGGTGGTCGCCATCGTGCGGCACCCCGCAATCGTCAATGTCGGCACCACCCTGGTCAACATCGCCGTTGACCACGGAACAACCCCACCGGAAGGTCATCATGTCCCGTCCTAGCGTCATCAGAACCAGCGCGCTGCTCCTGGCGGCAGCCGTCGGAATGTCCGGCTGCACCACCGCCTCCCTGGATGCAGGCAAGGAAGCCGCCGCCACTTCAGGCCACCAAAACACCACCACCGTGGCGGCCGCCGCATTCAACCACGCAGCGGCCGATCTGCTGCCCGCGGACATCAAAGCCAAGGGAACCCTGGTGGTCGGCACGGACCCCACGTTCCCGCCCTACGAGTTCTACGCCGACGACAACAAAACGGTGGTCGGCTGGGATGCTGACTTCGCCAAGGCACTCGGCGAGACGCTCGGCCTGGAGGTCAAGATGGTGCCCGCCACCTTCGACACCATCCTGCCGGGCGTCAGCTCGCACAAGTACGACGTCGGCATCTCCGGGTTCAACGTCACGGCCGAACGCCAGAAAAACGCCGACTTCGCCGCCTACCAAAGCAGCGGTTCCGGCCTGGCGGTCAAGGCCGGCAACCCCAAGAAGCTCACCCTGGATCCACTGAAGCTGTGTGGCACCAAGGTGGGCGGCGAGAAGGGGACCACCCAGGGAATCGAGACGCTTCCGGCGTTCTCCCAGCAGTGCGTCGACGCCGGCAAAGCACCCATCGACATCCAGCTCTTCCCGTCCCAGAATGAGGCGAACCTTGCCCTCATCTCGGGCCGCGTGGACAGTGTCCTGTCCGGCCTCATCGGCATGGGGTACGCCAGCAAGCTCTCCGGGGGAGCCTTCGAGCTCGCGGGTGATGAGGACTACGACCCCACGCCCGTCGGCATCGCGATGCCCAAGGGTTCGCCGCTCACAGCGTCCATCGTGGCTGCAGTGAAAACACTCGTCGCGAGCGAGACGTACAAGCAGATCAACACCAAGTACGGGATTCCGCAGACCGTGACCATCAGCGCAGACGCCGTCGACGCCGGTGGCACGAAATGAGCGGACTCATGAGCCTTCCCAAGACCGGAACGGGCACAGGCCGGTTCACCGTCGTCCCGGCCCGGCGCCCCTGGCGCTGGGTGGCAGGAACGGCCGTTGCCGCCGTCGTGATTCTGCTGGTGATCTCGGCAGTGACAAATCCGCGCTTCGGCTGGGACAAAGTGGCACTGTATTTCCGTGACGTCGCGATTGTGAACGGCATTGGGATCACGCTGTTCCTGACCGTGGTGTGCATGGCGCTGGGTGTTGGACTCGGCGTGGTCCTGGCCGTGATGCAGCTGTCCGCGAACCCCGTGGTCAAGGCCTCCGCCAGCGCCTATGTGACCATCTTCCGCGGCACTCCCGTGCTGGTGCAGCTGCTGTTCTGGTTCAACCTGTCGGCGCTGTACCCGGAAATCACCTTCGGCATTCCCGGCGTCAGCCTCGACGCCAACCAGCTCATCACTCCCTTGGCGGCCGCGATCCTGGGCCTTGGCCTGAACGAAGCCGCGTACATGTCCGAGATCGTGCGTGCCGGCATCCAGTCCATCGACCAAGGCCAGAGCGAAGCCGCGGGGGCGCTGGGGATGTCCCGGATCCAGACCCTCGTCCGCGTGGTGCTGCCCCAGGCCATGCGCGTCATCATCCCGCCCACCGGGAACGAGTTCATCGGCATGCTCAAGACCACCTCGCTGGTCAGCGTGCTCGCGGTCCCCGAGCTGCTGTACTCCGCGCAGATCATCTACTCCAAGAACCTGCAGGTGGTGCCGCTGCTCCTGGTGGCCAGCATCTGGTACATCATCATCACCACGGTGTTCACCATCGGGCAGGGGTATCTCGAACGCCGCTTCTCCCGCGGCACTTCCCGCTCCGTGCCGCCCACCACCATGGAACGGCTGCGGAAATTCTTCAGGGTCCATTCGCCGCTGGCCACAGGAAAGGGCAACGCATCATGACCATCGAATCCATGCCTTTGCGATCGGCAACAACGCAGGTGCCGCTGGTGCGGGCCGAAGGTGTCCGGAAAAGCTTCGGCAGCCACGAGGTCCTCAAGGGGATCGACCTGGACGTCAAGAGCGGTGAAGTGGTCTGCCTGATCGGCGCCTCCGGATCCGGGAAGAGCACCTTCCTGCGGTGCGTGAACCACTTGGAAAAGATCGACGGCGGCCTGCTCTGGGTTGAGGACCGGGTGGTCGGTTACCGGATCAAGGGCAGCAAGCTCCACGAACAGTCGCACAACGAGATCTGCTCCGACCGGACAGACATCGGAATAGTGTTCCAGCACTTCAACTTGTTCCCGCACATGACAGTGCTCGAGAACCTGATGGAGGCCCCGCTCAGGGTGCTCAAACAGCGCAAAGACGAGGTCCGGCGTCGGGCCCTTGGCCTGCTCGAAAAGGTGGGCCTGCAGGAGAAGGCGCACGCCTACCCGCGGCACCTGTCCGGCGGACAGCAGCAGCGCGTGGCGATTGCGCGGGCCCTGTGCATGCAGCCGAAGCTGATGCTGTTTGACGAGCCGACGTCGGCCCTGGACCCGGAGCTGGTGGGCGAGGTCCTGCGGGTCATGAAGGACCTGGCTCGGAGCGGCATGACCATGATCGTGGTCACCCATGAGATGGGCTTTGCCCGTGACGTGGCGGACCGCGTGGTGTTCATGCACGATGGCCGCATCATCGAGGAAGGCCCCGCGGAATCCGTCATCAACCATCCGCAGCACGAGCGGACCCGGGCTTTCCTGTCGGCGGTGCTGTAGGACCCCGCGCCGGCGAGTAACAAGAAAGAGCGGGCGGGCAGTTGAGGGATCAACTGCCCGCCCGCTCTTTTACTCAAGCGACAAAGCGCTTAGGCGTAGGCGTTCACCAGACGGACGGCGCCGCCGTCGACGCCCTTGGCGCCCTGGACGTAGTCCGGGCCGGCCTTGATGATCGAGTCGGAGTCCGCGGCAACGGTACCCATGACCCAGGACGGCAGTCCGCGGTCGTTGAGGCGGGCCACGGCGGCGTCGGCGGCCTCCGGGGACACGATGGCCACCATGCCCACGCCGAGGTTCAGCGTGCGCTCGAGGTCGGCCAGGGGCACGGTGCCCAGCTCGGAGACCAGCTTGAAGATGGCCGGCAGTTCCCAGGTGGCGCGGTCAACCGTGGCCACGAGGCCCTGCGGCAGGACGCGTGCCAGGTTGGCGGCCAGGCCGCCACCGGTGACGTGGCTGAAGCCGTGCACGGCGGCACCGGCCAGCGAACCGGCGCCGGTCACCGGGAAGGTGCGGGCGAGGTCCAGGCAGTCGGCGGCGTAGACACGGGTGGGCTCCAGGAGCTCCTCGCCCAGCGTGCGGCCCAGTTCGGAGACCTGGCGGTCCAGGGCCCAGCCGGCGTGGTTGATGACGCGGCGGACCAGGGAGTAGCCGTTGGAGTGGAGGCCGGAGGAGGCCATGCCGATCACGACGTCGCCGGCACGGACGCGGTCCGGGCCCAGCAGGGCGTCGGCCTCGACAACACCGGTGGCGGCACCGGCGACGTCGTATTCGTGCTCACCCAGCAGGCCCGGGTGCTCGGCGGTTTCGCCGCCCACCAGGGCGGTGCCGGCCACGGAGCAGGCGGCCGCGATGCCGCGGACGATGTCCGCGATGCGCTCCGGAACAACCTTGCCGCAGGCGATGTAGTCGGTCATGAAGAGCGGCTCGGCGCCCACCACCACGATGTCGTCCACCACCATGCCCACCAGGTCGAAGCCGATGGTGTCGTGGATGTCCATGGCCTGCGCGATGGCAACCTTGGTGCCCACGCCGTCCGTGGAGGTGGCCAGGAGCGGCTTCTTGTACGTCAGGAGCCTCGAGACGTCGTACAGGCCGGCAAAGCCGCCCACGCCGCCGAGCACCGAGGAGTTGTGGGTCGCCTTGACGGCGTCCTTCATGAGTTCGACAGCGCGGTCGCCCGCTTCGACATCGACGCCGGCGGAGGCGTAGGTGATGCCTGCATTTTCAGGGGCGGGGGTTGCGGAGGTCATACAGACCCTTTCGTCTTGGCCTCGGTCAGGCGATCAGCGTCGGTGAGCAGGTTTTCGAACTCGGCGTCGGGTCCCGGGTCGCAGCCCGTGGCGCCGGCCTTGGACGCCGGGTCCACGGCGTCCGCGGCGGAAGCGTCCGGCGTCGGCAGCCCGCCGAGGTCGGTGCGCTCGAGCAGGTTCTTGCCCAGCTTGTCGGCGCCGGGCAGCTCGATGGGGTACTTGCCCGTGAAGCAGGCGGTGCAGAGGCGTTCGCGCGGCTGGTGCGTGGCCTCGATCATGCCATCCTCGGAGATGTAGGCCAGCGAGTCAGCGCCGATGGCCTGGGAAATCTCGTCGATCGTGGCGCCGTTGGCGATCAACTCGGCACGGGATGCGAAGTCGATGCCGTAGAAGCAGGGCCACTGGACCGGCGGGGAGGAGATCTTGATGTGGACCTCTTTGGCGCCCGCCTCGCGCAGCATCCGCACGATGGCGCGCTGCGTGTTGCCGCGGACGATCGAGTCGTCCACCACCACAACGCGCTTGCCGCGGATCACTGATTCCAGGGCGTTGAGCTTGAGGCGGATGCCCAGCTGGCGCAGGGTCTGCGAAGGCTGGATGAACGTGCGGCCCACGTAGGCGTTCTTGACGAAGCCGTGCGCGAACGGGATGCCGGACTGTTCGGCGTAGCCCACGGCTGCGGGGGTGCCGGATTCCGGGACCGGGATGACGATGTCTGCCGCGTGGGAGTTTTCGCGGGCCAGCTGGCGGCCCATCTCCACGCGCGCCTCGTACACGGAGCGGCCGGCGATGGCTGCATCCGGGCGGGCCAGGTAGACGTATTCAAAGACGCAGCCGGCAGGCGTGGCATCGGCGAAGCGCTGGGAGCGGACGCCGTCCTCGTCGATGGCGATGAACTCGCCGGGCTCGATCTCGCGGATGAAGCTCGCGCCCACGGTTGCCAGGGCGGACTGCTCGGAAGCAACAACCCAGCCGCGTTCCAGGCGGCCCAGGCACAGCGGGCGGATGCCGTAGGTATCGCGGGCTGCGTAGAGGGTGCCTTCGTCCATGAAGACGAAGCAGAAGCCGCCCTTGATCTTGGGCAGCAGCTCCAGCGCGGTCTGCTCCAGGGTCTTGCCCTCCTCGCCTTCAAGGAGAGCGGTGACCATGGCAGTGTCCGAGGTGTTGCCCTGCTTCATTTCACCGGTCAGCTGGCCGTTGTTGCGCTCAAGGATCATGTCCCGGAGTTCGGCGGTGTTGGTCAGGTTGCCGTTGTGGGCCAGGGCCACCGTTCCGGTGGAGGTCGCACCGAGGGTCGGCTGCGCATTGGCCCAGTGGCTTGCACCGGTGGTGGAGTACCGGCAGTGGCCAACGGCCAGGTGCCCGGTGAGGGTGTTCAGGGTCGTCTCATCGAAGACCTGGGACACGAGGCCCATGTCCTTGTAGACATTGATGCGCTTGCCGTCACTGGTAGCAATACCAGCCGATTCTTGTCCGCGGTGCTGCAACGCATACAGCCCGTAATAGGTGAGTTTTGCTACTTCTTCACCGGGAGCCCAGACCCCGAAGACGCCACAAGCGTCCTGAGGGCCTTTTTCGCCGGGGAGAAGATCATGAGAAAGTTTTCCGTCGCCACGTGCCACTGGTCGATTGTCTCACGTCCCGGGCGTGGTAACTTCCCCGCTTCGGCTTTAAGACCGCCTCGGCGGCGAAAATGCGGCGCGCATCACATCGCCGCGGTTGTGTGACCCGGCAGGGACTGCCGTCCGGCAGTGCGGAACAGCGCCCGACGGCGGGTGGTCAGCGGCCGGCGTCGTCCTCGCCGGCGTCGTCGGGGACCGAGTCCGGAACGGCCTCGACCACGGCGTGCTGGGCCCGGCGGACGCTGAGGCGGTCAAGGATGAGGGCGGAGAGGGCGCCGAGGAGCACGCCGCCAGCGGCGAAGGCCACCAGGAAGAAGCCGAAGACCGCGCCGGCGTCGAAGCTCGGATCGCCGGGCAGGCCGTAGGCGACGAACGCCGCGATGATGATGCCCACCACGGCGCCGAGCGCCATGAACGGAACGAACTTGGGCGCCCGGCGGACGGTGATGCCGCGGCGGGCGGGGGCGCCGCCTCCGGGGTTGTTGCCGGAGTTCGGGCCCGCGCCGGTGGTGTTGGTGTCCTCAGAAGCCATGCCGTCCAGCCTACCGTTCCGGGTTTATGTCTCGCTCCGCCCGCCCAACTAACTGGCAGTAGTGGTTGTTCTGAGCGTCCAAAACAACCACTATTGCGAGTCAGTTGGGCACCCCCGCAGGCGCCGTGCCCCGGAGGCTCAGCTGCCGCGGTACGTGGAGAACGCGAACGGGCTCAGGAGCAGCGGCACGTGGTAGTGCTCGCCGGCGTCGGACACCGTGAAGTTCAGGTCCACTTCGGGGAAGAACGTCTCCGTGCCCAGGCCCGCGTAGTAGGCTCCGGTGGCGAAGTTCAGACGGTAGGCGCCGGCGTCGAGCCGTTCGGGGCCGAGGTCCTTGATCCGGCCGTCGGCATCGGTGGTGCCGTCCGCAACGAGCGTCCAGTTCCCGCCGTCGCGCGCGTACAGGCCGACGGCGACGCCGGCAGCCGGCCGCCCGGAGCCGGTGTCCAGGATGTGGGTGGTGACCTGGGAAACGCTCATGCGCCGACCTCTTCTTCGCTGATCACGTTGGCAAGGCGCAGCAGGGCGATTTCGCGCAGCTGGCCGGCCACAATGGTGTCTTCTTCTTCCGGGGTGTGCGCCAGGCGTTCCTGGAGCGAGGCCAGGATTTCGGCGGCGCTGCGTCCGGCGGCGCGGATCAGGAAGACCCGGCCGAACTTGTCCTCGTAGGCCCGGTTGCCCTCGGCAAGGGCGGCCGCAACGCCGTCATCGCCCGGGTCCACGCCGGCCTGTTCGGAGCGGGACATGGCCGCCTCGGTGGTCTGGGCCTGGGGCCGTTCGCCGATCCGGGGGTGGTGGGCGAGGGCCGCCGCCACCTCCGCGGGGGTGAAAGGCTCGGCCGTTTCCCGCGCGAAGCCGAGCAGGGCGTCGAGGCCGGTGAAGGGGCGGGCATCCGCGATCTGCTCCACCCAGCGCTCGATGTCCAGGCAGGGGCGGAGGACGCCCAGGGCGTCCGCGCGGTCAACACTGTTGAATACTGCAAGCTGCATGCTTGTTCATTCCTCGTGCAAATGCTGGCATCCATGGTGACGGCTATGCGGATATCCGGCCCGCGAAGGCCGGCTGAAACTGACTTCAAGCTTCCGCATCATGGAACTGTTATTTCAGCATACGTAATAGTCAAGCTGAGTGGCGGGGCTGGTGTCAAGAGAATACCGCCTTGGTGGAGAATGCCTCATGACCAGTGACGATCTTCGGCCTGTTTACTTCCTCTCGGACAGCACCGGCATCACCGCAGAAACGCTCGGAAACACCCTGCTGACGCAGTTCCCCGCAAACAATTTCGACCGCATCACGATTCCCTTCATCACCACGGTGGAACAAGCGCGGTCCGTCGTCAAAGTCATCGACGGCCTCGCCGCAGCCGGTCCGCAGCCGATCGTGTTTTCCACCGCCGTCAGCAGCGATATCCGCGAGGCCCTGGGAAGGTGCAAGGGGATCATCGTGGATCTCATAGGGACTCATGTCGGACTGCTGGAGCAGGCCCTTGGTACTCCCGCCAGCGGGGAACCCGGGCGGGCGCACGGCCTCGGGAACGCGGAGCGCTATCAATCCCGGATGGCCGCCGTCGAGTACGCCATGGAACACGACGACGGCCAGAGCCTGCGCGCGCTGGAAAAGGCCCAGGTCATCCTGGTGTCTCCGTCCCGCTGCGGCAAGACACCCACCACCATGTACCTTGCCCTGCAGCACGGCATCTTCGCCGCCAACTTCCCGCTGGTGGATGAGGACTTTGAACGAGAAGGACTCCCCAAGCCGCTGCGGCCCTTCGTGGAGAAGTGTTTCGGGCTCTCCTCCAACCCCCTGCGCCTGAGCCAGATCCGCACCGAACGGCGCCGCGGCTCACCCTACGCGTCCTTGCGGCAGTGTGGCTTCGAACTGCGGAGCGCCGAGCAGCTCTATGTCTCCCACCGGATCCCCTACCTGAATTCAGCGTCCGTATCCGTGGAGGAAATGGCTGCCACGATTCTGCAGCGCATGAACCTCAAGCATTAGGGAAAGTTTTCACAATTTCAGTGTGTCGCACATCATGTGGATAGAGTGCTTGGGACGTGTCACTGTAGACAGGATTCGCGCCCAGCGACCGGCCACAGCCGTGAACGGGCGGCAGCCCTGCATGCCATCCACTGCAAAGGAGCAGTAAATATGACAACGGACATTCTGTGGTTCTCGGAACTCGGACTCAGGGACCTGGACCGGGTAGGCGGCAAGAACGCCTCACTCGGGGAGATGGTGCAGAACCTCACCTCCGCCGGCGTCCAGGTCCCGGACGGCTTTGCCACGACGGCGGACGCCTACCGCAGCTTCCTGGCAGACTCCGGCCTGGACCAGACGATCGCCGAGCGGCTGCTCGGCCTGGACACCGACGACGTGACGGCCCTCGCCTCGGCCGGCCAGGACATCCGGACGCTCATACGCGAGACGCCGTTCCTGCCGGACTTTGAAGCCCAGATCCGGAACTCCTACCAGCAACTGGTGGACAAGCACGGGGGCTCCGAGGACCTCTCCTGGGCCGTCCGTTCCAGCGCAACGGCCGAAGACCTTCCTGACGCCTCGTTCGCCGGGCAGCAGGAAACCTTCCTGAACGTCCGCGGCATCGAGAACATCCTGCTCGCCATCAAGGACGTGTTCGCCTCCCTCTACAACGACCGGGCCATCGCCTACCGCGTGCACCACAAGTTCGAGCACGCCGAGGTAGCACTCTCTGCCGGTATCCAGCGCATGGTGCGTTCCGACGTCGGGGCCTCCGGCGTCATGTTCACCATGGACACGGAGTCGGGGTTCCAGGACGCCGTGTTCGTCACCTCCTCCTACGGCCTCGGCGAGGCGGTGGTCCAGGGCGCAGTGAACCCCGACGAGTTCTACGTGTACAAGCCCGCGCTCCAGGCCGGCCGTCCCGCCATCCTCAAGCGCGGACTGGGCGAGAAGGCCCTGCAGATGACCTACACGAGCAGCCGGGAGATCGGCCGCACCATCGACTTCGTGCCGGTGGAGGCTTCGCTGAGGAACCGCTTCAGCCTCAGCGACGACGACGTCGAGCAGCTCGCCCGGCACGCCGTCGCCATCGAGAACCACTACGGCCGCCCCATGGACATCGAATGGGGCAAGGACGGGATCGACGGCGGCCTGTACATCCTGCAGGCCCGTCCGGAGACAGTGCAGTCCCGGCGGGCCGCCGGCAGCCTGAGCCGCTTCCGCCTCAACGCGACCGGCCGGGTGCTGGTGGAGGGCCGCGCCATCGGCCAGCGCATCGGCGCCGGCAGCGTCCGCATCCTCACCGCGATCGACCAGATGGCCGCCTTCAAGACCGGCGATGTCCTGGTCGCCGACATGACCGACCCGGACTGGGAACCGATCATGAAGCGGGCGTCCGCCATCGTCACCAACCGCGGCGGACGCACGTGCCACGCAGCCATCATCGCCCGGGAACTGGGGATTCCCGCCGTCGTCGGCACGGGGGACGCCACGGACGCCCTCTCCGACGGCCTCGAGGTGACGGTCTCCTGCGCCGACGGCGAGACCGGCGTGATCTACGAGGGGCTCCTGGACTTCAGCGTCGAGGACACCGAGATCACCCAGTTGCCCGAGGCCCCGGTCAAGGTCATGATGAATGTCGGTACGCCGGAGCAGGCGTTCACCTTCGCGCAGCTGCCCAACCACGGCGTGGGCCTGGCCCGGCTCGAATTCATCATCAACCGCCAGATCGGCATTCACCCCAAGGCGCTGCTGAACCTGGGCGAGCAGCCGGCGGACGTGGCCGCGGAAATCCGGGAACGGATCGCCGCGTACAGCAGCCCTCGCGACTACTACATCAAGCGCCTGGCCGAAGGGGTGTCCACTATCGCGGCGGCGTTCGCGCCGGAGCCGGTGATTGTGCGCATGTCCGACTTCAAGTCCAACGAGTACGCCAACCTGGTTGGCGGGCCCGCCTACGAGCCACACGAAGAGAACCCGATGCTCGGATTCCGCGGCGCTTCACGGTACCTGGACCCGAGCTTCCGGGACTGCTTCGACCTCGAGTGCGAGGCCCTGTCCTTCGTCCGCAACGAGATGGGGCTGAGCAACGTCAAGCTGATGATCCCGTTCGTGCGGACCCTGGACGAGGCCCGCGGCGTCATCGAACTGCTGGCGGAGAACGGCCTGGTCCGCGGCGAGAACGGTCTCGAGGTGATCATGATGTGCGAGATCCCGTCCAACGCAGTCCTGGCCGACGAGTTCCTGGACTACTTCGACGGATTCTCCATCGGCTCCAACGACATGACGCAACTGGCCCTGGGCCTGGACAGAGATTCCGCGACTGTGGCGGGCGGCTTCGATGAACGCGACCCTGCCGTCAAGAAACTCCTGAGCATGGCCATCAAGGCCTGCAAGGAGCGCGGCAAGTACGTGGGCATCTGCGGCCAGGGTCCCAGCGACCACGCGGACTTCGCCCAGTGGCTGGTCGAGGAAGGCATCGATTCCGTGTCCCTGAACCCCGACACCGTGGTGGACACCTGGCTCCGGCTTGCCGGTGCCGCAGCCGCTGTGGAGGCCGGCGCCGCAGCGGGCGCACCGGCCAGCTGACGCAGCAGCCACGGCAGCACGGACCGGGAATCAGGACCGTGCTGCCGTGGCCGCCGTCGCCCCTGCCTGGGTGCGCCGCTCGCTCTGCCGCGGCCGCGGGAGGAGAATGTCCCCAACTAAGGTGAAGGGGTTCCGCCATGCCAGCCATCCTGACCTCCCGGTTCCTGTTCGGTCCCGGCCCCAGCAATTGCTACCCCGAGGCCACGGCCGCCCTGGCCTACCCGGTGATCGGGCACCTGGACCCCGTCTTCATCGAGCGCCTGGACAGGACGTGCGCCGGGCTCCGGACGGTCTGGGGGACCTCCAATGCGCGGACCCTCCCGTTGAGTGCCACCGGTTCCGGCGGCATGGAAGCCGCCTTCGTGAACACGGTGTCCGAAGGCGACGTGGCCGTCATCGCCGTCAACGGCCTCTTCGGGGAGCGGATGTGCGAGGTCGCCAGGCGCTGCGGCGCCACCGTGGTGCGTGTGGACCACGAATGGGGCCAGCCCGTTGACGCCGAAAAGGTCCTGGCCGCGCACCCCCACCCCAAGGTCATCGCCGCCGTCCACGCCGAAACCTCGGTGGGCGTGCTCTCGGACATCGCCACGCTCGGTGCCGGCAAGGGCGATGCCCTGCTGATCACCGACGCCGTGACCTCCATCGGCGGGCTGGAGCTGCTCGCTGACGACTGGGGGATCGACGTCGGCTACGCCGGCACGCAGAAATGCCTGGGCGTGCCGCCGGGGCTGTCCCCGTTCACCGTGTCCGAGCGCTCGTTCGAGCGCCGCATCAAGGATCCGCGCTCCTGGTACCTCGACATCGGGCTGCTCGGCGGCTACGTGGGCGCTGCCAGCGGGACCCGCACCTATCACCACACCGCGCCCGTCACCATGATCGCCGGCCTCGAAGCGGCCCTTGACCGCATCCTTGCCGAGGGCCTGGATGCCGTGCAGGCCCGGCACCGCGCCGCCGGGGCGGCGCTGCAGGCGGGCCTCCAGGACATGGGCCTGGAACTGTTTGCCGCCGAAGGCGCCCGCCTGCCCAGCCTCACCACTGTGAAAGTGCCCGACGGCGTCGACTCGGCTGCCGTACGCGGCTACCTTCTGCGGACCTTCAGCATGGAGATCGGCAGCGGCGTGCGCGAGTTCACGGACACCGTGTGGCGGATCGGCATGATGGGCCCGAACGCCACCCCGGCCTCGGTGACACTGGTGCTCGGTGCGCTCAAGGAAGCCCTCGCCAAGGCCTGAGCGGAGCTGACGCGCTCTCGCTGGTGTCCTCGGAGTCGTAGGCCAGGACCGCGAACGCTGCGGCGTCCCCGTCAGCGGGTCGGATTGACTCAACCCGCAAGGTGCCAGCTCCGGGCAACAGAACGGACTGGCCTTCACGGAAGGCCTGCTTGCGCTCTTGTCCGGAGGACCGGATCCAGACCTGGATTGCGGGGGCGGCGTCCGCGACGCCGATCTTCACGATTCCGACGAGGACACCGCCGAAGCTGGGCTGCATGCCTTGTTTGACTGTTACGAGCTGCTCCACGGCCATCCTTACTTCACATCCATGGAGTACACGGAGTCAAAGTTTTCCTTGTACTCCTCCTCGGTCAGTTCCAGAGTGCCGGACTTGTGCTCGCCGTCAAGATCGCCGCCGGACGGGCCCCAGGGGTTGGCCAAGACAACGATCTTCTCCCCGGAGTCGTTGGTTTTCACGTCTACCACGATGTATGCGTGGTTGGGGACGACATCGGTGCGGTTGACTTCGTCGGACTCCCAGAACCAGTCAAAGTCCTCGTCCTTGACATCTTCCGTGCCCACAGAAACGGCTTCACCGTTCGCGAGCTTGTCCTCAAGCTCATCCAGGCTCAGCTCGCCGTCTCTGTCGGCGGACTTCCCCGTCATCAGCTCCATGGCATCGTTGCTGAATCCGCCGTTGATGTCGTTGTACGAGCCGCCGCGATGCTCGGCGGCCGCGCGCTCGTAGATGGAGAGCCAGTTCGGCTGGCCGTCGGCACCCCGGACGCCGCCCGGTGTTGACTTAGCCTCAACAGTGACTTCCACCGGTTTCCCATCTTCGTAAAGGGTTACTACCCAGTGGGCCGGAGGATCGCCCACGGGACGCATATGCGTGGCGAGGAATTCGTCGAGTTTGCCTTCCCTGTCCAGCGTCTGGGCAACCGAGCCCAGTCCTGCCAAAAGCCAGCAGTCGCCGATCTGTCCTTGCTGGATATCTCTGGGATTGCCGGCGGCGGGGTCGTCGCGGACGTCACCACGGACATCGACATCAGGGAGATCCGGGTTCAGGGGACCAGGGTCTCCGGGAGGATTGGAGTCCGGCTTGCCCGGCGCGCCGGAATCGGAGGCTCCCGAGCTGGCCTTGTCCTGCTCGTCCGCATTGCGGTTCAGCTTGCCTGCCTGGTCCTGCAGATCCAGGGCGACACGCTTCAACATTGGGCGATGTTCGGAATCCCACGCGGCCCGGAACATCGAGGCGTCCCGTCCGTCCCATGAAGAGTTTGAAATGATCTGACCCAGCTCCATGGAAAGCGCAGTCATCTTTTCGGAGTGCCGGGACATCGTCCTGGCGAGTGCCCGCAGTTGTTCGATGTCAGCACCGTAGAATCCCGGCATCTGTCTGTCCCCTTTTGTCTTGAGATTGAAGCCAACGCCACGGTATTTCAGCGCAGCGGGCATCGGATGGGAGAACGTCCCCCGTCAGCCGGCCGGTATCTCTTTCGGATCGCACGCTTTGGAATCAACCGGGACGCTGATGCGAAGGTAGGCCGGGCTCTTGGACTCGACGGTCACTGTGGCACCGGCTGCGTCCGTGCTGCTCGCAACCACCCAGCCGCCGGGGACAGGGTCAGTTCCGTCGAAGGCGGGGAAGCCGTGCTTCGCCAGGATGGGGTCGCCGGCGGAGAAGACTTCGGCAAAATGCTTCGACGGTTCCACGATGTCCGCGCTGCTCTTCATGGTCTGCGGGTACAGCATGCATCTCCCATCCTTGAGTAGGGCCATGCCGGCAGGCTCGTCAACAGTCCAGCTGATGTCGGGCATCTTTTCCTCCAATGCGGCGATGAACTCAGCGCGCACGGCATCGTATTTCGTGAAGCTCTCGGCCACCGGCGCCGGGGCCGCGGTGCGGGGCGGGCTGCTGCTGGGTGCGCCAGGAGTCGGCCGTGCCTCGCAGCCGGCCAGGAAGAGTGCCCCTGTCACCAACAGCGCTGCAATCAAAATTGGCCGTTGCCGGAGCGCGTTTCGGCCCATTCGGCAGTCCATTTCTTGCCCCCATTCCATGCCGGCCCTGCATGACCGGCCCATCATGCGATGCTTTCACAGCTCAGCTGCTTCCCGCGATGGGGAGGACAACCCATGGCAACGCGGCGGAGCCGACAGGAAGTCCCTGCCTCGGCTGTGAGGTGACCCAAGAAGGCTCAACGCTGACGTGCGTCAGTTCAGCCGGTTGGCCTGCGCCCTGGTTGCCAGGATCTTGTCCAGGGGCTTGGAGGGAACTTTGCCCGCGCAGGCGGCCCTTTTTCTGTTGTCTTTCAGAACCGGCGAGCCTACCATCCTGTTACAGGGCGTAACGTAATTGAATGATCACGTGAAGCCGCTCACTGTCTTGTTCGGAGAGGGTGCAATGCCGTGAACTCTGCTGAAAATTCCCCAAGCGATGCTGCGCTGATCGAGGCCGTCAAGCCCTGGTTGTCGCGCCCCAACATTGTGGGCCTGGACGTGGGACCCAAAGCCGTGGACGGTCAAGTGACGGACGTGCGCTCGATCGTGGTGCACGTGGTGAGGAAAACGCCTGTGGCCGAGCTTGGTGCGGAGGACTTCCCCATTCCGGAGCAATTCGCCGCCCATACCCTGGGCGAGGACGGCACCGTCCGTGAGGTTACGGTTCCCACCGATGTCGTCGAAGTCGGCGACGTCCGGCTCGACATCAACAACGAACGGATCCGGCCTGCCGAGGGCGGATACCAGATCAGGGCCGAAAACATGCCCGGGACCGGCACGCTTGGCGTCAACATTGTGTGGGCATCCAAGTACCGGCTGATGACCAACAACCACGTCATTGCCTGCAACGGCAACGCCGGGGCTGATGTGTACCAACCCAGCAACGGGGTGAACAACAAGATTGGCACGGTCAACGGATTCATCCCCGTGGTCACCTACCCCAGCGCCACCCAGCCGCACCCGCATTTCAACACCCAGGACCTGGCCTGGACCTACCTCACGCCGGCCACGGGATCCCCGGAGATCACCCAGATCGGCGTCCCCAGGGGCGTCCGCGCCCCCGTGCTGGGAGAGTCGATCGTGCTGGTCGGCAAGCAAACCGGCTCGGTGCAGAAGGCGAGCATCGCGAGCGTGGCCTACACGACGAAGGTTGAGTGGCCCGCCGCAGGCAGCTGGGCCTGGTTCGATACGATGATCCGCCTCGATGCCAACGTGACCCAGCCAGGTGACTCGGGCTCGGCGTATGTGGCCCTCTCCGACGGCATGGTGGTCGGCATCCACGTCGCCGGGAACGCCTCCTTCTCGTGGGGATGCCAGCTTTCGCCGTTCTGACCGCAGGCGCCGGGCTCCAGCGCCCGGCGCGGCGGTCCTGACCCTCTTTGAAACGCCGACTGCCCCGACACGCCGTAGGCACGGTGTGTCGGGGCAGTCTGCTGTGCAAAGAAGGCCAGGAAGGCAGGACTAAAGGCTAGACGCCCAGCTCTTCCTTCAGCGCGGCCACGTGGCCCTGCGCCTTGATCTGGTACTGCGTGAGCTTGACCTTGCCTTCGCGGTCCAGCACCACGGTGGAGCGGACCAAGCCTTCGACGATTTCGCCGTCAACCAGCTTCTCGCCCCAGGCGCCGTAGGCGAGGGCCACGGCGTGGTCCTCGTCGGAGAGCAGCGGGAACGTGAGGGCGAAGTCGCCGGTGAAGGCTGCGAGCTTCTCCGGGGCGTCCGGGGAGATGCCCAGGACGTCGTAGCCGGAGGACTGCAGGCTGGACAGGTTGTCGCGGAAGTCGCAGGCTTCCGTGGTGCAACCGGGGGTGGCTGCTTCCGGGTAGAAGTACACAATCACATTGCGTCCGATGTAGTCGGACAGCGAGACCTTGGTGCCTTCGGCGTCGAGCAGCGCAAAATCGGGTGCCTGCGTGCCGACGAGGAGTTTCTGGGCCATGGTGATCCTTACGTTTCAGTCAGCTGGTGTTGCCAGCGACGGTTCGTTCTTCGGCGGGTTCTAACTGTTGTAAACAGCGTGGCTAGATGCTGTATTCCGCCGGTCCACGCACTGTTGCATGGGGTCCTGGTACGAACTGGTAGCCACCGCCGCGCACCGTGGAAATCACGTGCCGGGCGGCGTGCAGCTTCCGGCGTACCCTTCCAACGTATACGTCGATGGACCGAAATGCAGCGCCGGGAAGGTCAAATGACTCCAGAAAACGCTGCAGTTCCTCGCGGCTGATGGCCCGCGAGCAGTTCACCACAAGGTAGCGCAGCAGCTTGTATTCCATGCCTGTGAAGCTCACCGGGACGCCGTCCAGCAGGACGGTGTCCGCGGCCAGGTCGATGGCCACCTGGCTGCGGCGCACGGCCAGGGAGACGGGCGCGACGGCGGTGCTTCCGGCGGCGAGTGCCTCACCCGCGCCGGCCGGAACAGCCTGTCCCAAAGCATCGGCGAGCGTAACGGCGGGGTAGGTACCGGCGTCGGCGGTGTCCTGTGGAGTGCCGCCCCAGGAGACAGCGCCGACGCCGGATTTTGCTGCTCCGTCGGCGGGCCATATGCGGACCTCCGCTGACGGAGCAAGTTTCAGGGCGCGGGCCAGCACCATTTCAGCTGCCCGGGCCCACACTACGGGATCGATGTCCTGGTTCTCGCCGGGCTGGACCCACAGAGCCAGTCCGCGGGCGTTCAGCCCGGGACGCCCTGCGGACCCGGGACGCCGGGTCACCGCAGTGCGGCCCGGTGGCGGACCATAGGCGTTGACGGCCATGGCGGTGGGCCTTAGACGCCACCGCGGCGGATCAGCTTGCCGCCGGGGTTCTGGCCGTCGATCACGGTGCCGCGCAGGAACGTCTGGCGGACGACGCCGGAGAGCGCCTTGCCGTCGTACGGCGTGATCGGGTTCTTGTGCTTGAGCTTGGTAACGTCCACCACGAACGCCTCGTCCGGCGCGAAGATGGAGAAGTCCGCATCGTAGCCCAGGGCCAGCTGGCCCTTGTTGTGCAGGCGGGCCAGTGCGGCGGGCTTCTCTGCCATCCAGGAAACCACCTGCTCCAGGGTGATGCCGCGGTGGCGGGCCTCGGACCAGATCAGGGAGAGCCCCAGCTGCAGCGAGGAGACGCCGCCCCAGGCCACCGCGAAGTCGCCGTTTTCGAGGTCCTTGAGGTCAAGGGTGGAGGGGGAGTGGTCGGAGACGATGCAGTCGATGGTGCCGTCCTGCAGGCCCTTCCAGAGCAGCTCGCGGTTGGAGGCCTCGCGGATGGGCGGGCAGCACTTGTACGCCGTGGCGCCGTCCGGGATTTCCTCGGCCATGAGGGTGAGGTAGTGCGGGCAGGTCTCCACGGTGAGGTGGACGCCGTCGCGCTTTGCCGAAGCGATCATGGGCAGTGCGTCCGAGGAGGACAGGTGCAGGATGTGGGCGCGGGCGCCGGTCCAGCGGGCACGTTCGATGACCTCGGCGATCGCCTTGTTCTCGGCGCCGCGGGGGCGGGAGGCCAGGAAGGTTTCGTAGTGGTCGCCGCCGGGGTGCGGTGCGCGGTCGATCGCATGGGAGTCCTCGGCGTGGACGATCATGAGCGAGTCGAAGGACTTGAGCTCGGCCATGTCCTCTTCCATCTCGTCCGCGTCAAGGTGCGGGAACTCGTCCACACCGGAGTGCAGCAGGAAGCACTTGAAGCCGAAGACGCCCTCGTCGTGCAGCGGGCGGAGGTCCGCCTTGTTGCCGGGGATGGCGCCGCCCCAGAATCCGACGTCCACGAACGCCTGGTCCTTGGCCACCACGCGCTTCTGCTCCAGGCCGTCCACGCTGGTGGTGGGCGGGATGGAGTTCAGCGGCATGTCGATGATGGTGGTGACACCGCCGGCGGCTGCGGCGCGCGTGGCGGAGGCGAAGCCCTCCCACTCGGTGCGGCCGGGCTCGTTGACGTGCACGTGGGTGTCCACCAGGCCGGGGATGAGGGTCTCGTCGTCTGCCAGCTCGATGACCTGGGTGCCGGTGAGCCCGTTGCCCAGCGGCTCAATGGCGACGATCACGCCGTCGCGGATGCCCACTTCGCGGGCGGTGATGCCGGCGGTGGTCAGGATGCGCTGGCCGCGGATGACGAGGTCATAGGCGCCGATTTCTTCAGACATTGAGGTACTCCTTGTTTTCTGTCGCCGTGGTGCTTGCGGGAAGCCCTGCCAGGTGAGCGCCGATGCTCTTGCCCAGTTGTTCGAGCAGCGGTCCTGCTTCAGCAATGCATTTGTCTACGTTTGATTCGAGGTCTGTCAACGCGTGGACCTGCTGGAAACCAGCGTCCGAAAGTTGTTCTTCGCTCAGCGTACTGCGGCCGCATACGGCGATGACAGGGACGCCGGCGCGCTCGGCTGCCCGGGCCACGCCCATGGGCGTCTTGCCGAGCAGGCTTTGTTCGTCCAGGCTGCCTTCGCCGGTGATGACCAGGTCCGCGCCTTCCAGCCGCTCGTCCAGCCCGGTGAATTCGAGCACGACGTCGATGCCGGGACGGCGGTTGGCGGCCAGTGCGGCGATGGCAATGTAGCCCACGCCGCCGGCGGCTCCCGCGCCGGGTGCGACCGCGGCGTGCTCGGCACGGACGCCCAGCTCACCGGAGAGGACCGTGACGAAGGTGGCCAGGGCCAGGTCCAGGGTGATGACGTCGTCCGGCGTCGCGCCCTTCTGCGGTCCGAAGACCGCGGCGGCGCCGCTGGTCCCGAGCAGGGGATTGTCGACGTCGGACGCCAGCGTGAAGCGGGTCTCCTCCAGGCGGGTGTCCATGCCGGAGAAGTCGATCCGGTCCAGGCGGGCCAGGGCGGCGCCGCCGCCGGGGAGTTCCTTGCCCTCGGCGTCCAGGAACACCGCCCCGAGGCCCTGCAGGACGCCGGCGCCGCCGTCGGTGTTGGCGCTGCCGCCCACACCGAGGATGATCTTGCGGCAGCCCAGGTCCAGGGCGGCGCGGATGAGTTCTCCGGTGCCCAGGCTCGTGGCGGTGGTGGCCGTCCGCGAGTGCGGGCCGTCCGGAAGCAGCGCCAGCCCGGAGGCTGCGGCCATTTCGATCACGGCTTCGCGGTCGCGGACAGCGAAGTCGGCCTGGACCGGCCGGCCCGTGGGGCCGGTGACGGTGGCGGTCCGGCGGGTGAAGCCGGAGCCGACGGCGGCGTCGAGGGTGCCCTCGCCGCCGTCGGCCACCGGAATGCGGGTGGCCTCAAAGGCCACGCCTGACGCTTCAGCGAAGCCGGCCAGCAGGCCTGCTTCCAGGTGCTTGGCGACGTCGGGCGCGGACAGCGAGCCCTTGAACTTGTCCGGGGCGATGACCACACGCATTCCGGTACCTCCTTTCAGTTTCTGTACTAGTCCAGCAGGGCGATGATCGCGGTGGGGGCGTCCTCGCCGCGCTCGGCCAGCTCTTCGAATTCGTTCACGCCGTTGATTTCGACGCCCATGGAGATGTTGGTGACCTTTTCCAGGATCACTTCAACCACCACGGGAACCTTGAATTCGGCCATGAGTGCCTTGGCCTTGTCGAACGCGGCCGGCAGATCGGAGGGGTTCTCCACGCGCAGGGCCTTGCAGCCCAGGCCTTCGGCCACCTTGACGTGGTCCACGCCGTAGCCGTTGGTCTCCGGCGAGTTGATGTTCTCGAACGCCAGGGACACGTTCTGTTCCATCTCGAAGCCGCGCTGCGACTGGCGGATCAGGCCCAGGTAGGAGTTGTTCACCACTACGTGGATGTACGGCAGGTTGAACTGTGCGCCCACGGCCAGTTCTTCGATCATGAACTGGAAGTCGTAGTCGCCGGACAGGGCAACAACGGTCTCGTCCGGCTTGCCGCGGACAACGCCCAGGGCGGCCGGGGCGGTCCAGCCCAGGGGGCCTGCCTGGCCGGCGTTGATCCACTTGCGCGGTCCGAAGACGTGCAGCAGCTGTGCGCCGGCGATCTGGGACAGGCCGATGGTGGACACGTAGGTGGTGTCCTTGCCGAAGGACTTGTTCATCTCTTCGTACACGCGCTGCGGCTTGATCGGCACGTTCTCGAAGTGGGTCTTGCGCTGCAGGGAACCCTTGCGGGCGGTGCACTCGGCAACCCAGCCGGAGTAGTCCGGCAGGGACTTGGCTGCCTGGCGCTCACGGGCGATTTCCAGCAGGCCGTCCAGGGCGATGCCGGCGTCGGAGGCGATGCCCAGGTCCGGCGAGAACACGCGGCCGATCTGGGTGGGCTCGATGTCGATGTGCACGAACTTGCGGCCGGCCGTGTAGGTGTCCAGGCCGCCGGTGTGGCGGTTGGCCCAGCGGTTGCCGATGCCGATGACGAAGTCGGAGGCCAGCATGGTCTCGTTGCCGTAGCGGTGGCTGGTCTGCAGGCCCACCATGCCGGCCATCAGGACGTGGTCGTCCGGGATGGTGCCCCAGCCCATCAGGGTGGGGATGACCGGAACGTTGAGCAGTTCGGCCAGTTCAACCAGCTGCGCGGAGGCGCCGGCGTTGATGATGCCGCCACCGGCAACGATCAGCGGGCGCTCGGCTGCGGTCAGCATGTCCAGGGCCTTTTCCAGCTGCTTGCGGCTGGCCTTGGGCTTCTCGACGGCGATGGGCTCGTAGGTGTCGATGTCGAATTCGATCTCGGCCATCTGCACGTCGAACGGCAGGTCCAGCAGGACCGGGCCCGGGCGGCCGGAGCGCATCAGCTGGAAGGCCTTCTGGAAGGCGCCGGGAACCTGGCCGGGCTCCAGGATGGTCATCGCCATCTTGGTGACGGGCTTGGCGATGGACTCGATGTCCACGGCCTGGAAGTCTTCCTTGTGCAGCTTGGCAACAGGTGCCTGGCCGGTGATGCAGAGCATGGGGATGGAATCCGCCCAGGCTGCGTACAGGCCGGTGATCATGTCGGTGCCTGCGGGGCCCGAGGTGCCGATGCAGATGCCGATGTTGCCATCCTGGGCACGGGAGTAGCCGTCAGCCATGTGGCTGGCGCCTTCAACGTGGCGGGCCAGCGTGTGGCGGATGCCGCCGTTCTGCCGCATTGCCGAGTAGAAGGGGTTGATTGCCGCGCCTGGCAGGCCGAACGCCTCGATGGCGCCTTCCTTTACCAGGATTGCGACGGCAGCGTCTACGGTGCGCATCTTAGCCATGGTGTACTCCTTGAAAGTCTTTGGGGTGCCCGCTGGGGGCGGAATTTGGGTGTAGTGGGGGAGCCGCCGTCGTGATGTACGACGGCGGATCCCTGGTTTGCTTGTTGTCCGGCTACTGCCGGAGGTGCTTACTTGCGGCCCGGCTTACTTGCGGCCGGAGAGCTGCAGGACCTGCTTGAAGAGGCCGGAGTGGTCGAGGCCGCCGTCGCCCTGGTTGACGGTTGCGGCGACGAGCTGTGCGACGACGGCGCCGAGCGGGACGGCGACGTTGGCTTCGCGGGCTGCGGAGGTGACGATGCCGAGGTCCTTGTGGTGGAGGGCCAGGCGGAAGCCGGGGTCGAAGTTGCGGTCGAGCATCTTCTGGCCCTTCTGGTCGAGGACCTTGGAGCCGGCCAGGCCGCCGCCGAGGACCTTGAGGGCTGCGTCGGTGTCCACGCCGTAGGCCTCGAGGAAGGCGATGGCCTCGCCCAGGACCTGGATGTTGACGGCCACGATCAGCTGGTTGGCTGCCTTGACGGTCTGGCCGGAGCCGGCGGGGCCAACGTGGACGATGGTCTTGCCGACGGCGGTGAGGACCGGCTGTGCTGCCTCGAAGTCGGCTGCCTCGCCGCCCACCATGATGGAGAGAACGGCGTCGATGGCGCCCTGTTCGCCGCCGGAGACCGGGGCGTCCAGCGGGCGGATGCCGGCTGCGGTTGCTTCTGCGGAGAGGCGCTTGGCAACATCCGGGCGGATGCTGGATGCGTCGATCCAGATGGTGCCCTTCTTGGCGTTGGCGAAGACACCCTCGGGGCCGCTGACTACGCCCTCAACATCGGGGGAGTCCGGCACCATGGTGATGACCACGTCGGCGTCCTTGACGGCGTCGGCGATGCTCGTGGCACCCTTGCCGCCCTCGGAGACGAGCTTGTCGATCTTGTCCTGGCTGCGGTTGAAGCCGGTGACGGTGTGGCCGGCCTTGACCAGGTTGATGGCCATGGGGAGGCCCATGATTCCGAGACCGATGACTGCAACGTTGCTCATTGTGTTTCCTTTACTGAAAGTCTGTGTGGTGATTGCGGAAGCCGGACCCAACTAGGTAGCTCTATCTGTCGTTATGGGGGCCCAAAACGACACTTAGCGCTACTCAGTTGGGACTAGTTGGAGATGCGCTGGCGGATGGCCCAGGCGAAGGCCGTTTCCTGCGGTTCCTTGTACTCGAGGCCGATGTAGCCCTCGTAGCCGAGTTCGCGGCTGCGGGCGATCCATTCGCCGAGGGGGAGCGTGCCGGTTCCGGGAGCGCCGCGGCCGGGGTTGTCGGCGATCTGGATGTGGCCGAAGTCCTTGGCGTGGTTCTGGATGACGGATTCGACGTCGTCGCCGTTGACTGCCAGGTGGTAGAAGTCGGCGAGGAGCTTGACGTTGGTGGCGCCGGATTCCGCCTTGACGCGGGCGATGACCTTGAGTGCGTCTTCGGCCGTGAGGAGCGGGTACTTGGGGGCGCCGCTGACGGGTTCGAGGAGGACGGTGCCGCCGATGCCCGCAACGCCGGCAGCTGCCGCGGCGAGGTTCTCGGCGCCGATGGCGTCCTGCTTCTCGGCCGATTCGCCGTCGATGCGGTTGCCGTAGAGGGCGTTGAAGGCCTTGCAGCCGAGGCGCTCGCCGATGCCTGCAACGACGTCGATGTTGTCCAGGAATTCGCTGGAGCGGGCGGTCCAGGAAACCAGGCCGCGGTCGCCGCCGGGCATGTTGCCGGCGTTGAAGTTCAGGCCCGTGAGCTGGACGCCTGCATCCTTGATGGCGTTCTCAAACTCGGTGACCTGGGCGTCGGTGGGGACGGAGGTGTCGAAGGGCCACCAGAACTCGACGGCGTCAAAACCGGCAGCCTTCGCGGCTGCGGGGCGCTCGAGCAGGGGAAGCTCCGTCAAGAGGATGGAGCAGTTCACTGTGTACGTCATCGTAGGTCCTTCCGAGGAGGGGCTGGGATCTATCTTCCGGGCTGCTTGGCTCTTGGAGAATTTCCGCTTTGTGGAATTTAGATTCTGCTTTATGAAAAGTTTAGGGAATGGGAGGGGCGGAGTCAAGGGGGTGTGTTGACTCATGGGCCAACGGTGAGATGCTCGATCAGTTGGTCTCGATGCTTGAATGGTCCGGGGTCAACGCCCCACAGGCCGTTGGCGCAGCCGGTAAGTGAAATGGCTCGACGAAGGCCGCGAATCGCGCTACACCGGATGTGCGGCCACTGCCCGCAGAGTCTGTTGGTCCTGGCATGGAATCCGCCCGACCGTCCGGGGACCACCTGCGGCGACGATGCCGACCGGCTTCCGAGCCTGGAGGGGTTCAATGGGCCAGATCAGGCGCGCCTCCATGAGGGAGTCTTGGTGTCTGGCTTCATCCGGCACGAGCTCTGCAAATCCAACCACAATGCCCAGTCGGAGGAGAAGCAAGGCGACATGATCCGCAGTTGCGTCGTGCACTACCGCTCCGACGCTTCCGTGCCAGCACTGGTTCCCCAATGAGCGCCATCCATTGCGCGGATCGGTCTGAATTGTTCATCGGAGTCACTTCTGAACTGCCGTGCGTCACATAAGCCTTCGGCGAGTGTTGCGCCGACTTATGATCATGAGATGGGGTCGACTGGACAGCAGCAAGAATCAACGGGTGGTGGGAGTCCTTCAACGGCTGAGCGGTACCGTGACCGTTCCCGCTCAGCGGCGACACTCTTGGCGACTGCAACGGGGGCGCTTACCGCAGGACTGCTATTCTCATCGATCAAGAATGACTTATCGGTGTCCGCGCAGTCCTCCGCGTACGTTTCGTGGGTGCTTTTCGTAATTAGCAGCTGCCTCTATCTGTGGGCTTCCCTATATGCCAAGCCCGTGGGAAAGGGGTCTACGTCAGATTTCGCGACTGTCATCGTAGACAAAATCCGCTTGATTACGACGTGGGGATCCGTGTCTGGCGCTCTGGCCGCTGCTGCCCTCTTAGCTGTTCCACCATTGAACATACTCACTCCCGATGCGGGTAGGGATGTAGTAGTGGAACTTGGGAATGATGCCCCGAGGCTTGCGGAGTGCCCTGCGATAGGCAAATCGTTCAATGCCGTTGTCGCGCTAGGAAATCTCAGGGGAGCCTCTGATCTTGTTCCTTTCCGTGTGGCTCCGACGGATTGTGGAAATTCCGAGCGATCTGAGGCAGTCACGATTTATGTCGATCGAACGAAAGCGATGATTGTAGAACTTCCGGAGTCGAAAGATTGAATTCTGGAGGCTACGCTCCGGAGGCGCTGGTTGTCAGATGGATTCCGTTACTGACTATGAATCCCAGATGGGAAGCAGTTTGGCGTGATACCGTTTCCCGATTGAATAATCCCACTACGCCGATTCGGGAGTTCTCCGACAAGGACGATGTTGAATCTGATGTTCACTTCTTGGCCTACGAAGCCAATTGGCACAAGAAGATCGCTAAAGACGGTTCAATAGGGAATTCATTACAAAATTGGCCGCCTTCCCAGAATTCGCGAATAGTTCTCGTCTCATGCGATAGGGCAGCCTTTCCAAAAGTTTCTGAGAAGCAAGTTCAAACTCTTGCAAATCAGACTCTTGGTGACATTGGTAAGCAGCGCCACATTTTGCGCGTATACACCATCGATAGTCTTAGAACGCAAGTTGAGAACCTGATTCTGCAGACAATGATTGAGCATGGGATGGCTCTGCCTTCCGAACAAAAGCAGGTATTCGAAAAATCCCTTTATGAGGAGGCCGGCGGATGGAACGCACGGGACATCTAATTCAGCCAGCTTGGGTATGTGCCGTTATGGCTCCGTGGGCAGTGTCACCGCATCCGAACTTCTCCCGGGAAGTGGTGGATGGTCCGGGGCTACTTGGCCTGGTTAGCCAACTTCGCACCGACGATTACGAGAGGTATCGGGATGTTTTGGCTCCTGAATCGTCCGATTGGGTACTGCAACTTGTCGAGGCAGCAAACACGTCAGTGATGGAATCTACCATCGGGCGAGGTGCCGCACTCTTGTGGAAGTTTAGCGAAGATGTATCCCTTCCCTTCGGGGCTCGCGCAGCCGCCGCCATATTCGCTAGTGTTGCCCAAGTTGAATTAGACGAACCTGAACTAGCTGTGAGTGGGTTGAGGGACTTGATTCGATATTCCGATTCCCTTGAGGAAAGTAGGAGCCAGAGCCTAGTGCGGAAAGCGCTGCTCATCCAACTGGCTGTTCGGGAAAATGAGATGAGGGATTTCGATGCTGTTCGGCGGACTCTGAGCAATCTCAATGGTTTCAAACTTTCTTCTGGCCTCTGGGAAACCTTCGAAGTATCTAGGGGCGTTACTTGGTCTTCGAGTGTCGTGCAACGAGATGTTTTGGATGCGATTCGGAACCATTTCAGGATGATGGAATCAATCATCGAGGATATCGACGGGGAAAAATGGGTCGATGTGGTGCGGTCGCGTATTTCGTGGCCGGACACGCGGATCCTGTCGCAAGCGGGGCAGAGAGACCGGGAGCTCGTAAACCAGCGTTACTTGGACGAAATGGGTGCGCGGCCAAGGAAGGCGATTATGTCTTCTGGCCACCCAGCGTTGCACGCAGCGTGGAGCAGCCTGCTTGCTGCTGAACTTTCTGCGAACCCACATGAGATCCATCGCTGCCGACTCGGGCTTGCACAGGCAAGATTACTCATCGAGGGTACCGACGCATCTGCCGTACAAGATGCACTGAGGCTCTTGCGCCTGACCGAAGACAGGGAGGCTTTGGAGGTCGCAATACAAAACGTTCAGTCTCGTGGGCCAAGCAAGGCGTTGGCGGAAGAGGCTCGCGTTATCGTCGGGCGCTCATCGTTCCCTTCGAGAGTTGCCGGATCAGATCTCATAACAGTCTCTTCGGCGGCCAACTTCTTGGGCGAAACTGAGCTTCGTCTTGGACTCGACGCTGCGTTCAGTCTTTTGCGGTCGACTGAGCGGAGGAGCTTCCAGGACGAAAGGGCATTATGGGGCGCCATAACGAGGCTTCTTGCGGATAGCGGAGCCGATGAGCACGTAGCCTGCGAAGCCATCGAAATCCTGCGCGACTCACCAGATGTCCGAATCCTGGAGAACACTCTTCAGGCCCTTCTAGAGGAAATTAACTGGGACAGTGTTTCAACTTCGACCAAGGAAGCATGGAGGACTTGGGGCGAAGCGCGACTCAACGACGGGACGGCAAAAGAGCTTGCCGCGCAAGCTGCAGTGATTGGCGGTGCGTCCCTTCAGCAAATACATGAGGGGTTGTCTGACCTTGAAGTCGCGACGTACATTCTGAATCATCATTCCGAGACGGAACCGGTCCCGGCACAAGTGTTGGAACGAGCGGTTGCCGCCGCCTTGGAGGCAATGGAAGCGGTTCGGCGAGATTCCCGAACAGGTGGAATGTCGGTGGGGGGGTACGATTCCGGTTCTTTGGGCGTGAGTCTCGCGGTGCGTTTCGATGTGCCCGAGGTGTGGAACGGAGTTACGAACTTGGTGACGGATGATGCCGTCGACGGGTATTTCAAAGCTGGCGCGCTTGATCGGATGTCGTACCACATTGAACTGCTACCCGAATCTGCCCGGAAGAATCTCGTTTCAGACTGGTCCAATGTCATCAATTCAGTATTCCGAGACCATCCATTCGCAGACGAAGTGCTGCCCCACTTTGCAGAAGCAATTCGACTGGGGGCGGCATTGGGATGCCTTGAGCGTGATGAAGCCGTTGGCGCCATAACTGAGCTTTCTGGGGGCAGCAAGCGGAGTCGAAGCGCGGCATGCCTGGCTGTTCCTATGGTTGCTCAGTCCTTCCATGACGAGGAATGGGGCCAGGTCGTGCTCCTTCAATTGACAACGGATGCATCGCCGGAAGTCCGGGCATTGGCGGGCAAGGGCCTTGCCGAAATTGGGGGTTCGCAGTCCAGCATGACCGCCATCGCCAGCCGACGCCTACTATCCCTCTTGCAGGCAGACGGCATTCGGATTCCATTGCGGACACTTCATGGACTGCAACGGGCGGCAGAACAAGGGTGGAACTACGACCAGCAGATTGTTGAAGAAGTGTCGTCCATTGCAAGCCTTCGTCCAGCACGAGTGTTGCGGAGAGCAGCTGGAGAAGTTCTCAAGCGCCTGGCGATGCATCCAGCAATCGACGGGATGTAGGTCTGCAGATGTCGGATCCATCAAAGACCCGAGGGCTTGGCTTTCTCCTCAAATCCCAGCTATCGCACGAGCCATGAGTAGGTTTGCAGTCCGCGGCAATAGCCTGAGATGCGTGGATGCGGCTCCCATTTGTGCGGATACCTGCATCAGCTAGGATGACTCAATGACCGGGGCTCAGGGCACACGCGAAGGACGACTTCGACAAACAGATCGAATGCTTAAGCAGGGGCTAAGCCTTGACGAGATAGCAAAGAGATTGGACGTGCAAAGGCGAACCGTTTCCGGCTATGCGCAGGAGCTTGCGACGCATCCTCTGCCTGACGAAAATGACGTCTTTGGCCTTGTCATCTACCAGAATCCAGAGTATGTCTCAGCCTTGCTCCAACAGCTCTTTGCAATTGGTCTCCCTGTGGAAGAGTTTGCGGAGACTTTCAACGCCGGAATGCGGCAACGAACAACCGAAGCGGGGATAAACGGTGGTGCCAAATTCGGTCTCAAGCTCCCCTTCATTCCGGATGCCTCTGCTCACGTCGATGCCGAGGCTAGGACCAGAGGCGGCTCCGAGGACAAGAACGAGCAGCGCCAACACCAGAAGTTCTTGTTTACTCAGGCGAATTACCTACATAACGTGCGAGCGGCCCTGGATGAACGTGGGCTCGTATTCAAGGTTGCGGGCGCGAACACCCTTGACCAGTTGAGGTCGGGGGTGTTCGTAGAGTTCTCGGCTTCATTCGAGCCCAACGAAGTGAACAGCATCCTCGATCTAGCCACGCCGGAACTCGTTGCCGCCATAGTCAAACACAGGCACAAGACGGATGCGCTTGAGGCTTTTGATTTTGACTCATCGCACGAAGCGCGGCAGGCATTTGCCATGAAGGTGAGCATCGAAGCTGATTCCAAGGCTGAGCTTGCCGCTGCAGCGACAGTGGCGGTCCGTCAAGACTTCAGAAACGAAACGACGCGTGAATACTTCGGGACCATCAGAGGGATTGACAAATCGTCAGTAACAGCAGTGACTATATGTGACACGGAATATTTCTTGAATCAAGACAAAGACAGAATACTCGACGGGACCTTTAGGGTCTTGGGCAAGATTGCCGAGATCAGCATGGAGCCGGTGTCAATTCTGAGCCGGAATAAGTTCCTCAACCGCATGCGGCAGTCAATGCTCGACGACTTGACGGAACGACTTGATGCGCTTACGCAGGATGGCCAATTTGATGCATCGCTGAAATTGGGTTTGGTCCCACCAGTCTTGAAAGTAATCCCGATTGCGATCTACCTGTAGTTAGCGTGTTCCACGGCGCGCCCGCCTCGGACAGCTGAGCGTCCCCACCCGTCCCCAACCCTCTACCCACCACCCCCGCACCTCCCTAGAATTACAGGACAATCGTGCGGAGCTCCCCGCCTATTGCCCCGCGCGGAAAAGCCCTACCAAGGGAGCGTCATGCGCCGCAGAACCCAGAATCCAGCACAAGCATTTCGCCGCACAGCCATCGCGTTCATTGCGCTGGCGGCCCTGTTCATCCCCGCTCCACTCGCCACCGCCAAGCCGCCCACTGCCCAGTCGCTCATTGAGCTGACGGGCGCCACCGGCGCCGAAGGCATCGCCCCCGGGCGCGGGAGTACCTTCTACGCCGGGGACCTCATCCTCGGCGACATCTACCGCGGCGACATCCGCGCCGGCACCGCCCAACTGTTCATCGACGCCCCGGCCGGCAGGGCCGCCGTCGGGATGACCACCGACCTGCGCAACAGCCTGCTGTTCGTGGCAGGCGGCGGCACCGGCCATGGCTACGTCTACAACACGGACACCGGAGCCGCAGTGGCCGACTACCAGCTGACCACACTGGGCGGCTTCATCAACGATGTCACCCTGACCCCGGACGGCGCATGGTTCACCAACTCTGCCCGCGGTGAACTGTACTTCGTGCCGGTCGGCCAGCACGGTGAGCTGGGCGACGTCGAGACCCTCACCCTGAGCGGTCCGGCCGCCAACACCTCCTCCGCGTTCAACCTCAACGGCATCGCCGCGGCCGCCGGCGGCAGCACCCTCATCGTGGCGCATTCGGGCAACGGCGCGCTCTACACGGTGGACCCCGCCACCGGCGCCAGCGCAGCCATCGCCGGAGTCAGCGTCCCCTTCGTCGACGGCATCACCGTCCAAGGCAGCACCCTCTGGGCCGTGCAGAACGGGCTCAACCAGGTCAGCCGCTTCACCCTCGCGCCCGATCTCTCCTCCGGCGTGATGCAGGGCGTTATCGAGAGCGCCGACTTCCAGACCCCGACGACGGCGGCCCTGTTGGGCAATACGCTCGCCGTGGTCAACGCGAAGTTCTTCACCCCCGGCGCCACCGAATTCGAGGTGGTTCTGGTCCCGGCCCGCTGAGCCCGGCCGCCTAACGTGTCCTAAATGGTTGAAAAGCGATACCGCCGCGACCCATGTCTCACGGGTCGCGGCGGGTAGGAGGCGGTTGTCCTCTTCAGCTGATGTCAGAGGCTCAGTCCAGGCTCTTGATCACCTTCATTGTTGGATGCGAAATAATGCGGTGGATCCCGGGGAGTTTTGTCATCTTCTGGGTCTGGAAGCGTTCGTACTCGTTGCCATCCGCGACGTCCACCCTGACGATGTAATCCGGCACGCCGTACACCCGCCGGACCTCCGTCACTTCGTCAAGCGCTGCGACGGCTGTTTCGAAATCCTCGACCGTCTGCCGGTTGGTCATGGTGATCTCGACCGACATGATGACGCAGAAGCCCCTTCCCGCGGCCGCTGGGTCGATAACCGCCCGGTATCCGGCGATTACCCCGTCGTCTTCCAGCCGTTGGACCCGCCGCAGGCACGGTGCGGGCGTGAGGCCCACCCGGCGGGCCAGTTCGAGGTTGGTCAAACGCCCATCTTTGGAGAGCTGCAATATGATTTCTCGATCCACGGCATCGAGCTTTCTTTGATTGCTCATAAGACGAGAATACAGCGCAGATTAGCAACCATATGCTCATCAAATCTCTCTACGATTGCTTCATGACCGAAAATACCTCGCAGAGTGTGCTTCCCGCGGCCGGATGCGCCGCGGCCCCTGCCGCTCCGGGGGATGTCCGGCTGGCCATCCGAGCGTCCTTCCCTGCGCTCCTGGCTGCACTGCCGATGGGCGTCGCCTTCGGCGTGGTGGTGGCACAGTCGCCCCTGGACTGGTGGTGGGCACCGGTGTTCGCGACCGTGATTTTCGCCGGCTCCCTCGAATTCCTCATCCTGGGAATGGTGGTCACCCTAGCCCCGCTGGCGTCGATCGCAGCGACCGCGTTCCTGGTCAACTTCCGGCACGTCTTCTACGCCCTCTCGTTCCCCTTGCACCGCGTGCACGGCCGCGGCGCCAAGGTCTACAGCACATTCACCCTCACTGACGAGGCGTGGGCCCTGACGACATCCCCTGAGGCGCAGACGTGGAGCCGGCGCCGAATCCTCGCCATCCAGGCCTGCTTCCAAGTCGCCTGGGTGGGCGGGGTCACCGCCGGCGCGCTCGGCGGAACCTTCATCCCGGAAGGGGTTGTGGGCCTCGACTTCGCCCTCACCGCATTTTTCCTGGTCCTCGGCCTCGATGCTTACCGCGTCCGCCGGAGTATCCCGCTCCCGGTCATCGCTCTCTGCTGTGCACTGGCCGGCTATGTGGTTTTTGGCGAGGGAATGCTCGTCGCCGCCATGGCCATGTTCGTGGCATTCCTGCTTGTGCGCTATGCCCTCCAGCAGAAGAAGACTTCCCATGCCTGAGCCGGCCTACATCCTTGCCGCCGTCCTGATCAGCTCGGCCGTCACGTGGACGTTAAGGGCTGCCCCGTTCGCCCTGCTCGCCCCGATCCGCCACAGCGCCCTGCTGCCGTACCTCAACGAGAACATGCCTGTCGGCATCATGACCATCCTGGTGTTCTACACGGTGCGGCACGTCCCGCCGGCCTTCACGCCGGCGACCGCCGCGATCGCCGCAGGGTTCATCGTCACTGCAGGTCTTCACCTCTGGCGACGTAACGCCGTCGTCAGCGTCCTCGGCGGAACCGCCGTCCACGTCGCGCTGGCATCAACCCTCCCTGCCTGGCTCTGACCGTTCTTCGTCCCCTACTCTCGGGTCGATGCCCTCCATGAGGTGAGTGAGTTAAGGACGGGGCTGGCTGGAATCAGAGTCGGGCCACGACTATGGTCGGGCGGAAATCCTGCCTGATGAGGGTCTTGCCGTTCGGCAAGGGGTACTCGCAGCGGCCCAAGGCTGCAAACCCTGCATCCGACATGGCTGAGTCCAGCGCCTCGGGGTCGATGTCCGATGACACTGAGGCGAGAGCGTCGAACGACGACGCGTAGTCCGTCGAGCTGACGAAGCCTGCCGCGTCGTTGCGTTGGATCACGCATGACAGCACGCCGATGGAGCCGGCATTCGCGGCCGCGAAGGCGGCGAATTCTTCGGCGCCGACGTACTCCACGATGAGGTTGGCGATGAGGAGGCCGACGGGCTCAATCCTCACGGAACGGTCGATGCTCGTCTCGATCAGATGGAGGCGATCCCCGAGGGTGTCGTGGTACAGGGCTTCGCATGCGTCGAGGTAGTCGGCGTTGATGTCGTAGCCGTACACGGCATCCGTGGTTTCCGGGTTGATGAGATCGAGTCCGTTGCCTCCCGCGACCCCCAGCACCCCGATGGTACGGGACGGGTACGCCGCGAGTTGTTCCCCGGTGATGTGGTGGAGCTGTTGAAGCTGCCCGACCCGCGCGTCGCTCATGTGCTGCTCGTACACGCCGAGGTCGATCCCGCGCCAAGGATGCTCGGACGTGTCCCGGCGGCGATCGGGGGCGGTCACTGCTCCGGACCAGACCGGTGAGCTCGCCGGCGCATCGGCCGGTCTACCGCCCAGAGCTTGATGTGATGGATGCCGTTCATGCCCCAAGCCTTCCACATTGGCACGAGCCTAACCACTCAGATTTCAGGCACCTGCGGCAACACAAGTCCAGCGCTCAGTTGGCTGCCCAAAACGCAGCCTTGAGTGGCGGTCCGCCATACCGTCCAGGAATCCTTAAATGTTCGGTGAGTGTCGTGCCTCGAACACTGGGCGGCCATCAGTCGCCGCTGACCTTCTGGGGCTCACCGGACGGGCAGCCAGTTAAAGCGTCCGGCGTCGCTGGTGTCCCTGCAAGCTAGCGAAGTTGGATGAGACCAGCATTGGTTGGACGGAAACCGCATGCCTCCAGGTAGAAACTCTTTAGGTGCTCGTCGAAGTCAACATGAAGCCAGTCGCAGCCTGCCTCCCTTGATTGCTCGGTTGCAACGGCGATGAGTCGTTTCCCGATGCCCTGCCGGCGAGCCCTATATGCCACCAATGTGTCTTCGATGAACGCGTGTAATTGACCGTCCCAGATCACATTGACGAAGCCCACGAGGCCGTGGCCGTCGCGGGCCGTGACCCAACCCAGACTCAGGCGCGAGAGAACATCCGTCCAATCGGCGTCAACGAGTGCATGATCGAAGCCTTCTGCGTGCAGCCGGTTGATTTCTTCGTTCCGAACCATTCCGCGCCATTCAAAGGTGATCGTCATGGTGAACAGCATCGCAGATTGTCGCCGCTCGGCACTCGCCCGGGAACAGGCATCGGGCGGCGCACGCTCGAACGGTGGCATCAGCGGTACCGGGCTGGAGGAATCCCTGCGTTTGATCTTCAGCCACACTCTGACCGCCGGACGCGACGCGTTCCGGCCGAGACCGAGCCTGGCAACGCTGCATCGTCTCGCGGTCGCGGAGGCGCAGCGCCATAAAACCCGGGAACTCGACATCCTTTCACCAGCCACGGGGACAGGCCTAGCAGCACGCCCAGAAGGCCGATAAACAACGCGAGGGCCATGTCCCGTGCAGAGGGCGCGTGGTGGCTTTTCGCCGCCAGGGCAAACCATCCCACAGGCTCCTGCTCTGGGCCTGCATCAGTTGTGGACATCGGAATTCAGGCAGCAGTAGGCTTTTCAGGCGGGCACACGTGAGCAAAGTGCCCGTCAATGAAGGCGCCCCAACCTCTTGTCCGGCGCCGCGTTTGGGCCCATGCACTGGGGCAACGAAGAGGCCTTATGGTGCCGCAGCCGGCTGTGTCGCCGGCCCGGCCGAGCATAGATTGCCATTCATCCATTGGTGGAATTCCCACTGCATTCCCAAGAGGCAAGCAATGAAAACTCAGATTCGTCGATTCCTTATGCTGTTCGTCGCCGTGCTTTTCGTCTTCACGGCCGGGCTGCCGGCAGCACAGGCAGCCAACCCGAAAGCCAGCTGTGTGGGCGTCATTGTGTCGACTCTGGCGCCGGCGGGCGAGCTTGACGTAGACGACTTCAAGGCTCTCGCCGAGAGCACTGGGGCACCCACGTTCGGACAGTTCGTGAAAACCGGAGCGCAGCTGCACCTGGGCTCCATGGAGGCGTGCCTTCCGTAGCATTCTGCCCACTAGGTTCTGGATTTGATTGCTCTTCGGCGGCGTTCTTTGTTCGCTTGGCGTCGCTTAAGGGGGGATGCGACGCGATTAGTTCGTGAGGGCTCGCGGCCGCCTGTGAATGTTGCTCGGGACATTCCGGGATCGCGGGCAATCTGCGCAGCGGGCTCGCCGCCCTCGACCTGGCGGACAGCGCTTCGAGTCTGACAGTCCGTGACCTCGTGGCGTCGGCAGCCAAAGGGCCTTTCCAGCTTCTCGGCGCTTGCTGATGGAATCGGCAATGCGTTCGCGTTTGATCCCTTGTTCCAGTTGTGCGAGAGCCGGCCATGATCGTGAACAACATCGACCCCATGGGTGTCGCGATGATCAACCTGGACGTCATCGGCTCCGAGACCGGCGGCCAGACGATCCGCCTGCTACCGATCTGTCGCCTGCTGTCGCTTCGAAGCGCGTGCATAGCCGATCAGTGTCGGCGTTATGGGCTGCTCCGAGTGTCTTGTAACTAGCGGTGGATACAGCGAATCAACCAGAAGGTTGTGAGACATAGTCACAAGAATCGCCGGCCGCGGACAAACTCGCACGATTCCACGAAAATTAAGGCGCTGCCGTCGTAGCAGCTGTTCAGCCGGTGAGACGTCTCACATCCGTAGGGTTGCATGACGCCATGAGGTGTTGCACTTGGGGCACCTTCACAGGGCATCTAATCGGGCGGGGTATACCGGCATGTCAGCTCCAGCATCCGCACAGGCAGTATTTAGGGGCGCTGGGGCGCCCGATGATCGACCGGCTTACGGCAGGGTTAGGGACACTACTCAGCACGGCGTCGCCCTGAACCGACTGGCTTGTCCCCGACGTGACGCACGATTCAGGGCCCCCTGTTAGAGGCTGAGGTATTGAGTTTCGGTCGAACTGTCCCTGTAGGTCACTTCGATGGCCACGGGTTGGTCGGAAGAGTTTGTCAGTTCAGTACCGGGAAGCCAGAAGGCGAACTGACCTTTGGAGACGGTGGCCATGATCCGTTCGCCGGTCGCGCTGGTGTAAGCGATGGCGGCAACGTCAGTGCCAACCTGACCAGATGCCATTGAGAGCGGATTGTTTGCGATTACACCTGTTCCGAGCTGAGTAGCCATGACCCCTCGGGGTGTGAGCGCCTTACCTTTTCGGGGGTTTCCCACTGAACCGAAGGATCCTTTTTTGAACCATGGTGCTGTGGTATCCGTGGTGCACGTTGCTTGAAAGCCGTCGACTCCAGTGAGGACGACAGTGGTCCAGGCGCCGCGCTTCTCAGCGATAGCGACTTCTGCTGCTGCCAGATCGTTGGCATACATGCCGCTGCCAACACCTTGACTAGAGCGGACGCAGTCGGAGACCGCACTGACACGCTCGGGGCCGCTCAGCTCACCAGGAGCGGCGGTCCACGTCGCGAAGGCCGGGTCCCCTCCCGAGAGTGCGGGCACGACGAGGAACCCGGCCGTGGCTGCCAGAGCTAAGGCTCCCAAGGTGAGGGCTCGCCGGCGACGGCTGGGTCGTGACGTGGTCGTTTTGTTTTCCATGGGTCCGGTTCCGCTTGCCGGAGCAGTTGGGCGGGACCTGAGAATCTGTTCCAGGTCTTTCTGTGAACGGTGCCAGTCGGGAGCTGTACTCTGCTCGGCTGCGTCCATGGACCGTAGAAGTGTGTCAATATTTTGGTTGTTTTTCATGGTGTCGAGGCCTTTTCGGGAAGTGCCGCAGGCACGGCGGACTCGTTCTGGGGGAAGTGGTCGAGGAGTAGTCGCAGGGCTCGTCGCGCTCGGGCTAGGCGGAGGCGAAAAGCCACGGGAGAAATCCCCACGACCTGTGCTGCTTGTGGTGCGGAGAGCTTCTCGAAGATCGCGAGTCCCAGGGTCTCTTGGTGGACTTCGGAGAGAAGCGCCCAAGCCCTGCCAAGATCAACGCGGCTGCTGACCAGGTCAGCGTGAGAAGGGCGATGAGATGCCGCCGTCGCCTCGGCTAGGCGGACACCCAGGGCCTGCCGTCGCTGTTCTCCGCGGCGAGCATTCAGCATGAGATTTCGTGCGATGCCAAAGACCCAGGCTCGGGCGTCATCCTGGAGCGTCGGCGCTTCCGAAATTCGTCGCCAGACTATAAGAAACGCCTCGGCCACCACGTCCTCAGCATTCGCCGCTTCAGTGCGACGCTGAACGAACTTCAGTAGGTCGGCATACGCAGATTCGTATAGTGCCCGAAAGGCCTCTTCCCTGTCAGGGGCTCTCGATAGGTAGCTCATACCCTGTACTTGTCCGCCACATACCTAAGTGTGTTGCAGTCGTCCGAAAATTCTCACAGCCCGCGCCCTCAAAGCGGTAAACAGCGAATCTCAGCATCCCTGAGGCATCGCGCCAAGCTCTTGCCGCCGCAAGCACCCGGTAAAGGATCCTTTGCTGGACATTGGCATGCCTTACGGTCGACCGGATCGATCACGTCAGGCGCTACTTGGATGACGCACTGGTTACTGGTCGTCATGCCCAGTAACCAGTGCGTCATCCGGCGGGCAACGTCCCATATCACCGCAGCGTTAGGTGGAAGCCCCGATCGCTCCCGTAGCGCGGTGGACCTCCCGGACCTGGCCTGGCTCGAACAGGCAACCACCCTCACCAAACTACGGGCTGGACACGTACTTACCGGGTATACGCGTCTTGGGCAGGTTCAGAGTCGAGCATATGTTTTTGTACCTGCATTTTCTGCAGCAACCTGCCCGATTCCGGTACCTCGCAACTGCGGATGCCCGCACGAAAGCGCCAGAAGTAGGAATATGTCGACGAAACTGCAGGTGCTCTCGACCGATGAAGCAGGGCGTGAAATCAACGCTGGCCCTCGAGCACTTCTGCCCCTACAAATTGTCGGTACCATGTGGGATCCTGCAACATGGCAACCAAACGCCGTCGCTCAAGTAGCGCGGGCGCCGCCGTCGGATGTGGCCCCGTCCTCGCCCTCGTCGTGATCGGGCTCCTCATCCAGTACTGGTGGGTTCTCCTGATCGCTCTCGGTGTGGTTGCACTGACCGTGGCACTCGTTCGCTTCGCTATGGCCCCGCCCCGTCCGGCCAGGGTGCGCCCGCTCAAGTCTGCCCGTCCGTCCAAGCCCCCACCGGTCATGACACCGCCCAGCCCGGCCCTCGTCAATGACGATCTCGCGGACCAGATGCGCGCCATCAAACACGTCCGCCACATACGGGACATGCAGGAGTGGGACTACGAGTGGATCCGACTGACCAACCCCGAGAAGAGCAGCCGCGAACTCGGTGAAATCGCCAACGCCCATTTCGCGCGGGGCCGGTCGATCGGCATTAACTATGGGGACCCCTCCGTCCCCTGGCTCGGAGGCCCAAGCCTCGGGCAGGAAGCGCCATCGTGTTGTAGACAATGCCGTGACCGGGGACACCATGAATACCTTCGCCGCGATTGCGGGCGGCGATCGGTCCTCGACGACGAGCTGTGCTGATCCCGGAGGAGCGACCTGATCGTTGTCAAGCCAGGGTCAGCCCCGCGCCACCCAGTCCGCGTTCGTCGACCGCCACACCGCCGCGGCCACGAACGTGAGCCCGACGATCTCGAGCGCGCCACCGGCCACGGCGAACCACTCGTTGCCGACGATGATGTTGATGACGTGGCCGATGGTCCAGCAGATGATGAGCGCGCCCGCCCACCACCGCACGCCGACGGCGCGGCCGGCCAGGATCACCGCGAGGCCGAGCAGCAGCGTGCCGACAAGATTGCCGATCGCGAACAGCAGGTAGAACGGCTGGCCCCATGTCCCCGCGGGCGATGCATCCAGGGCGGCGGCCGCGTCCACGCCGTTCGTGGCCAGGGCGATCCAGTCGAGGTTGGCGAAGCTGATACCGAAGTAGCTGATGTAGCCGGTGACCATGAGCGCTACCGCCCACAAGGCCAGTCGCGGTCGGGCCGGACGCAGCAGACGCAGCGCAGCCGGAAGCCCGAGCACCGCCAACAGTGATCCGACGAGAGCGAACATGACCGCTGCCAGCATGGTGTCGGGAGCCGCAGCGGCCAGTTCGAGGCCACCGGCCGCGCCGCCGGTGCTGCTGAGGCCGGTCGAGGTTGATGCGCCGGCGTAGAGCGCATTGCAGACCAGCTGACAGACGAAGGCGACCGGCAAGGCGATCGCGGAGCTGCGGCGGCGGAACCCGGTGGTGGGATCGGGGACTGGATCCGGGTGGGAAGCCGAATCATTCATGGCCCGACTTTACGGCACTGCACCAGCAGCAGGAAGGGGCGGTACTCGAGGAGGCAAGGACGCATGCCACGCAAGGCGATTCAAAGCCCCGGACGGCGACACCGAGCGATCACACGAGGCCGCCACCACCCGCACCATCCCTCACCCCACGGGCCGCCAGGTGAACTGTGGCTGCTCACGGTTGAGGAAAGCGCTGATGCCGATGCCCATGTCCGGGTTGTCCGGCATGGCGGCCCAGGCATCGGCCCATTCCTGGTCGATGCGCGGGTGGTTCATGTCCGTCAGGTCCACCAGCCGCTTCATGGAGTGGGTGGAGAAGCGGGAGCGGTTCCGCAGCGAACCGACGATGGCGGCGCACCGCTCCTCGAACTCCGCGTCGGGAACTGCCTCGGCCACCAGCCCGAGTGACTGGGCCCGGGCGGCGGTGAACGCCTGGCCGGTGAGGAGGATGAACTTCGCGTTGGCGTGGCCCACCTGCCGGACGAGCCGTTCGATACCGGGCCGCGGGTAGATGATGCCGATCTTGGCCGGCGTGATGGCGAAGACGGACCGCTCGCTGGCGATGACGAAATCGCAGGCCGAGGCGATCTGCCAACCCCCGCCCATGCACGCCCCGTCCACCAAGGCCACGGTGGGCTTGGTGACGGACGTGATGGCGTGGTCTGCCCGGCTCAGCTGGTCCACGCTGGTTTCGTCCTCCTGCCGGTCCAGCAGCACGGATGACAGCTCGCTGATGGCCGCGCCCGCGCAGAACGTATCGCCCGCGCCGCGCAGCACCACCACGTTGACGTCTGGATCGGCCTCGAGGTGCGGCATGAGCTCCTGGAGCTCCAGGCACATGGCCTTGGTGAGGGCGTTCCGCTGCGTGGGGTTGTCGATCTCGACGGTTGCCACGCCATCGCTGACGCTGACGTTGATCCTGGGGCTGCGTTCGGTAGCGCTCATGGCCGTGCTCCTGCCGTTGATTCCGTGCCCATTACTGAGTTGTTCATGACCTTGCCGGTGGCCTCGAGCCGCTCGATGTCCTCCTCGGAGAATCCCATCTCCCGCAGCACTTCCGCCGTGTGTTCCCCCAACAGGGGCGGCGGCGACAGGATCTCGCTCGCACCGCCGTCGAGACTTAACGGCCCCCGCAGTAGCGGCAGCACGGAACCGTCCCGGCGCCGTCGCTGCTGGACCAGGCCCAGGGCGGCCACCTGCTCGGAGGCCAGGGCCTGCGTGTAGTCGTAGATGGGGCCGCAGGGGATGCCCGCCTGGCTGATCATGGGCACCCACTCCGCCGCCGGCTTCGCAGCGAGGGCCGTCTCGATGAGCCCGGTCAACTGCTCCCTGTTCGCCGAACGGTCCGCACCGGTGAGGAAACGCGGATCCTCCACGGCCAGCGGGATGCCGAGCAGGCCGCAGAACGCCCGCCACTGCTTGTCGCTGCCGACGGCGATGTTCACGGGATCCGTGGCCGTGGTGAACATGCCGTAGGGCGCGATGACCGGGTGGTTGTTGCCCTGCGGCGAGGGGGCTTCGCCCAGGCTGAGGGCCTTCTGGCCCTGGAACGCCGAGAGATTCAGCGCCGTCTCCAGCAGTGACGTGGAGACGCGCCGCACCGGCTCGCCGTTGCGCCGCCCCAGCAGCGCCGCCACGATGCCGAACGCGCAGACCATGCCGGAGGTGATGTCCACGATCGGGACGCCCACGCGGTAGTTGCTCCCCGGCCCGGCTCCCGTGACCGACATGAGGCCGGACATTCCCTGGATCACCTGGTCCAGCCCGGCGTGGTCCTTGAGCGGTCCGGCGTTGCCGAAACCGTTGACGGACCCGACGACGAGACTCGGGTTGAGTTCCTCGAGCCGCTCCGCCGTCAGCCCCATTTTGTCCAGCGTGCCGGGCTTGAAGTTCTCCACCAGCACGTCGGCGTTGGCGATCAGCCTGCCGAGGATTTCGCGGCCTTCGGCGGAGTAGAAGTCCAGGCAGACGGAGGCCTTGTTGCGGTTCACGGAATCGAAGTACAGGCTGTGCCCGTCCTGGAACGGCGGCCATTGGCGGGCGGTATCGCCGCCGTTGATGCTTTCGACCTTGATGATCCTGGCACCCATGTCGGCCAGCAGGGCGGTGCAGTACGGGCCGGCGAGGGCCCGGCTGAGGTCGACCACGGTGATGCCGCGGAGTGGCTTGATCATGGCGAAGTCCTTTGTTTGCAGCTAGAAACTGGAGGGCAGTACCAGGGCGCCCACCAGCAGGAGCGGGCCCACCGCCACCATGGAGAGGCCCCAGCGGGTGAGCAGCCTGGTGATGCGCGGCCGTTCGTCCTCGTCCACGGTGGCCACGAAGGTGGCGCCCACGGTGGAGAACGGCGAGACGTCCACAATGGATGAGCACACGCCCAGGGCGGCGATGACGGCCCAGCCGGCGATGTCCCCGGAGGCGACCAGCGGCAGGGCCAGCGGCACCAGCGCGGCGAGCATCCCGGTGGTGGAGGCGAACGCCGAGACGAGCCCGCCGATCGCGCAGATCACCAGCGCCGCAACGAGGGGTGTCCCGACGCCGCCGGCTGCTTTGCCGAGCAGGGCGACGGCTCCCATGGTCTGAAGCACGCCGACGAACGTGATGATGCCGCCCACCAGCAGCACCGTGGACCAGTCGATCTTGGCCACCGCGCACTTGCCCGACGCCGGATCGCAGAGCGTGAGGACCGAGGCGAACGCGAAGCACAGGATGCCGATGTCCGGGTTCGCGCCGAGGAGGGACATCAGGATGACCGTCAGGACCAGGCCGGCCATGCACAGCACGGTGATGATCTGGTTCCGGTTCATCTTTTCCGCCGCGGCAGGCGGCGTGCGGCGCGGATCGTCCAGAACCTGGACGCCCAGCGTGACAACTTGGCGGGCGCGGGCGGCGTTGCCTTCGCGCTCAAAGGGGTGCGACGGCGTTGGGCGGCTGGTGCTGAACCGCGGCAGATCGCCGAAACCGTCAACCGTGCGGCGGTTCAGGAGCCTGAAGCCGCCGAAGAGCACGTAGGCGGCCGCCAGCAGGAGGACATTGGCGGCGAGGGCGACCGTGAACAGGACCAGAGGGTCAAGGTCGATGCCCGCGGCCTCGGCCGTGCCGTAGGTGACGATGCCGAACAGGCTGGTGGGGGCGAAGCCGCCGGCGCTGAGGCCGGAGCCGATCGCGATGCCCATGAGCATGCGGTCGATCCCGTACTTCTTGGCGAGCGGCATCCCGATCGGGGCCATGACCAGGCCGGCCAGCGGCGATCCCATGGCCGAGATGCCCACGGTGAGCGCGAAGAAGGCGATGGGAAGGAAGAAGGCGCGGTCGCCCACCTTGGTGATGGCCAGTTCGATGATCCGGTCGATGGTCCCGTTGGCCTGGGCAATCGAGAAGAAGTAGGTCACGCCCACCAGCAGGACCAGGATCCCGATGGGGAAGCCGGCCACCACTTTGTCGATGCTCATGCCCGCCATCCAGATGCCGACGCCGGCCGCCGCGGCAAACATGAGCACGCCGATGTGCACCTTGCGCAGGGTCGCCACGACGAATACGCCGACGAATATGAGGAGTGCAGCAATTTGAATACCCATAGGGTCCGTTCTCCAATCAAACATCTTCGGTTCACTGGATGAACCAACGGTTCATTTTTGGAATTCGCCTGTAATGTAGATCACGAAAGGTGGGCGGTCAAGGGGCCGGCGATCAGGAGGTTGGATGAGCACGCAAAGCGTCGTCACTGCTATGAAGGTTCTGGAGGCGGTCTCGGACAACCAGCCGGCGGGCCTGTCCGAGCTTAGCCGCGAGGTGGACGTCCCCAAGGCCACGGTGCTGCGCATGCTCCGGACCCTCGGCGAGCTTGGCTGGGTGTCGCAATCGGACGCGCAGTCCGGGAAATGGGTGCTGACCAACCACGCCTTTGCCGTGGCCAGCCGCGGCAGCAGCGGATCGGCCATCCGCGATGCGGCCATGGGGCCGCTCAACGCCCTGCAGCTGGACACCACCGAGACCGTGCACCTGGCCGTGCCGGACCGCCGCTTCATGCTGGTCCTCGAACGGCTCGACACCCCGCACGTCCTACGCGCATTCCTGCCCTTGGGCTCGCGCCTGCCCATGCACGCCTCGGCCACCGGCATCGCTTTCCTGGCGGCTGCGGACGACAGCTACGTTGACGAATACCTGTCCGTGCCGCCGGATGCCGTGACCCCGCAGACCGTGGTGGACCCGGCGCTGCTCCGGCAGATGATCGCCGAGACCCGCGCGCGCGGCTTCTCCATCAACGAACAGGGCCTGAGCACCGGCATCTCCTCCATCGGCGTCGCCGTCCTGGGGCCGGGCCAGAAACCGGCCGGGTCCATCTCGATCTCCGGCCCGTCCAGCCGCATCGTGCCCGCCAAGTTCGAGGAATACGGCGAGGCCGCCGTCGGGGCCGCCCGGGAAATCAGCCGCGCGCTGGGCGCGTACTCGGCGAAGGGGTACTGAGCGCAACGCAAAGGCCCGACGGCGGGAACCTCCCGCCGTCGGGCCTTTCAAACTTCCTTAGTTGGCGATCCTCACCAAGTAGGCGCGTGCCTTGTCCTTTGAGCCTTTGTATTTTTCGGCGATCCAGCCGCTACGTCCTCCGCTCCAAGTCCATCCCTGATCCAGTACCCCCCGGGACTGGCCGGATACAAGCGGGTATTTGTAGCGGCCGTTTGAGTCTTCGGAGAACGCGGTGATAATCATCGCGTGATCCACGAACCCGTCGGCTCCATTGTCCCAGTCGTAGAAAATGACATCGCCAAGCTGGGCATCTTTCACATTGTTGTTTCCGAAATCGAGTTCGCGGATCGTGCCGATCTTGCTTTCCCGGACAAGATAGCTTTTGAGGTGATCTGCGCTGGCCGCTGCCTTGCTCGGGCCGCCACCTCTTGCGATGTGCGCCCTTGAAGCGATGAGGCCCGGATTCAACGTCCACGGCGTCCACGTCTTGCTTTTCGGGAGCCCTCCCGCCCATAAGGCTCGAGACACAAACCAAGTGCAGTTGTTTCCGAACAGGTATGGCTCCTTGTCAAGCGCCATTGAGCGAGCGAACTTGACCGCGCTGTTCCGGTTGTATTTGCTGCCGGCTGCTTCTGCCGGGCTTGCGCCCAGCAAAAGGCCGGCGGCAACAGCAGCCCCGCCCAACACGATGCTGCGGCGTGCCGGGAATTGAATGGGAGTGCTTTGTGAGTATCGCTCAGACATGCTGATTCCTTCCTGCGGTTGTTCCAGATTCCAAGAGCTCGGGAATCCAGAGAATTGCTTGCCACCCGCCGCCGAACCATGGATTGATCCCCGGCGGTTGCCGCCACCGGGGCCCGTTGTTCGGGTGAGTGGGACAAACCTAGCAAAAGGAAATGCTGCGCCCAGCGGGCGAACTGCCAAGGGGTGCGGGGATGCCGCTCGGATGGTTAACGAAGGAAGCCCCTCAGCGGCAACCGAAGGGCTTCTTGCGCTCACATGGAGCCCCGCCGGGAGACCCAGGGATGTGACTCTGGCGGGTGGTGGCAAATCGCCTCGCAGGAGGCGGAATGTCTTATTTCACAAGGAAATGAGACACCCAAACAGTATGATCGCGGGCCGGTTAAGTCAAAGAAATCTTGTGTGGAATCAGGCCCCGCCGAGAAGTTCCTGGCCTGATTTCGAGCGCCAACGCACACGCCGGTCTATGTGAGGAGCCTCACATAGACCGGTACGTGAAATATTCCCGACCAGGCATATTTGGGGATGCCCCACAGCCAGGTCTCCCTGCCAGAAGTCCCCTCAGATCGTCCGCGGCGCCTTCGCCAGGTTCGCGGCGAGTTCGGCCGCGTTCTGCCGCACCACATAAGCCGGGCGGTCCCGTTCGGCCCGCCAGCTCTCGGAGAGCGGGCCCATGTTCACGGTGTCGAAGCCGAACTCGTCGTAGAGCCTGGTCACCAACTCCGAAGCCTCGGGGTAGTCGCTGGCGGTGGCCAGGGCGCGGCGGTTCGGCGTGCCGGCAGGGGTGCCGTCCGTGGTGATCTGGCGGTAGTTGATGTGGTTGAAGGCCTTCGCCACCTTGGACGTGGGCAGGTGTTCCTGCACCAGCCCGGAGGTGGTGGCCTCGCCGGCGTCGAGGGCGGGGACGCGGCCGTCGCGCTCCCAGTAGTAGTTGCCGGTGTCGACCACGATCTTGCCCGCGAGCGGCTCGGCCGGGATGCTTGCGAGGCTTCTGAACGGGACGGTCACGACGGCGAAATCGCCTGCCGCAGCTGCTTCGGCAGGTGTTGCGGCCCGGGCGTGCGGTCCAAGTTCGGCGACCAGTTCGGCGAGGGTTTCCGGCCCGCGGGAATTGCTGAGAACCACGTCGTAGCCGAGTTCGACTGCCTTGCGCGCAATCTGGCTGCCAATGTGTCCTGCACCGATGATTCCGATGGTTGTCATATCCGAGGAAACACCGGCGCCCTGGGGGATATTTCGTGCGTTAGGCCCTGCGGCGGCGGACGGCGCACGCGGTTGTGGCGAATACTGGATGCACAACCACGATTCCGGCAGGCAAGGACGGTGGTCAACGGTGAACGGCGAAAACAGTGCCTTCAGGCGAAGGCTTGAGCGGGCTGCTGAGGTGCGCGCGGTCCGAGTCTCCGGCGGCAACGCCCAGGAGGATGCTGAGCTGCAGGCCGCCGAGGAAGAAACCCGGCAGAAGCGCCGGAAGGTGGACGACGCAGCCCGGGTGGAATACCTCATCCGCGACGCCATGGCCCAGGGGAAGTTCGACAACCTCAAGTACGCCGGCAAGCCGATTCCCGGGCTGGGGGAGGCCTACGATCCCGACTGGTGGGTCAAAGGCCTGATCCAACGCGAGCATCTCGGCGGACTTGGCCCCAAGGCGATTCTCCTGCGCACCGAGGACGCCGAACTGGACTCAAGGCTCGATGCCCAGTTCACCGAAAAGCAGGTCCGCGACATCGTGGAGGACTTCAATGCCCGGGTCATCGAGGCGCGGCGCCAGCTCCAGGGCGGCCCGCCGGTCATCACCAAGACTCGCGACATCGGCGTCGAGCTTGAACGCTGGCGGGCGCGCAAGGCTGCTGCTGCTGCGGCCGCGGCGGCCGACGTCGGGCCTGTGCCGGAGCCGGAGATCAAGCGCCCCTGGTGGCGGCGGATCTGGACCGGAACCGCCTGACCCGCCCTGCCGCGGACATTCTGCTGGATCACCCCCGCTGCCACCACCGGGAACCCCGTTATTGCGGGAATCGAAGGGTGGCAGCGGTGGGGTGATCCAGCAGGAACTACCGGACTACGCGAGGCTGTCCTGCTTGGCCCGCCCGGCAGGGGCACCGGCATCGGCCGAGTGGGCATCGCCGGACCGTCCGCCGGCCGGGGTGTGGTGCTGGAATAGCGCGTGGAAGTCGCCGCGGAAGATCTCGCTGAATTCGTAGGCGGACTCGGCGTGCTCGGAGCGGTCCACGCCGGCCACTTCGTTCTCGTGGCTGACGCGGAAGCCGATGGTCTTGTGGATGGCGAGGGCGATCACGGCGGTGGCGATGCCGGAGACGGCGATGGTGATGAGGACCGCGACGGTCTGGGCGATGAGCTGCTGGAGGCCGCCGCCGTAGAGGAGCCCGCCGCCTTCGCCGTTGACGGGCAGGGCGATGAAGCCGAGGGAGAGTGTGCCCACGATTCCGGCGCCGAAGTGGACGCCCACCACGTCCAGGGAGTCGTCGTAGCCGAACTTGTGCTTCAGGTCCACGAAGATGGCACAGGCGGCGCCGGCCACCAGGCCCAGGCCCACTGCGGCGAGCGGGCTGATGTTGGCGCACGACGGCGTGATGGCCACGAGGCCGGCGACGGCGCCGGACGCTGCACCCAGGGAGGTGGGGTGGCCGTGGCGGATCTTTTCGGTGATCAGCCAACTGAGCATGGCCGCGGCCGGGGCCACCAGGGTGTTGATCCAGACGAGGCCGGCCTGCTCGGCGGTGGTGGCGGCGCCGGCGTTGAAGCCGAACCAGCCGAACCAGAGAATGGCGGCGCCCAGCATGATGAAGGGGATGTTGTGCGGGCGGTGGCTGGGGTCCTTCTTGAAGCCGTGGCGGTTGCCCAGGATGAGCACCAGGACGAAGGCGGCCACACCCGACGCGATCTCCACCACGGTGCCGCCGGCGAAGTCGATGACCTGGCCGAACACGGCAGTGACAGCGCCGCCGGCGCTCATCAGCCCGCCGCCCCAGACCATGAAGGCCAGCGGGCAGTAGACCAGGGTGATCCAAGCGGGGACGAAGAGGACCCAGGCGCCGAACTTGGCGCGGTCGGCAATGGCGCCGCTGATCAGGGCCACGGTGACAATGGCGAAGGTGGCGCTGAAACCGACCTTGATGAGTTCGGAGGCCGGGACGTTGGCGAGGCCGAAGCTGGCGAAGGGGTTGCCGAACAGGCCCAGGATGCTCTGGCCGCCTGTCATGGAGTAGCCCCACAGGACCCAGACCACGCCGACTATGCCGGCGGAGACAAAGCTCATCATGATCATGTTGAGCGCAGCCTTGGCCCGCGTCATGCCGCCGTAAAAGAGGCCGAGGCCCGGCGTCATGAACAGCGCAAGCGCCGCGGAGATCATCACCCAGACATTTCCCGCAGTGAGTTCCACCAGGGTGTCCCTTCCATTCGAACCAGCCGTGAACGGGCCCGCATGTTCCGGCCCTGTGCAACCCCCTGATCAATATTCGGTGAGCTATGTTTCGGGTTCCGAAGAGGCAAGTTGCGGAGAAGTTACAGAAATCCCTGCTTCATGAAGATCGCATGACCGTGATGTTTCGGGAGTGTTAACGGCGATTCACGCGGTCATCATGATGGACGCGCCCTTCCCGGCACCCGGATGGTGGTGGTGCTGGCACCACCACCATCCGGGGACACTGGTTACCGGCGGCACCGTGGCGGATTCTTGGATCACCGCCGATGACGATCCAAGGAACACGCATGCCACTTGCCCTACGCTCCGCCACCGAACGATACGCTTCCATCGACGAGCTCCTGGGCGATGGGCGCCGCCGCTTCTTCAGCCACGGTTACAAGTCCACCAATCCGCGGCTCCACGAACTCCGGGTGGCCCATACGGTGTCCGAGTCCACGCTCACTGCCCGCGCCGGACTGGGCGTGGAAGGCGTCTGGTCCGTCAAGGGCGACTCTGCGCAGACCCCGCATCTGGGCACCACGGATGTCCTTGTCCTTGCTTGCAGAATGGCCGAGGCCCTGCTCGCCAGCCGCTATTCTCCTGAGCTGCTGCCCAAGGCCTACCTGCAATCGGTGACCATCTCCGGCGGCAGCGAGCCAGTGGAGGGGGCGCTGGGCCACCTCGACTGCCAGGCAACACTCCAGGATGTGGGTGACGGATCCTCGGTCCTGCGGTGCTCGGTCGCGTCCATGAACGCCGTTCTGCAGCTGGCCCATGCGCCGGCCGAACTCGGACTCGCGTCGGTCCAGTCGCCGTCCGAGGATGCCTTGGTTGGCGAGTCCGGTACGCGCCTTTACGGCGGGCTCTGGGCGGAACGGCAGGTTTCGCTGCTGGACGTGGTCCTTGAGCCGGACGACGGAACCGCCTGCGCGCTGCTGTCGTTCCGCCAGCAACCGTCCCTGGGCCACCCCCTGGTCCGCCGCCGCGGACTGGAGGCCGCCTACCCTCAGGCACTCTCCGCCGTCGAGTACTTCGTGGCCACCCTGCAACTGGGGCAGGTCCTGCTCTACCGGCTGGACGCCATGAACCGCGCGGACAGCAACACGCTGTGGATGCGCAAGACCCGCATCACGTTCAGCGGACCGGGTCCGAAAGCGGCGGGCGGGCACGGAACCGGACTGGCCGTGCGGCTGCAGAAGAGCCGGTTGATCGTGAAGGACGGGGAGCCGTGGCGCTGCGCCGACGTGGTGGGAACCTTCGACGGCGGAGAAGTCGTCTGCAGCGTGGCCCACCAACTGCCCACCGGGGCAGGCCAATGAGTGCCAGGGCGGCCGTCGTCCGGGGGCTCGGCGGAGCACTTCCCGACAGGGTGGTCACCAACGAGCACCTGTCCACCATCATGGACACTTCGGACGAATGGATCAGGCGCCGCACGGGCATCGCCGAACGCCGCCATTCTGACGAGACCGAGAGCACCAGCGTCCTCGCCACCACCGCAGCGCGGCGCGCGCTGGCAAGTGCCGGCGTCGAGTCCGTGGGGCTGATGATCGTGGCGACGTCGACGCCGGACAAGGTCTGCCCGGCCACAGCGCCGAAGGTCGCGGCGAACCTCGGGCTGCACGGCATCGCGGCATTCGACGTCTCCGCCGTCTGCTCCGGGTTTGTCTACGCCATGGCGACGGCCACCTGGGCCATCACGTCGGGCGCTGTGGACTCGGCCCTCGTCATCGGTGCGGACACGTTCACCCGCCTGCTCGATCCCACGGACCGGACCACCTCGGTCATCTTCGGGGACGGCGCCGGCGCGGCCTATCTGTCGGCCGGAACGGCAGAGGAGCCCGGCGCGGTCCTCGCCTCCACCCTCCACTCCGACGGCAACGGCGAAACGCTCATCCACGTTCCACGCAGCGTCGGCAGCTTCTTCGAGATGCAGGGCAAGGAGGTGTTCACTCAGGCCGTCACCGCCATGTCCGACTCCGTGGAAACCGTGCTGGAGCGTGTCGGCTGGACGGCAGCTGAGGTGGATTCCCTGATCGCCCACCAAGCAAACCTCAGGATCCTGAACACCGTTGCCTCCCTGACCGGGATCCCAGGCTCCAGGGCCGAAGTCCATTTGGACAGGGTGGGCAACACCTCTGCCGCCTCGATTCCCTTGGCCATGACGGACGCGGGAACGAAGGGCCACAGGAGCCCGGGCGACAAAGTGGTCCTGACGGCCTTTGGCGGCGGAACCACCTGGGGCGCCATTGCCATGACCTGGCCATCGATCTCGGTGGTCGACCCGCATTAGGGCCGCACCACCTTCCTGCGGGCCGCGTGCCCGCAGGACCACCGTGGCACCGGCCAACCCGGGCCACCTGAACAAGGGGGAACCAATGGAAATTACTGCTCTGGACGTCGCCGAGGCGATCCGCTCCACCATGGACGAGCTCAGCCACATGGGACCGGACGATTCGTTCGCGGACCTGGACATCGATTCACTCTCACTCGTTGAAGCCGCCGTCATCCTCAGCAACAAGTTCGGGGTGCACGTGGACGAATTCGAGCTCGCGGATGCAGGGAACGCCCGCGCTGCGGCCGTTCTGGTCGCCGAAAAGCTTGCCCTGCAGCCCGCCTTCTAGCCACAGACCCCTCAGAAGTCCCAGCCCGACCAACACAAAGATTGAGGTACCCATGGCCATCCCGGCTATCGCAGTTGTTTACTACTCAGGCTCCGGCCACACCAAAGTCCTGGCGGACGCAGTGGCTTCCGCGGCCGCATCGGCCGGTGCCACCACCTCGCTCCTGCGGGTGGATGAACTGACGGAGGAGTCCTGGAACTTCCTCGACGAGGCCGACGCCATCATCTTCGGCGCACCCACCTACATGGGCACAGCGCCGTCGGCCTTCCATGCCTTCGCCGAGAAGACCGCAGGCCGCTGGTCCGTGCAGAAATGGCACAACAAGCTAGGCGCCGGCTTCACCAACGCCGCCTGCAAGGCCGGGGACAAGAACTCCACCCTGGATTACTTCTCCATCCTTGCCGCGCAGCACGGCATGAACTGGATCAACCTCGGCCTGCTCCCCGGCTGGAAGAGCACCAAGGGATCCGAAAACGACCTCAACCGCTTCGGCTATTTCAACGGTGCCGCGGCGCAGACGTTCTCGGACGTCGGCGTCGAGGGCGTCCATCCTGCGGATATCGCCACCGCCGAGCACCTGGGCAGGAGGGTCGCGGAGATCTCCGGCATCTTTGCCGCCGGCAGGATCGCTGTGGACCGGGAAGTCGTGGACAGCGAACTCGTCAGCGCGGGAGCCTAGCAGTTCCCCATCACGGCCCCATCACGGGAGCCGCTGTCCCCGGTCCTGCAGGAACATCCCCCGGGGCCGGGGACAGCGTGGTTTCCACGATCGCCAGTACTGCCGGGTTGCCGAGGTGGAACAGGTGGCCACCGGGAATCTCATGGAGCCGGGGTTCCGCCGAACACCATG